>DATGWB010000030.1:0-15448 GCA_035299725.1 Thermoplasmata archaeon
GCGTTGCACGGCTGTGCGCCGTGGTTCGGGCAGTGGTGCTCTTTGGCCATCTCATCCCTCCGAAGGGCCCGGGCCACTTATGGTTTTCGGGCTCGGCTCGATCCCGTAGAGCTTGTCGCGGTTCGCCTCGAGTTGGTCGACGGACTTGCCGGCGAATTCCGCCGCGGTCAACACGGCCACGTCATGCTCCTTCCCCGCCTCGAAGACAGGCATCATGCGGGTTCGCCATTCTCGGTCCCGGAGGATGTGATGGTCCAGGATCAGCGTCCGGACATCCGTGGTCCGGAGGATCCGGGCCAGGTGGGAGAGCGACCGCTTCGTGTGCACCGCCGGATAGTTTTCTGGCATGTGCGTCATCGGCCCGTCCACGTAGAGGACGGTCGGCTGGGCATCGATGAGGAACGAGAGGTGCTCCTTCAAAGGCGGTCCGATCACGTCCGCGGTGTGGACAAACGTCTCGCCTCCTTGGGCAATCCGCGTCATGACGACGTAGCCGAGTTCGTCGTTGTAGCCGTGCGGCACCGCGGGCGAGAACAGGAGCTCCGTCCCGCCGTAGTCGATCTGGTTGCCGTCGGCCACCTGGACCTCTTTTGGATACGATTTCAACTTGCGAACGAACGCACTCGAGCGTTCCCGCTGACTCCGGTTAATGTGGAATTTGCCATCCTTCAGGAACGCGGTCTTGCCGCGAAAGATCGAGGGGGCGGCCGGGTTGTGATGATCGTAATGGTAGTGGCTGACCGTGAGGACGTCCGCCTTCTTTGAAGCCTCTCGGATAACCTGCCAGAGTTCTTTCTGCCGCGACCGTTCGCTCGGATGCGGCGGGAGGTCGTAGCGATATGGTCCGAGTCGGACGCTCGGATCCAGCAGGATCGTCACGTCGGGCGTCTCGACGAGGGTCGCCATCGATCGCGCGCCGAGGCTGTCCGCGGCTAGCGGGAAGATCCTCATCGGATCACGCCTTCGCCAAAGAGTTGCCGCCTCAGCCGTCGGAAGCCGAGCTTCCGCACGAGGTCGAGGCTCGCCGTGTTCTCCGTCTGCACATGGAGGGCCGGGATCTTCCCGCGGCGCAAGACGTCCTTGACGATCGCGGACGTCAGGGAACAGGCGTGCCCGCGACGGCGGTACGGATCGAGCACGTGAATGAAACCGATGACGGAGACGGTCGGGCTCTCGACGTGGGTGAGGACCCACGCGACCGGCGTCCCGCCGTCGAAGATCGCCATTGCTGGACCCGCGTCTATCCTCGAGCGGATATATGCGGTGGCGTCCCACCCTGGGCTCCAGTGTTGCGCGACGAGAGAGGCCCACTCCGGGCCCAACGAGCGGACGCCGGCGGCTTCGTGGTCGACGAAGTCTTGCTTGTCGAGGCGGAAGAGCCAGAAGCGATTCAGATCCAGTTGGTCGGCGCGGGACTCGGCGAGGGGAGCCATCCACTCGTCCGTCAAATGGACGAAGACCGGTCCCCTGGGCAATGCCGCCAACAGCTCACCCGCATCGTCCGGACGGAAGGCATGCATCGCGACTCCGGAGGCGCCGTCCGCCCAAGCCGGGCGCACGATGCCCAGGACGGCACGAGGCGCCGAACCGACCGTGAACACGGTGGCCCGCGCATCGGGTCGGAGGCCCCGCTCCCAAACGAATGCGGTCCCCACGGGATCCGCGTCGAGGAACCTCTTCACCGCGTCGCGATCCTGGGTCGGTTCCACGAGCAGACCATCACGACGTGTCGTCAAAAGGCTTCGCCGCGCGAGCGACGAATCTCCCGCGCAATAGCTTCCGCGGAAGCCCGCGGATCCTTGGACTCGTAGATGGAGCGACCCACGATCACCGCATCGGCCCCGGCGCGGATCGCCTCCGCCGGCTTCCCGCCCTGCGCGCCGACTCCGGGCGCAAGGATGAGCTTGGTGCCAACGATTTCCCGGAGGCGCTTGACTCGCTCCGGCCGCGTGGCCGGCGCGACGATTCCCGCCGCGCCCGCGCGGACCGCGAGGCGGGCCATTTCCTCCGCGTGGGGGGCCGTGAACTCCGCGCCGCCGGGATGGCTCATCTCCGTGATCACGAAGACCTCCGCGCGGCCCGCCGATTCGACCGCCGCTCGGACGCTGTCCTCCCCGACGAACCCTTGCGTGATGATCCCCGATGCGCCCATCTGGGCGACCTGCTCGACGATGAGGCGCGTCGTGTTCGGGATCTCCGCGGTCCGGAGGTCCGCCAGGAGGTATCCAAACCGCGCGAGGTCGCGGAAGATGTCCCGCCCGCCGGACAGGAACAGGGCCCACCCGACCTTGATCGCGTCGACTTCCCCACGGACCGCTTTGGCGACGGACATCGCCGCTTCCGGCTCGACGACGTCGAGGGCCAGGATCAGGCGATGCTCCAGGCGCATCGTGGCCCCGAAGAGGACGACGGAGAAAAAGGTTCGTTCGGACGCGGGATTCGGCGGACCCTTTAAGTAATCCAAGGCGAATCCGACGGACACCCCCGATGCCCGAGGATCAGCGCATCAAGACGAAGGTCTGTCTCGTCGGCGAGGCGGCCGTCGGCAAGACCTCCTTGATCCGGCGGTTCGTCCAGGACGAGTTCGACGACCGCTACATCACAACGCTCGGCGCGAAGGTCTCGAAGCGCGAGATGACGTTCGAGACGCGGGACCGCACGAACATCCACATGGACATGACGGTCTGGGACATCATGGGGGAGAAGGGCTTCCGGGACCTCCTGAAGGAAGCGTTCTTCCACGGGGCGAAAGGGGTCGTCGCGGTGTGCGACCTCACGCGGTACTCGACGCTCAAGGAGCTCGACGACTGGGTGCAGAGCGTCTTCAACGTCGTTGGCGAGATCCCGGTCGTGTATGCGGTCAACAAGATCGACTTGAAGGACGAGGTCATGATCCTGTACGGCGACAAGGAGATCGAGCAGGCCGTGCGCGCGTTCGAGGCGCCGTACTTCTACGCCTCGGCGAAGACGGGGGAGAACGTGGAGGTCCTCTTCCGGCGGCTCGGCACGATGGTCCTCCAGCGCGAAGGCATGGCGGTCGCGACATGAATCAACCGGGAGAACAGCGCGAGAATCGTTAAGTAGGCAGCGTCGAAGTCGGGCCGCGGTTCCGGGCGAGGACGTCGGATGACGAAGCAGAAACAGCTGAAGTCGAAGATCTGTCTCGTCGGGGACAAGGCGGTCGGCAAGACGTCGTTGATCCGCCGATACACGATCAACATGTTTGACGAGGAATACCTCACGACGATCGGGACGCATGTGACGAAGAAAGAGGCCCGCATCCTCCTTCCGGAATACGATCTCCTCTTGGACCTCGACATGACGATCTGGGACATCATGGGGGAGAAGGGATTCCGGGAACTCCTGAAAGACGCGTACTTCTACGGGGCGAATGGCATCCTCGCGGTCGCCGACCTCACGCGGCGTCGGACGCTCGACAACCTGGACGACTGGATCGACGGCGTGGAGGACGTCGTCGGGAAGGTGCCGATCCTGATCGCGGTCAACAAGTCGGACCTGGCCGGGAGCGCACGCTTCCGAGAGATTGACATCGCCGCGTTCGCGAAGGCATACCACGCCGAATTTTTCCTCACGTCGGCGAAGACGGGTGAGCGCGTCGAAGACGTGTTCCGCCGCCTCGGGGCGCTCGTCGCGGAGCAACAACTCCAGCTCGCGTAGACGTTCCGCAACAATCCGAGGAATGTTCCAAGGTTCTCAAACAGATTTTTCGAAATCATTAAGTACGCACGCTCAGATGGTTGCGCTCCCCGAACGGACATCCGCTGCGCGGATGAACGTAAATGGTCACGGGCGGGAGCAGGGGGGACCCATCGGAATGCCCATGCTCACGCAAGGACCCAGACTGAAGGCCGAGACCGCGGTCGTCGTGCCGCTCCTCGGAATCCTGATCCTGGCCCTGTTCCTTTCTGCAATCCCCGTGGGTCGGGCGGACGCACCGATCGTGATCACGAACCCGGACGCGTCTCGGACCGTCACATGGACGTTCGGCGCGGCGAGTAGCCTCACGTTGCAGAATGTCGAGCTCAACGGGGGCCGTGCGGTCTTGCCGTGGCAAGCCGAGACCGTTGCGTGGACATCGCCCGCTCAATTCCTCGCGAACGCGTCGCTCAACGTCAACATGAGCTCCGGGCCGAGAGGCCTCGAACTCCGCAGCGATTCCACGAACCACGTGGCGAACGGCGATTTTGGGAGCGCGTCGAATTGGACGTTCGCGAGTGGCCCGACCGGTCAGGTCACCGCGTCGCGGGAGGCGGCCCCCCAGGACGCCATCTTCGCCTACAACAATGGGGCGGACTGGGACACCTTTGACCAACTGACCGATTGGATCTGGAGTTCCCCGCCGAGCACGGTCGGAGGGATCTCCCTCGAGACGGTGAACAAGGTGCAAGGCCTCGGGTCGATGGGCATGACCCTGAACATCTCATCGGGGGCCACCTGGGTCAGCGCTCTTCACTCGGGCACCGTGAACTGGTCCGCATGGGACCACCTGGTCGTCTGGATCAACGCGACCGATGTGAACCCTCCGCTGTCGTTCAATATCACCGCGACGGTCGGGGTCTCGCCTCGGACAACCCCCGCAATTCCCTTGACCCAAGGCTGGAACGAGGTGGCCGTCAACCTCACGGGCCTCGGGAGCGTGCAGGAAAGGCAGTCGCTCGGGAACGTTCGATTTCGCGTCAATGGGCTGAATGTGCCGACGACTCAGATGTACTTCGATTACGCCACCCTGGGCACCGCCCATTCGTTGAATGAGAGTGCCGCGATCACACAGCGGATCAAGAAATCGATTCCCACGACGGCGGCTCCGGGGAGCGGCTACCTGTCCTTCGACTGGTCGTGGGTGAACGTGTCCGGTGTCGCCTCCGCGAGGGCATCGGCGAGTCTCTCGGGATCCGCTGGGACGGTCGATGCCCCGTTCGGCTACGGCAGCGCCGGGACGTGGCAGCACTTCGGAGCGGATGTCTCATCCATCTCCGCCGACACGGGCAATTACACCCTCTCGTTCCAACTGCGAGTCCTCGTGAACAATGTCTCTGCGTCGCACGCGAACTTGCGCCTCGACAACGTCTCGTTGGAATGGCCCAATCGCGGCAACGGGACGTTCGAGTCCATCGCGATTCCTCTCCCGCTGTCGTCGGAATTCGACAACGTCACATGGGGTGCCACTGTCCCGAGTGGAACGCTCGCGGCACTCCGGTTGCGGACGGGGAACGGGACGAACCCGGGCAGCCCGTCGTGGAGTCCGTGGCAAACCTGGATCAAAGGCGGACATTACATCGTGAGCCTTCCCGGGGCGGACCACTTCCAGATCCGCGTCGACTTCAACACGACGAACGCGAGTCTGTCCCCAAGCCTTTCATCGGTATTCGTCGACGTCCGTCACCGCGCTCCCTCCGGGACAATCCTCTCGGACGTGTTCACCCCGTTGCCCGACTTCCTGCGCTGGCGTTCGTTCAACGCGACGTGGACGGGAGCAGTCGGGACCGCGATCGCGTTCCTCGCGGGCGACAATTCATCGCTCGCGCCCGTGCCGCCGTCGGGCTCTCTCGCCGCTGTGCAAGGACGGCCCTTGCGATGGCGCGCCGATCTGAGCACAGGGAACGGCCTTCAGACCCCGGGACTCGTCCGCATCCGGGCCACGTACGAATTCCTCGGGCCCGCGGACCACGTGCAGCTCACCTGGTCTCCCTCCCTCGACGTGGAGGTCGGGCAGTCCATCGCGTTCTCCGCATCGGTCGTGGACGCCGGCGGTCATCCGCTGAATGCCTCCATCATCTGGTCGACTACGGACCGGCTCGGTCACGTCGACAACGCGGGGACCTACGTCGCCGGCTCCGTGGGGGACTGGTTCGTCAACGCGACCGTCGCGGGTTCCGGACAGTTCGGATCCGCTCGCGTCAATGTGCGACCGATGAATCTGCTCCAAGCGGCGCTCTACCCGTACGGACTTGTTGCCGCGATCGTTCTGGGCGGGGCTTATGTCGGATACGCGGGGTGGGTCCGGCGGGCCTTCGCGATCGACGACGTCTTCCTGATTTCGAAGGAAGGCCGGCTCATGATGCACAACACGCGGCGCATGCGAGCGGACCGCGACGAGGACATCCTGTCCGCGATGCTCACGGCGATCCTCAGCTTCCTGACGGACTTCGATCACGAGGAGAACGGCGACCTGAAGCGCTTCCAACTCGGTGGGAAGACCGCCCTCCTCCAACGGGGCAAGAATGCGTATCTGGCCGCCGTCTACTCCGGGCGGGTGCCGCGGTGGTCGGAGAAAGACCTTCGGAGATTCATGGACGATCTCGAGCGCCGGTTCGGAGAGGTCTTTGCGCGATGGAGCGGAGATCCCCAAGACCTGCAGGGGCTCAAGGAATTCTCGGATCGGTTCGTGTCCCGCCTCCGATATCGGCCCGCGCGGAACGAAGGCCGGGCGAGCTGAGCGGGCCTAGCGATGCGGGAACAGAACCAGGTAGAACATCACTGCGAAACCGAACAACGTGAAGCCGGTCGAGACGATCCAGAGTCGCCAGAGCAGCTTGGCCCGGTTGGCGGGATCATCCCAAACCTTCGCAAGCCGCTCGATCACACTTGCGGGAACGATTTCGTGTGGATGAACTTGTCCCGCGACTCGCTAGACGCCTGATCGGTGCAAACGCAGCCGCGGTACTGCGGCCGTCGGGCGGATTCCTCGCGGAGACGGTTCTGGCCCCGATACATTTATGAACCACGCGACCAACGCGCGAGCAACCCCTGGCGGGGGGAGGGGTACGGGTCGCCCAGGGAGCGGCTCCGGTCACGGCCGCCGAGGCACCCACAAATGAACCAACGATTTGCCGCGTACCCCGCAGCGGTGTTGCTCCTCCTCCTGGCGATGATGCTGCTTCCCGCGGCCGCCGCGGATCCTGCCGTCTTCGAGGAGGGCAGCGGCATGAAGCGTGCGACTTGGGACTTCTCGACGCTTGCCGACTACAACGCGACGGGCGTGACATTGGCACCCGGGATTGCGACGCTCGGACGGACGCCGGACTGGCGGAACTACACGAGCGACGCAGACTTCCTGGCCTCAGAGGACGCGGCGATGAATGTCGCCGTGAACTCAGGTGTCCGACTCATCAACCATGCGACGAACCTGATCCAGGACGGTGCGTTCAATCAGACGATGGGACCCTGGACGTACATCAATGGAACCACAGGCCAGGTGTTGTCCGCGAGGGACCCCAGGGGGAGCGGTCGGCTCTGGCATCTGACCCCGAGAGCCCAGTTTGATTCGATGGACAATGTGTTCGGGACGCAACTGTGGACGAGCGTCTCGAACGGGAAGAGTTCCAGCGTCCTCAGTCAATCGACCGTGGTTCGCGAGGAAGGCAGCGGCTCGTTGAGGGACAACCTGACGATTGGCCAGTCAGGAGTTGGAAACTGGATCGGCGCAATCCGCGACGATCCCGGAACGTGGAATTGGAGCGCCTACAATCGGCTCGGGGTCTGGATCAATTCGAACGCGAGCGGCCTCGCGGCTTCCATCCTCATCACCAACCTCGGGGGCCAAAACTGGGTGAGCTGGATTCCGCAGTCCCTCTCCCCCGGGTGGCACCGATATGTCTTCGACATCTCTCCGTCGTTCGGGACGAACGACCAGATCGACCAAGTGGAAGTCGGTTTCCTCGGGAATTTGGGCAAGTACATGGCGTCCGTCGACGACCTTGTCCTGTTCAACAACACCGCCTTCGACGAGAAGGCGAGCGTCTCCCAGACGTTCCTGAAGCCCGATCCCTCGAGCGGGACCCCGGGGACCCTAAAACTCCGGTTCGATGCGGTTGCGACGCCGTCGGCGAACGTGGTGCCCTACCTCCGGGTAACCGTGGGCGGCTTCAATTGGAGCGAGTCCCCCATACCGACGGGAACCCGAACCCTGTCGCTCGATCTGAGCAGCGACCCCGCGCTCCAGGGAACCGGTTCGTTCAACCTCTCCTTCTCGCTGGAGCTCATCCGGATTGGGACGGCGGAGGCGTCGATGTCGGTGTGGATCGACAACGTGACGCTGACCGCCGTGCAGTACCTGAACGGGACCTTCACTAGCCTTCCGATCGACGCCGGTTCCGCCGCGATGTGGGCAGCGCTCGACGTGAAAGCGACAACGGGTCCTCCGGCGACCTCCGTCGCCGTCGAAACGAGGACCGGGAACACTTCATCGCCGGGCGATTCATCCTGGACCCCATGGCAGGGGGTGGCGGGGTCGCGAATCGGCAGTCCGCCGAACCGATTCCTGCAGTGGAGGCTCTTGCTCAATACGGACGGTGCCGGCACGCCCGTCGTCACGAGCCTTTCGGTTCGGACGGAAACCTACGCGCTGGCGGGCATCCTGCGAACCGCGCCGTTCCTCCCGGAAGAGCCGATCTTCACGTGGCAGTCGTTCTCCGTGAACGACACCCGGCCTCCCGGGACCTCGATCACATACGAGGTCTCCGTGGACGGCGGAGCCAGCTGGGCGGGGGTCTCGAACGGACAGGACCTCTCCGGTCTCGCAACGAAGCCCGTGGCCGTTCGCGCCACGCTCTCCACCGGGAACGCGAGCATTTCCCCTTCGATCATGTCGCTGACCGTATGGTACAGCTCGTCGATCTGGTCCGCCCTGATCAGCCCGTGGACCGGCCTTGCGATCCTTGGAATCGCGATTGTGGGATACGTCGGCTGGAAGCGGTTCCCGTGGCGGGCGACCCCGGAGGACCTCTTCCTCGTCGGGCTCGAGGGGCGGCTCCTCATGCACACGACCGCACGTCCGAATCGGGAGGTGGACGACGACATCCTCGCGGGAATGCTTACGGCCATCACGATGTTCGTGCGGGACGCCTTCAAGGAAGAGCACGAGGAGTTGAAGCGGTTCGAGTTCGGGAACCGGAACGTGGCGGTGGAACGGGGGAAGCACGTCTACCTTGCGGCGATCTATCCGGGACGATTGCCGGTGGACGCCTCACGGAGCTTGAACGACTTCCTCGCGGACCTGGGAGAGCGGTACGGCGAGATGCTGGCCAATTGGTACGATGTCGACGACCTTCCTGGGCTGCGGGAGATGATGATGCAGTTCGCCGGCCGCGGCCGATACCGTCGCGGGGATTGGCGGAACCCTCTGCGGGCGTCACCTCCCCCGATGGGCCTGCGTTCGCAAACAGGAAGCTCGGACAATGAACCGGAACACAGGCCCACAACACCCGAGGACGAAGGGGACTGGGCCGCCGAACCCATCGTATCGATGAGGCATCCTTAGCTCGACGGAACCGTGCCGATGCCCTCGCCGAGTGCGCGCGTTCGGCCTACGACCCCGCGGTCGCTTTGAACCGCTTGAGCCGCATGAAATTGTCCCGCTCCATCTCTTCCAAACGCTGACGGATGAACCGTTCCGTGGCCTTGAGCTCCGGGATCACGCGGTACTCAAGCGCATTCACCCGTCGCTTGACCTTCTCAATCTCCTCGATCAACCGGCGCATCGTCGTCTCGATTTCCGCCGCGGTGATGACGTCCTCGACGAGATTTTCGTAGGCCTCGGCCGCTTCGTCGATCCGGGGACTCGTCCCGACGATCCCGTACCCCCGTTGGCCGATCGTCTTGCGCACGGCCTTCGCGTCGATCTTCGGGACCACGATCCCCATGACGTTCTTCGTCTTGAGGTCCAAGGTCGGCGTCTCGGTGAGCGCGAACGCGGCGGACTTCACCCCGATGGATCCCTCGATCGCCCGTGCGATCGCGATCCGGGCCTCCGCGACCCGGTACTTCTCCACGAGATTCGATCGAACCGCCTTCGCCCGTTCGAGCACTCGGAAGAACTCGACGATCAAGGCGTCCTGTTTGAGCTTCAGCAGACGGTGTCCGCGCTCCGCGGTCCGGCGAATCCGCCGCAGCTGGAGGAGTTGGGACCGCGTCGGCTTGTACTGAACGAGCACCATCAGGCGACGACCTCTTTCGGGGCCGCGGGGGCCTTGCCGCGGTGCGCGGGATGGTAGCCCTCCAAAGTCTTCCGATCGATCTTCGTGAGCCAGGCTTCATCGAGCGTCGCGAGCAACACCCAGCCGATTTCGAGCGTCTGCTCGATCGTCCGGTCTTCCTCCGATCCCTGGCGGACGAACTCCTGCTCGAAGCGGTCCGCGAACTCGAGCATCTTGCGGTCCCGGTCCGAGAGGGCCTCTTTTCCGACGATGGCCACAAGGCCGCGAACGTCCTTCCCTTCCGCGTACGCCGCGTACAGTTGGTCCGCAACCTGCTTGTGGTCTTCCCGCGTGCGTCCCTTTCCAATTCCAGCGTCCATCAAGCGGGAGAGGGATGGAAGCGGATCGACGGGCGGATAGATCGCTTTGCGATGGAGATCCCGGGCGATCGCGATTTGTCCTTCGGTGATGTACCCGGTGAGGTCCGCGATCGGGTGGGTCCAGTCGTCGTCCGGAATCGACATGATCGGGATCTGTGTGATGCTCCCCTTCTTCCCGCGAATGCGGCCTGCGCGCTCGTACATCGTGGCCAGATCCGTGTACATATAACCGGGATAACCGCGACGACCAGGCACCTCTTCCCGCGCTGCTCCGATTTGCCGCAGCGCCTCGGCGTAGTTGGTCATGTCGGTCAGGATCACGAGGATGTGCATCCCAACTTCGTACGCGAGGTACTCGGCCGCCGTCAAGGCCATCCGGGGCGTGATGAGCCGTTCGACCGCGGGATCGTCCGCCAGGTTCAGGAACAGGACGGCGCGGCGCAGCGCCCCCGTGCGCTCGAAGTCGTCCATGAACACACGGGCCTCCTCATGCGTGATTCCCATCGCGGCGAATACGACGCCGAACGATTCGCGGCTCCCGACGACTTTGGCCTGCCGGGCGATTTGCAGTGCCACCTCGTTGTGCGGGAGTCCCGCGCCGGAAAACAGCGGGAGCTTCTGGCCGCGGACCAGGGTGTTCAGGCCATCGATCGTCGAGATGCCCGTCTGGATGAACTCGGCCGGGTGCTCGCGTGAGTATGGGTTGATCGCGGCACCGGTGATCTCGACCCGTTTCTCGGGGACAATCGGAGGGCCGCCGTCGATCGGCTCGCCTGCGCCGCTCAGGATGCGCCCGAGCATCTCCCGGGACACGTTCAGTTTGATCGTTTCCCCGAGGAACTTCACGGTCGATTGACGATCGATCCCGGCGGTCCCCTCGAACACCTGCACGACGACGATGTCCTTCGACGAATCGAGGACCTGCCCTCGCTTCCGCGACCCATCCGGGAGGCCGACTTCGACGAGCTCCCCGTATCCGACCCACTCCGTCTTCTCGACGAAGATGAGCGGCCCCGCGATCTCGGTAATGGTCCGGTATTCCGTCGGCATCTCAGGTGGCCCCCAGTCGCTTGAATTCGTCGTCCATTTGGGCGAGCGTCTTCGCGAGCTCCTTGTCGAATTCCGATTCGTACTTCACCCGCGTGAGGAGTTCGCGGGACTTCAGCGACGCGACGTCCTTCGTCGGAACGTCCAGTTTCACGGCCTTCTGACCCAGGTCGGAGTACTTCTTGATCGCGGCGATCAGCTTGAACTGCCGCTCCGGAGGACAAAACGTGTCGACGGCATGGTACGCGTTCTGCTGGAGGAAGATCTCGCGGATCATCCGGGAAACCTCGAGCGTGAGCTGCTGGTCCGGTGGCAGGGCGTCCGCGCCGACGAGCCGGACGATTTCCTCGAGTTCCGCCTCCTCCTGCAAGGTGCGCTGCGTCCACGCTCGCAACTTCGGCCATTCCTCGTTCACGTTCTTCCGGAACCAGTCCTCCAAGATCTGCGTGTACAAGCTGTACGACTGAAGCCAGTTGATCGCCGGGAAGTGTCGCCGAGCCCGCAAGGCGGTGTCGAGCGCCCAGAACACCTTCACGATGCGGAGGGTGCCCTGAGTGACGGGCTCCGAGAAGTCCCCGCCGCTCGGGGATACCGCTCCGACGACGCTGACGGATCCTTCGAGGCCGGCCAGGGTCTTCGCCCGACCGGCGCGTTCGTAGAACTCGCTGAGCCTCGCGGACAGGTACGCGGGGAAGCCTTCCTCACCCGGCATCTCCTCGAGCCGACTCGAAATCTCTCGCATCGCCTCCGCCCATCGGGAAGTCGAGTCCGCCATCAAGGCGACGTTGTACCCCATGTCGCGGTAGTATTCCGCGAGCGTCATACCGGTGTACACGGACGCCTCCCGCGCGGCGACCGGCATGTTGCTCGTGTTCGCGATCAGGGACATCCGTTCCATCAGGGGCGCGCCAGTGTACGGATCCTCGAGCTTCGGGAAGGTGGTCAGGACTTCGGTCATCTCGTTCCCTCGCTCCCCGCATCCGATGTAGATGACGACCTGCGCGTCGCACCACTTCGACAGTTGTTGTTCGGTCACCGTATTATGGAGGATCATCGGTAACTCGCCTCCGACGAAGTTGTGGGTCCCTTCAACGGTAATGTCGTACACGTCAGTGGGCTCACGCCAAGTCCTGACCTCCTCGACCCGGTCCAGGAGCACGGAGTCAAGCATCGTGTCGAGGAGTCCCAGTCCGGGCTTCAATCCTGAATCCGAAGAAACCGCGTTGTGCCAAGCTCGAATCGTCGCCCTTCCGACCCGCTCCCCCGCGAGTGCGTTCTTGATCGCAACGGACGAAACGTTCGAATTCGGCCCTAGCGCCCGCTGAATCGAACTCACGAAGGTTCGGTCTAGGGGGACCACGTCGTAAGAATCATAGAAATGGTCCGCTTCATACACCGGGAAGATTTTCGAAGCTTCCTTGGGCGAAACCCAAACGCGGAAGTACGTGTGGTTCCCCAAGACCTTGGGAGTGACCCGGGCAAAGATGCCCAACCGAGCAAACAGGTAGGCCAATCCCCCAGCCATCGCGCGACTCGCTGTCGCAATCTCAAGCCCTTCCTCCGCGAAGTGTCCATCGCCGGCCGCATACGCTTTGAGGAACTCCGCGATTGCTTCCTCTGAGGCCCCCGCCAAAGAACGTGTTAACGCGAGGGTTCGCGATTTCAGTCGCAACGGAACGCCCCAACTCTCGAGGAGAAGCGCGAGAGCTCGGGAGCTAAGGGAAATAGCAGCGACAGTTGGATCGTGCCGCTCCACCCCTTCGAGTCCGAAGAGCTTCTTCGCGAGGGAGAGGTAGCGATGACGGAGATCCCGATTATTGTTGTAGAACTCGACGACGCGACCGCTCTTGATCATTCCCTCGCTTAGTTGGAGACCAAGGAACTCTGCCAAGTCTGCGGAGATTTCGAGGGGCACACGGATTGCGCGACTGGCTCGTTCGGCACGAATGGCATGAACCGCGACTCCGAGACGTTCTGCGAGTCGCACGGGCGGTGCTGTTCGGCCAAGTCGGTGATTCCAATACGAATCGATCGTGAGACCGAGCAATGACGCTGCTTTCGAGGCACCTAGCCTCCTTCCTTCCATCGCCAACCGGACTTCAATCTCATGTCGAGCCCTGGGATCCGCTACCCGTGCTTGAGCTGGCAGCGGGAGCGCCATGCGAGCGGGAGCGAGGGGCAACCTTCGAGGCACGAGGACAGCATCGCCTTCCTCAAGTTCTGAAGCGGGTGTTTCGACGATGCCTCTTCCATCGAATCGAAGCAAACGGTGGACGGGAGTTAGGCGGACGGACCTCCCGCTCCTAAGGCGGACCTCAGTCAGCAGGCTGGTGCGACCCTTATAGACTGCGGTTGCACGGCCACTCCGAATGCGCTCGCCATCGAACGTTAGGACCCCAAGCGGCTCACTCAATCGGACGGTTTCTTCCGCAGCCCCACTTCGACCTCCTCCGGTTTCCTTGAACAGTTGCTCGATTGGGACCAGCCTTCCCTCTGAGAGGAAAACAGGGGTTGTACCCACGACACACTTCCCCGTCCCGAACCCGCCCGGGATCGCGGCGGTCCCGCCCTTCGCGATCGGGAAGAGGAAGTCGAGGACCCGCTGGCCCGTGACGAGCGGGATGGTGGGCATGAGCCGATCCTTCACTGGCCGGGCCCTGCGAACGGGCCAGGTCTGGTACATCTTCACCTGTTCCCCGTTGTCGAGCTGTGCCACCACCTCGTCGACCTTGAACGTCCCCTCGCGAATCTGCGCGACCTTCCCACCGCGGAAGTTCGGGGGGACCATGATCCGGTGCTGGACGTTCTTCGCCTCCTGTACCGTCCCCACGACGTCGCCCGGGCCGACAGCCTTACCCGGCTGCACTTTCGGCGCGAAGGCCCACGACTTCTCTCGCGTGAGACCCGGGGACTTGACCCCGCGGAGGATGAAATCCCCCATCACCTTCTGGAGGACCGGGAGAGGCCGCTGAATGCCGTCGTAAATGCTCCCGAGGAGGCCGGGTCCCAGCTCGACGACGAGGGGCCCTCCCGTGTCGAGGACCACCTCTCCGGGCCGGACGCCGGTCGTGTCCTCGTACACCTGGATGACCGTCTTCTCGCCAACGATCTGGATGACTTCCCCGAGCAGTTGTTCTTCGCCGACGAACTGCACGTCGTACATCCGCGGGCGGAGACCTGTAGCCGTCACGACCGGTCCCGCGACTCGGTAGATCTCCCCCGACGTCTTGCCGGTCGTCGCTTTTTCCTTTCCCTTCATCGCCATGCTGGTTTCCGTCCCCGCTCGCCTTCGATCACTTGTACAGGTCGACCCCGATCGCGCGCTTGATCTTCGCCCGGAGGTCTTCCTCTTCGCGTTTCCCGACCGCGATGACCACGGGGCGGGGAGTCGTTTCGAGTCGCCGCCGCATCGTGTTGCTCAGAGCCGTCATGTCGTCCGCGCTCAGGATCAGGATTCCGACGTTCGGATCCTCGAGGACCTTCGCGACCTGCGCCTCGACGGCGTCGCGCCCGACGCTGAAGGTCTTCCGGACGCCCGCCAGCTTGAATCCCTGGACGAACTCGTCCCGGCCTACCGCGGCGAGTTCCATCTACACCACCAGGAGTTCCCGGATCACGGCGGGGTCCATCGCGCTCTCCTTCCCGCGCGCGATGATTCGCAGGTTCTGGACCTCGCGTTCCTTCCGTACGATGTAATCGAGGATTGGAAGGACGGACAGCGGATGGACATGCGCGTAGTGCCCCGCCTCCAGCAGGTGGAGCTTCTCGACCGACCGGACGAGTTGACCCACCCCGAGCGCCTGCAGGTCCCGGAGGCGGGACGACAGGTCCTCCGTGAGGGTGTACTCGCGGAGCCGCGCGGTCAGTGCGTTGATGTCCATCTGCACCATTTCGGCCAGCTCGTCCCGTGGGATCTCCAGGCCGCCCGCCATGAACGGGTCGTACGGGAGGGTGGCCTTCGACGCCCACAGCCGGAGGAGGGTCTTGAGATTCACGATGTCGACCTCGCGCCGGACGAACTCCCGCATGAGGCGGGTCCCTTCCGTCCGTTCGGGCACGATGAAGAGGAGGCTCTCGTAGTAGAGC
>DATGWB010000031.1:0-3311 GCA_035299725.1 Thermoplasmata archaeon
TCGAAATCGATCTTCGAGCCGATCCGGAACGTCTCGAATTCCCAGGGCTCGAGTTTTCGAGCCACGAGTTCCGCGAGGTGATCGTACCGAGACGTAAGCCCACCGCAGACCCAGCATGCCTCACTCGAGATGCCCGCGACCCCTCGGACCGCGTGTCCACGCTCCGTGTTCGCCAGGCCATGTCCAAGTTTCCCGAAGAGTCGGCCGAGGCACGAATCGCACAGGCTCCGCTCACCGAGCCCGCGCCAGTCGACGGAGCGGGCCGCGGCGAGGATCTCGTCCACGGTTCCCGAAGGGAGCGCGCCCTTAAAGGTTCACGCGAGCACGACGACGCTGATGAGCAGGTTCGTCAGCACGATCGCGGTCATCAGGATATATGCGCGATCCCGCTCCTCCGCGAACGAGAGAAGGCTCAGCAGCACCCGGGCGACCGGGGTGAAGATCAGCACGAGGACACCGAGATTCAGGAAACCGGCGGGGGTGAAGTGGATGAGGAGAGGGCCCAGGGACCGAGGAGGCACCGAATGCTCCGGGATCGGAAGGCCCGTCAGGCCCGCGAGGATGAAGCCGAACAGGAGGAAGGCGACGGATACGACGACCCCGCCGCGGAGGATGTGGTAGATCAGGCGGTTGAGGTCTTCGACCTCGGTCAGTACGGCTCGGCGCAGCGCCGCGATGCGGCTCTGGACGACGCGCAACCGGGCGCGCGCGGTGATCACAGGACGCCTCCGAACAGACCGAGGGCGCGCGCCGCCATCGCGATCCCGAGACCCGCCAGAAAGATCGCGAAGAGAAAGCGAACGTCCGCGGCCCGGGAGCGAACGAGCAACCGCGTCCCGAGGTTCGTCCCGCTGAACACCCCGATGATCACCATCGCCGCGAGGCCCGGATTCACCAGGCCTTGCGAGTAGTAGATGAAGGCGCTCGCGGCCGCGGTCACCCCGATCATGAAGTTGCTCGTCGCGACGGCGGCCTTCATCGGCACGCGCATGAGCACGTTCATCGCCGGCACTTTGATGAATCCGCCTCCGACCCCGAGCAAGCCGGAGAACACGCCGGCGGCCGCGCTCGCGCCAAAGCCGGCGCCCGGGCGCTCGACGCGGTACCGATACACGCCTTGGTCCTCCTGGTCGAAGTACACGCTGCTCAGGTTGAGGCGCTTGACGAGGGGCCGTTCCCCCTCTCCACCCCGGTACGCGCGATCCTTCGCGGTCTCGGCGACCCGCACCATCGACGCCGCGGCGTACAGGACGACGACGCCGAATGTGAGGTACAGGAAGACGTTCGGGACGAGGAGCCCGACGACGGCGCCCGCGATCGCGCCGAGGGTCGTCGCGACCTCGAGGAACATCGCCAGGCGCAGGTTCGTGAGGTGATCCCGCACGTACACCGACGCGGCGCCGGAGGAGGTCGCGATGACGCCGATCAGGCTCGTGGCGATCGCCACCTTGATGTCGATCCCGAGCGCCAGCGTCATGAAGGGAATGAGGAAGACGCCGCCTCCGATTCCGAGGTAGGAGCCCGCGAGGCCCGCCAGGAACGCCGCGACGGCCAACAACAGCAAGACCTCGACCGTCGCCATGCGGGCCGGCTAGACGCCAGGCCGATAAATGTCTTTCCGGAACTCTCGGTGTCCGAACAAATCCCGCCGGCGCTGGCGTTCGGTACCGCGCAGCGCCTGAATCAATCGGACAAGTTCGTCACTCGCCCTAGCGCGACCGATCTCGCGTTTCATGACTCGATCCGAATCCAACAGAGACGATGGGGAGCGCGGGGGCCACCGGGCCTCACCCGGTTCACGCTTGCGAGGCGATCGTCTTCGCGCGAGTTGCCTTGCGTAAGCGGAGTTCGGCCCACACGGCGCCAACGACTCCGAGGACCCCTAAGAGGGCCACGATCTGATCGTGATGCAACTCGCTGGTGTCGAAGAGATCGGCGGGCTGGATGAAGGTATGATTCGTGAGTGGGCCGACCACGATGCCCGTCGCCCAGAACACGCCGAGGATCACGAGGGGTGTCCACCAGGCCTTCACAAAGTGGAAGATGAGAACGCTGACGAGGGAGGCCCCGCCCACGGCGACGACGGCTTCGAGAATCGAGATTGGCATCAGGGTTACGATGCTCGGTCACCTTAAGTGCCTTACGAATCAACCGCTTCCAATCGACTCAAATCGGCACATCGTCGCCGGGGACGGCGCGTCTGCCGGGACAGAATGGGCAGCGAGACACACCTCGGCCTTTCGATTCTGGATCGTCCGGAGCTGGCACGGCTATGTCTTTCCCTCCGAGGGACAGCTCACTTCGACAACACGATCTCGATGGCGCTCACGTTCGTCGCGTGGCCGTCCTCAGCGGTCACCTTCTCGGTCGCGATGCGAACGTCCCGCACCTCCGCGTCCGGGATGAATCGGCCCCGAACGATCTCCGCGACATCGACGGCCCGGGAGATCGAACGCCCGCGGGCCCGCACAACCACCTCCCGGGAGCCACCATTGAAATGCGTGACGACCGCGAGGACGTAATTCATCGTTGGCTTCTTCCCGATGTAGACGACGCCAGGGTCGACCGTGAACCGCCCCCATCGGGACAAGGCCGAATCCGCCGGCGTCGTATTAAGCCTCTCCGGGGAGGTCTTCGAAACCCGCCGTCCGGCGCGAAAACGTTTTAAGACCGAGTTTCCTTAGTCAATCGGATCGCGCATGGCACGGGACCGTGATTCCGGTTTCCACTCGGCGGCGGGCCTCATCCGGTACTTCGACCAAGAGGACGAGAAGGCCCTCAAGGTGAATCCGTGGATCGTCGTCGCGCTCTGCGTCGTCCTGTCGGCCCTCGTTCTCGCCGTCACGTATTCCTGGCCGCTCGGGTAGAACCGCTCGAAACCGTTTTGACCCGCGGCCCGTTTCCGACGAGGTGCCGCCGCGACGGCCGGTGGAGGATGATGCAGCTCGCACGTTCCTCCGCCTCGCCTCTGCGCTCGATCACCGCTCGAGGGCGCGGGACGGCACGCGCCTCACACCGTGGAACCTCGATCCGGTCCGGCTCGCGCCTCTCCGGTCATGGCCAGAAATCGAAGAAGTGCTCGAACGTCTGAGGCGCTTGACCCGCAAGGAACCGCGCGGCTTTCGGCGGGCGTGGCTCGAGGATCATCTCCCGACACTTCGCGCCCTCATCCGACAGGTCCGCGGGCCGGCTCCGCCGCTGCCGCGACAGGTCCGCGACTTCTACGACCTGCCTCCGCGACCGGCTGGCGAAGAGGAACTGGATTCATTGCGCCGCGAGGTCCGCCGGATGTTGCACATCGGACGCGAGGA
>DATGWB010000032.1:0-4612 GCA_035299725.1 Thermoplasmata archaeon
ATCACCGAACATCCCGCCGCGGGTCGAGGCGAAGACGTAGAGTGAGTTGTGATCCAAGAGACTCGCGTAGTGGACGATCGCGACGTTCGCATCGGAAGCGGCGCTCACGGCGTCGTACATCGGAACCGTGGCCCAATCGCCAAACGATCCGTCAATCACGATCGGCGGCATCGGTCCCGGGATGGGAATGAACAGGAAGCCGGCAATCAGGATCGCGAAGAGCGTTGCGGCCGCGATTGCGGCGTACCGGACGCGCTTCGTCGGAACCGAGAGGCGAATCTCCTTTCGTCCCGCTCGGACGGATCGCGTCCCGCCAATCGTCCCGTTGACCCGCCCTTGTTCGCCCATCAGGCCGTTCACGCGTCCCGTGGGCGTGACGAGACCGTTCACCCGGCCGACGCCGTTCACCAGACCGTTCGTGCGACCCAGCCCGTTCACGAGGCCATTCACGCGACCACGGCCGTTGACCAGACCGTTCACCTTCCCGGCCCCGCGCGTCGTTGTCTTGGGACGTGCTCCGCTCACGAGCCCCTTGCTTCCGCGCATCCACCCGGAGAGGAATCCGACGGCCGGCGGAACGGGCGACGGCTCGGCGGGCGCCTTCGTCTCGTCCCGTTTCTCTACCGCGGCCTTGATCGTCGCATCGACGCCCATCGTCTCCTCGAGTTCCACGATGAGCCAATCGAGGACCGCGGCCTTCGTGAGTTCGAGTTCCTCCGGACTGAGGGACTTCTCTAGCTCGCCGACGAGGAGGTCGTCCACGAGGACGTCCAGCTCGGGAGCCCCCCTCGGCGCGGCCTTCGCCTCCGGTTCTGGGAGGGCGACCAAACGCGCGCCGCACGACGGACACAGCGCGACATTTCTCGGGACCGTCGAACCGCAGCTCGGACACGTGGGTCCCTCCCCGGAGATGAGGTCGTCGAGCTGCGCGACCTCTTGATCCCACGCGACGTCGTCGAGCAACGAGCTGGCGGTGGACCGCAGCCTGTCGGATGCGTCCGGTTTGCGCAACTCCTTCGCTTGGATCCGGAGCTGGGCGACCTTGATCTTTCGTTCGTCCGGTGCGGCGGCCGCCGCACGGTCGAGAGCCGCCATCGCCTCGTCGGTCCGACCCATCGTCTGTAGGACCAAACCCCGGGCGTACAGCAGGTCTGAGTTCTCCGGTTTCTCCGCGAGGCGGGCGTCGTAGAACGCGAGAAGCGCCGCGTCGCCTTCGGCGGCGAACTGTCGGCGGATCGCCTCGTCCATTTCCTCCTCGTCGAACGATGCGCCGCACTCGAGGCAGGCCGGCGCGAACCGGGAAGTGATGCAGCCGCACAGGGGGCATTCGCACTCGTCCTGGGCGATCTCCTCCTTCGTGCGCCGAGGGGGCGTGTACTTGATGAGACGCAAGGACGCGAGCATCTTGTGCGCGGCGACGGGGCCGACCTCCGGGATCCGCGCGAGCTCGTCGACCGAGGTCCGTGCGATCTTCCAGAGGGCGTCGTACCCGCGGTCGATCAGCGCCTGGGCCCGGGACGGGTCGAGGCCAAGGACCTTGAGCAGATGGACGAGGGAGGCCGGGTCCGATTCCCCGTTGATGCGCCGCCTCGGACGGCCCGCGGCGGGCGGCACCGGCGTCGCCTCCAGGGCGGCAGCGGGAGACCGTGCCTCCTCGGCGGCGGGCGCCCGGAAGCGGGAGTGGCACTGGTCGCAGATGACCTGCCAGGGGTTTCGAGCGCCGCACTCCGGACAGGTGGCCTCCCGTTCGAGCTGGCGGGCCTCGCGCAGGATCGTTGCGGCGCCGCACGATTCGCAGAGGATGAACGGGAAGAGTTTCCCCCCGCAGGAGCTGCAGGGGCCGAGGTTTTCGACCTTCTGAGTCACACGCGGGCCTCCCCTCGCCCTTCGGCGGAATCGCGGAGGGGGGAAGAGCGTGGGCTCTGAATGACGCGGAATCTTGCGACCATGATGCGTCGCCTGCGCGCTTAGGCTTAATAGGAGATTATGGACTTTCGCCCGCTGTTATCACAGGGGACAAGAGGCATGGAGAACGCCGTCATCCTGTGCGACGGATACTTCGGTCAGAGCACGGGAAAGACGGCGAACGGCCTCGTGCGATATTCGAAACGCTACCAGATCATGGGCGTCATCGACCACACGAAGGCCGGTGAGGACGCCGGGGAGGTCCTCGACGGGAAACCGAACGGGATCCCGATTGTCGCGAACCTGAAAGAAGCCATCGAACGCTGTCAGCCGGAGACCCTAATCATCGGCGTCGCGACGTTCGGCGGGTACATCCCGAAGGAGTTCCGGCCGGTCATCCGCGAGGCGATTGAGCGTCGCCTGAACGTCGTCGCGGGACTGCACGAGTTCCTCAACGACGATCCAGAATTCGCGAAGCTCGCGGAGGCCCACGGGGTACGGCTGGTCGACGTCCGCAAGCCGCGGCCGATCCGGGAATCGAAACAGTTCAGCGACCTCACGCGCAAGCTACCGTGCCTTCGGATCCCGGTCCTCGGGACGGACGGGGCGATCGGGAAACGGACGACGGCCCTCCTGTTGACCGACGCGCTGAACGCCGCGGGGGTTCCCGCCGCGTTCGTGGCGACGGGCCAGACCGGGCTGCTGCAGGGATCCGTGTACGGGGTGCCGCTCGACTCGATCAAGGCCGATTTCATGGTCGGCGAACTCGAATCCGAAATCGTCCGCGCCTACGAAGAAACGCAAGCACGCGTGATCGTCGTCGAGGGCCAGGGGAGCATCTCTCATCCCGCGTACGTGTGCGGCACCCGAGCGATCATCATGGCATCCATGCCGTCCGCGATCCTCATGATGCACGCCCCCGCCCGGAAGACACGGTCGTTCCGGCGGGACGTCGTCGCGTGGCCCATGCCCCGCGTGGACGAAGAGATCGAGTGGCTCCAGTTCTACACGCGCCGGATCGGCGGGGGGAAAGTGGTCGGCATCGGAATCAACCACGAGAACATGACCCGGGACGAGGTGGAAGCGGTCGTTGGGACCTATGAGCAGAAATACGGGATCCCGACCGCCGATCCCCTCTGGCACGGCTGCGGGAAGTTCGTCGCTGCGATCCAGCGGATGACATGACGATCCCCCGATCGCATCCACGGTACGAATCGCTGGTCCGGCGAGAGCGCCTCGTCCGCGCGTGGAAGCAGGGCATTGTGGTCCCGGAGGGACTCGTCGCGCAAGGCCGCGGGGAAGCGTGGGACTACCTGTTCGGAGAAGGGACGAGCGCGCCGGCACTCGTGGCGGAGCGCGCCGCCGCGGCCCATCTCCTCGCCGCGTCCCGCCCGGTGATCTCGGTGAATGGCAACGTGGCCGCTCTCGCGGCGAAGGAAGTCGTCCAGCTCGCGCGCGCGATCCCCGCCCGGATCGAGGTGAACCTGTTCCACCGGACGGAACCGCGCGTGAAAAAGATTGTCCGGATCCTCGAGAGGGCTGGGGCGCGAAACGTCCTCGGCATGCACCCAAATGCGCGGATTCCGGGCATCGAATCGAAGCGAGCGCTATCCCACCGGGACGGGATTTTCGGGGCGGATGTCGTCCTGGTGCCGCTGGAAGACGGCGATCGCGCCGAGGCGCTCGTCCGCATGGGGAAGGTCGTCATCAGCGTCGACTTGAATCCGCTCTCCCGTACCTCCCAGCGAGCGACGATCCCGATCGTCGACGAGTTGACGCGAGCGATCTTGAACGTCAAGAAGTTCGTGGATGAACTCAAGTCGGTTCCTGCGGAAGCCGCTCGGGTCCGCCGAGCGTACCGCCGGAGCGGGAACCTGGCCGCCGTGTTCTCCTTCCTCGAATGGCGGCTCGGAGGGCTTCGCCGATCACTCGCTGGCAGTGTGAGAGCCCCGAAGTCGAAGAGGCGGCGACCGACGACGCGGCGTGCGGTCGGACGTCAGCGCCAGTGATCCGACTTCCACTTGATCGAGCAGCCCATCGGCGGCACAAAGGTCGTGGGCGGCTGCTTGCCGGTCAGGACCGCGTCGAGGACCTCGCGCATCACTTGCGTCTTCACGTTCTTCGGTTCCTTCGAGTCGTCGAGCTTCCCGCGGTACCGCAGTTTCCGGGCGGAGTCGAACACGAAGAAGTCCGGCGTGCACACCGCACCGTACGACTCCGCGACCTTTTGGCTTTCGTCTCGTAGGTACGGGAAGTTGTAGCCTTTCCGCTTCGAGCGTTCGACCATGTTCGGGAAGTCGTCTTCCGGATAGCTCTCTGCGTCGTTCGCGTTGATCATCACGAACTGCACGCCCCTTCCCGCGTAATCGCGCTGGACTGCGATCGTGCGTTCTTCCCATGCCTGGACGTAGGGGCAGTGATTGCACCAAAACGCGACGGCGAGGACCGGCTTGTCCCGGAAGGAAGCGAGCGAGTATGTTTTCCCATCGACCGCGGGCAGCGAGAAGTCCGGAGCCGCCGCTCCGATCGGAAGTCCTTCGTACTTCACGAGCTCCAAGGAACCACCACGCCACCCATTCATGCGGTCGATATAGGCTTTCGCTCGCGTCATCCGGCTCTGCGTGGCCGCGACGTGCGCTCGTGCGCGCTGATTCGCCGATTTCAAGACACAAACTTTATCACCGACCCGCCGGATGGAGCATTCCCG
>DATGWB010000033.1:0-7028 GCA_035299725.1 Thermoplasmata archaeon
GGACATTGCGTCGGCGGCGGACTCGAAATCGCCATGGCGACGGATCTCCGTCTCGCTTCAGACGGAGCCTGGCGGATCGGGTTGCCCGAAGTGACGCTCGGCGTCCTGCCGGGGACGGGAGGGACGCAACGACTCCCGCGGCTTATCGGGAAGAGTCGCGCCATCGACCTCATGACCACCGGCCGCATGCTCACGCCGAAAGAGGCCCTCGACTGGGGCCTCCTGAATCGCCTCTTCCCCCAGGCGAAGTTCTGGGAGGAGACGATGGCCTTCGCGAACGGCCTCACGTATCCGCAGCACGCCGCGCGGGCGGTCGGCCTCATCAAGCGCTCGGTCACGGAAGGCATCGAGATGTCGATGTACGAGGGCTTCGCGCTCGAGCGGGAATTGCAGAATCGCCTCTTCGCGATGGCCGATGCGAAGGAAGGCTTTCGTGCGTTCTTGGAGAAGCGCAAGCCCGCGTTCCAAGGGAAGTGACGTTCGGATCGCGGCCAGCGGACGTTAGTCCAGGAAAGGCAGGTGGCAGGTATCGGGTCCGGTGAGCCTCGCATCCGGGTCGCCCGGGTCGCGGACCTCGATGCGCTCGCGGCGATGTGGGAGAAGCTCGAGAACTACCACGCCGATCTTGGTGGACCGGAGTATCGCCTCGCGCCGGGGTGGAAGGGAGACTGGCGGCGCTTCACACGTAGCCACATGGGGCACAAGGACCGCCTCTGCCTCGTCGCCGAACTTGACGGGACCGCAGTCGGCTTCCTCTTGGGAGCGGTCCTCGTACGCCCGAGAGTCTTCGAGCGCCGATCGTACGGACACATCTACGACTTGTTTGTCGATCCGACCCAACGGAATCGGGGAGTCGGGGAATCGCTCGTGAATGAGGCGCTCGCGTGGTTCCGGTCGCGTCGCGTCGAAAAGGTCGATCTGTACACGCACGCGCGGAACGAGATGGGCCTGCGCTTCTGGAAGAAAATGGGATTTGAGCCAACCGTCCACATCCTGGATCGTCGAATTTGACCACCCGCAAGGGGGGCGTCTCCGAGCAGTGATTGCAACCTTAAACAAGGTTAACGCGTCGGGGCGAGGCCTCAAGTCGCCAGGTGGCCTTGCCGCGCCGATTCCATGAACTACGATACGATTCTCGTGACTCACCACGGCCCCACCGCGGTCGTCGCATTGAATCGCCCAGACAAGCTCAATGCGATGTCGATGATGCTGAAAGCCGAACTGGTCCGCGCCCTTGCCGAGCTCGACAAACACGAGGAGACCCGGACGATCGTCCTCACCGGGTCGGGCGACAAAGCCTTCACGGCGGGAGCCGACATTCACGAATTCCAAGGCCGCACCGCCATCGAGCAGTGGCGAATGTATGAGCACGGGACCCTGTACGACGCCGTGGATCGAACCGCGAAACCGCTCCTTGCGATGATCAACGGATACTGCTTCGGCGGCGGCTTGGAGCTGGCCATGGCCTGCGACATCCGGATCGCTTCCGATCGCGCGACGCTGGGTCAGACCGAGATCAACATCGGAATCATCCCTGGTGGCGGAGGAAGCCAGCGACTGCCGCGGTTGGTGGGGATCGGCAACGCGCTCAAGCTCACACTCACCGGGGATCGAATCGATGCGACCGAAGCGGCGCGGATGGGGCTGGTGGACGAGGTCGTACCGCACTCCCGGCTCGAGCCGCGGACGTTCGAAATCGCGGATCGAATCGGATCTCGGAGCGCGCTCGCGGTCCGGCTCGCGAAAGCCGCGATCCGTGCGTCGGCGCGCATGCCGTTGAATCAGGGCCTTCGGTATGAGCAGAGTCTATTCACCCTCGCCATGGCCTCCGAAGACAAGGAAGAAGGAGTGCATGCGTTTCTTGAGAAAAGAGACCCGAGATGGAAGGATCGATAGCGGGGCGATTCTCAAACTTGATTGTTTGTTGTCAGCGCCGATAACCACATCAGAGGGGTCTTAACCGAAAGCTCGGGTCGTTTTTTCGAACATGTCTGTCTGGTCCGGCATTGCCGCGGCCGGGGTAGCCATCGCGCTCGCCTTCGTCGCAGTCGGCCAACCGCTCTGGCAATGGCAGATGGAAGATCAACAGCACCGAGAATCCTGGAGCTACAATCCGTTCTCCGCTCACCAGGTCTTCCTCAACAAGACCACCAACATTACGACCAGCCGATCGTACTCCGTCGACGGGCTCGCGGCCTTCCAGAAGAACATGAGCGCAGCCCTCTCCGAATTTGACACGTTCTTCGCCCTGGGCCTGGTCGCGGGCTTCGGGGGCATGGTCCTCTCGGTCATGTCCGCCTGGAAGAAACTCCGGGGGATCTTTGCGGGGCTCGCGTTCGTGGGCGCGTGCGCCGCCATGCTGTATGTCGGCTTCGCGATTGTCTTGTCGTTGCCCATTGCAGCAACTCGCGATCTGCCGACTCTCGGCACTGCGAGCACGCAGTTCTACGAGCAAGGCTCGATCGGAGGGCAGATGCTCTCCACCACGCCGGGCGCCTCCTGGATCCTGGTCTTGGGTGCCGGCCTTGCGTTCGCTTGGGCGTCGTCCGACATCTGGCACATCGTCCCTTCGAAGAAGGCCCTTCCGAAGAAGATGGAGGCGACCGTGAAGCGCGTCCCGCCGAAGGTTTTCGTGACGCCCCCGCCACCGCCGGCGGAGCTCCTCCCGTCGGCCCCGGAACCCAACATCGAGGAAGTCTTCGTGATCGGCTCGAACGGCCTGTTGGTCAAACACATGTCGCGGAGCTTGATGAGCGACAAAGATCGCGATGTCGTCGGGAGCATGATTTCCGCCATCTCGTCATTCGTGCGCGAGGCCTTCACGGAAAGAGATGGGGAGGTCCACGAGGTGACGCTGGGGGACCACCGCTTCGTCATGTGCAACGATTCCGGAATCGTCCTCGCTGTCCTCGTCTCCTCCGGGGACACGGAAGACATCGTGCACCGCCTGCGCCATCTCCTTGCGATCCTGCGTGATCGGTATGGCGATCGACTTGCAACCTGGCAGGGGGAGCCTCTCGAGGGAATCGAGGACGAACTTCAGGTCCTCTGGCAGCCGTACCACATCCCGCCTCCGCCACCCTTGGCCTGAGCGGCTTTCCGGCCCTCCATCCTGCGAGTCTGGGACAGATATTTATGGGGCGGAAGCCTCCGCTTCGCGGACTGCGCTGCAAACCGACGTGCGGCCAAACGATTTGGCGGTAACCGAATGGAACGGGCGATTGTCCTCCTCTCCGGCGGCGTCGATTCGGCGGTCGCCCTGTGGTGGGCGAAGAAGAAAGGATGGGACATTCGACCGTTGACCTTCGACTACTTCGGTCGGCCCAAACGGGAGAACGACGCGGTCCGGGCGCTGAGCTCGCGGGCCGAGACGGCCTCGGTTCGACACGTCGACCTGCCGTTCTTGAAGGAGGTCGACGACCTCCGGAAGGAGGGCTTCGAGAACCGGATCCTCCTCGACTCGCCCGAAGGGTACATCCCGGGACGGAACCTGATTTTCTATGGCCTCGCGGGCTACTATGCGGAACTCGAAGCCGCGCGGTACCTCGTCGGTGGCCACAACGGAGTCGACCCCGAATCGTTCCCGGACTCGAGCCCGAAGTTCTTCAATTTCCTGAACAGCGTGTTCCACCTCAGCCTCTGGTCGTACGACAAGGCACCCGTCCAGATCCTCGTGCCGCTGAGCGGCAAGTCGAAGGAGGAGGTCGTCCGCATGGGCCTCGAGATGAACGTCCCCTTCGACGTCACCTGGTCCTGTTACTGGGACCGCGCGATCCATTGCGGCACCTGTGTCTCCTGCCAGGAGCGCCGGGAGGCCTTCGCCGCCGTTGGCGCGGTGGACCCAGTCGAGTACGAAGCGTAGCGAACACGAAGTCAAGGCGCGCAAATCTTAAGGAGGCGGGGGGATTCCCCGAGGCCCGACATGTACACGACCACCGTCCGGTCGGTCGCCGCGATCCGATTCTTGGAGGAAGGCAGCCACAACGTGAAGATGAAGCAGCTCATCGGCCATGAGGACGGGGCACGCAAGACCGCGATGCACGAGCTCATCATCTCCAAGGGCGGGTATTCCGCTCCGCACCGCCACGAGTGGGACCATCAACTCGTCGTCACGGAAGGGCGAGGGGTCGCAATCATCAACGGGAAGAAACTCGCGCTGCGACCCGGGGTCGTGCTGCTCGTCCAAACGAATGAAGAACACCAGTTTCTCCAACGAGGCCGAGAGCCCCTGAAGTTCGTCACCGTGACGCCGATCTAGCGTCGGGGGCCAAGCTTTATGGCCGCCCGGACCTTGGGCCGCAATTGATGAAGCTCGGGGTCACCGAGTACATCGACTGCGCGCATCACCTGCCGGGCCACGAGCGGTGCGGTTCCCTCCATGGGCACACCTACCAGGTCGACGTATTCATCGAAGGAGATCACAAGGGCGGGATGCTCCTCGACTTTGCCGACCTCAAGAAGAACCTGCGATCCGTCCTCGCGGACTACGACCACAAGGATTGGAACACGTTCCTCGAGTACCCGACCGTCGAGAACATCTGCGAGCTCATCACGAAACGGCTGAACGAACGAATCAAATTCCCCCTGCACGTCCGGGTCTGGGAAGGCTACGGCAAGTGGGCGGAGATCTGAGGGACCCTTGTCTCTCGCGCGAGGTGTCCGTTCCCGATGTCCGATCTGATCGATGCGATCGAGGCCGAATCGCGCGGGGACTTTGCGGCCGCCCTGCCCCATTACGAGAAACTCACGGCCTCCGGTTCCCCGCTCGATCGCGTCGGGATCCATCAGGCCCTCGCCCGGTGCAACGAGAAGCTGGGACGCCTCAAGGACGCCGGCGCGTGGCGTCGGAAGGCAGGGCAAGGATACCTCGCCCTGAACGACAATGAGATGGCCCGAGACGAGCGGCAGTATCTCGCGCTTGTGGAGTATCGGAATGCCGTGCAGGACCTCCATGGGGATCCGACCCTCCCGGCGGTCGCGAAAGAATACGCCGCGGTCTTGAAGGACAACTTCTCCGGCGGCGCCGAGGGCCTGACCCACGAGGGCCTCTTCGCCGGCGCGTTCTTCCGGACGCTCGGGGACCATCTGACCGCCGCGAAATACTTCTTCGACACCGCGGAGGCCATGAGCGAACAGGCCACGACGACCGGGGACGCGAACCTCCGGGAAGCGACGATCCTCGCATACGAACGGGCGATGGAATCGGCGACGAAAGCCGGTCGAGCCGACGTCGCCCGAGTCGCTCAGATGCGCGCGTACGACCTCAAGCAGATGAAGTGAGGTGGCGCGAATGTGCACCCTCATCGCGTTCTGGCGATCGGTGCCGGGCTACGGCATCGTCGTCGGGATGAACCGCGACGAATCGTCGACGCGGCCCGCGGATCCGCCGGCCGTTCTGGACGGGACCCCGGTGATTGTCGCCCCGAGGGACCGGCAAGCGGGCGGGACGTGGCTCGGCGCGAGCGGAACGGGACTCGTCGTCGCGCTCTCCAACCGCCGAGGTCGAACCTCCCCGAGTGCGCGATCCCGGGGCCAACTCGTCCTCGACGCGCTGCGACAGCCGAGCGTCTCCGGCGTCGATGTCTTCCTCCAACGGGACGTCCGCGAGCACGAATACAATTACTGGAATCTCCTCGCCGCCTCCGCAAAAGAACTTCGGTTCTTCCGGTACGAAGGCGAGCTCTCGATGAACCGGGGGCATGAGGGACTCAACGTCCTCACGAACGAAGGCGGAAATGTCGCGACCGAGCCGAAGGTGCAGTTCATCCAAGGCCTGCTCGCGAAGACCCCGTCCCGGTCCGTCGATGAGGTGGTCCACGCCCTGCAGAGCGCGCTCCGGACCCACGCATCCGGCGCGGGAGGAGTGGGCCTCTGTGTCCATTTCGCGGGCGGCGGAACGGTGTCGTCGACGGTCATCGCTCTGAGCAATGCCGATCCGGGCGAAAACGTCCTCCTGTACGCGGACGGCTCGCCGTGTACGACCCCGTACCGCGACTTTCACGAACTCATCCGCCAGCTTCCGAGTCCGGACTGAGCGACCGCGGCTGCGAAAAGGATTTCCCCGACGCTGGCTACTGCGGGTCGTTGCCCGGGATCACGGATGTCCACGTGCACGTGGAACCGTATCACTCCTTGAAGCCCGTGATTCTGGACCTGTTGTGGCGAGAAATCCCGGATCGGCCGTACACTTCCCGGCTCATGGATGACCCAAGGGCGTTCCTCGAGCACATCGATGGAGCGGGAGTCGAGCGCGTGTGCCTGATCAACTATGTCGCTCCCGAAGTGATGGGCTTCACGGAAGATGTGAACCGGTTCGTCGGCGAGTTCGCGAAAGAGGACCGAAAGCGCTTGATTCCGTTTGGCTCGGTCCATCCGAAACGCACGAAGGACCCGAAACGAGACGTCGAACGCCTGGCATCGAAGTGGGAAATGGGGGGCATGAAAATCCATCCGCCCCATCAGCTCTTTGCCGCGAACGCCTACGCCGACGGAAGGATGCCCGCCCTCCGGACGATTTACAGGACCGCGGAGCGCCTGAAGATGCCGGTCATGGTCCACACCGGGACCTCGGTCTTCCCCGGCGCGCGATCGAAGTTCGGGGATCCGATGGCCCTCGACGATGTCGCCCAAGACTTCCCTGATCTCACGATTCTGATGGCCCACGGCGGGCGACCGCTCTGGTGCGACACGGCGTTCTACTTGCTTCGACGCCATCGGAACATCTACCTAGACATCTCGAGCATCCCGCCGAAGCGACTGCTGGAATGGTTCCCGCGACTCGAAGAGATCGCGGACAAGGTGGTCTTCGGGTCGGACTGGCCGGCACCCGGAGTTCCGGGGATCCGCGAGGAGATCGAGGGGCTGCGTTCCCTCCGGCTCACGGGACCAACGAAGGAACGGATCCTGAGCGGGAACGCCGCTCGACTGGTCAAGTGACTCACGTCGAGGCGTCCCCATGATGGCAAACCTTAATCCTGGGCCGAGGCGAATCCCATGGTGGAGAGCCCGATGCCCGATTCGAAGCGAAG
>DATGWB010000034.1:0-4015 GCA_035299725.1 Thermoplasmata archaeon
GTTCGGCGCGGGCCACCCGCTGGTCTTCCCGCTCGCGACGTTGCTCGGCTGCGACCTGTTCGACTCGGCCTCGTACGCGAAGTACGCCCGCGACGGCCGCATGCTGTTCGCGGACGGCACGCGTCGCGCGGCCGACGTCCAAGAAAGCTCCTGCCTCTGTCCCATCTGTATCGCACATCCGATGGAGAAGATCGCGACCGAGGAGACGCTCCTCGCCGAGCACAACCTGCACGCGTGCTTCGGTGCGATCCGGGAGGTCCGTCAAGCGATCGCCGAGGGCGACCTGTGGGAGCTCGCGGAGCGGCGGGCGCGGGCCCATCCCGCGTTGCTCGATGCCATGCGCGAGCTCCGCCGCCATAACGAGTTCCTGGAAGAGTTCGAACCGGTTTCCCGGCCCGGAGCGCTGACCTACGTCGGCGCCGAGACCGCGCATCGCCCGATCCTCCATCGGTTCCGGCGGCGGCTCCGGGAGCGATACAGCGCACCCCCCGCCAGGGGCCTCCTTGTTTTCCGTGAGGGCGGCCGGCCGTTTGGTGAACGCCTGGCTGCGGTGGTCGACCAAGTCGCCCAAGTGGCGGATGTCCACTTCGCGGTCAAGTCGGTGTGGGGTCCAGTGCCCCTCGAGCTCGATCAGGTCTGGCCGATGTGCCAGACGATTGTGCCGGAGGCGCTCGACATGGAAGCCCTCGAAGCGGCGGAGGTGTTCTTCCGCGACTGGGCCGCGGGCGCGGGTTTTCCGTTCGGGATCCTCTGGGAGGACGAGACGACCCTCGACGAACTGCGAGCCCGGGCTCCAGGTGGCCGAGCGATCGATTGGAACGCGTTGCGAATCCGGGCCACGGCTGACTTCCAATTCGGCCGAGGTGCGGCGGACGCGCTGTTTGCCGGCGCAATCTCGTACGTTGTATCGAAGAACACGGGGAAGGTTCGAAACGTCCTCGTCGACGGCGAACACGTGGTCTCGCTTCGCGCCGCCGATGGTTTGTTCACCTTGAAGGCGGCGGGTGCCCGTCGTCTGGCGAAGGCATTCCCGCGGCCGCGTCTCCGGATTGTCGTCGAGGAGGACACCGTCCCATTCCATCGCGAAGGGAAGAATGTGTTCGCGAAGTTCGTGCGGGAGGCAGACCCGGATATTCGTCCGGGAGACGAAGCCTTGGTCGTCTCGCCCGTCGACGAGCTGTGCGCCGTCGCGCGAGCGACGATGAACGGCCGCGAGATGCTGGCCTTCAAGCGCGGCGTCGCCGCGCACGTCCGGGAGGGCGTGCCTCGCGGGACGTCCGCTCCGCGACGCTAACGCACGCGAGGTAATCGTCGAGGGTGTGCAGCAGGCTCATCGGGCTGTCCGCCGTCGCGCGTGCGGTGATCGTCCGTCCACGCCGTCTGGTCTCGATGTATCCGTCATCGTCGAGGGAGACGGACGATGCGACGGCCTCCGCGGTCGTGGCATCGTCGAACGTGAGGTGGAGCTGCGCGCGAGCCTTCATCCGAATAGCCCCGGGCAGATTCGAACTGCCGTCGCGGGTTCCAAAGACCCGAATGCTTGGCCACTACACCACGGGGCTGCCAGCGTGGATTTGCACGGCCGTATAAAGTCCATTGGTCAACAGGTGTCCGGAGAGATCCGTCGGTCGGGCTCCATCGATTTTGACCCGGAGAAATTCGCCGATGGCCGCGGGTTCCCGCAGGACGACCTGGCGGTATTCCGGCGTCCGCGCGAGGACGGTGCCCGGCTTCCCCGGCTCCGTGACCAAGACGGAGGCCTCGCGTCCGATGAATCGTTCGTTCGTCTCGCGGGCAATTTGGAACCGGAGTCGCGTGAGTCGGCGGGAACGCTCCTTCACTTTCCAGCCGACGATTTGGCCCGGCATGGTCGCGGCGGGCGTGCCGTCTCGTGGTGAGAAGCGCGTGACGTTCACGATGTCCGGCCGCACCCGCCGGATGAGTTCCATGGTGGCCTCGAACTGCTCCTCGGATTCGCCGGGGAAGCCCACGATGACATCGGTGGAGAGCGTGATCTCCGGGAACGCGCGCCGGAATCGACAGACGATTTCCTCGAACTGGGAGACGGTGTACTGTCGCCGCATCGACTCGAGGATCGCATCGTCCCCGCTCTGTACGGGGAGATGCAGGAACTTGAACACCTTGTCGGACCCATACGCCGCCACGAGTTCCTCCTGGATCGGATCGACGGTCAACGGGTCCGCCATGCCGACTCGGACGCGGAACTCACCCGGAATCTCGGCGACGGAGCGCAGCAGGGCCGCGAGGTTCGTGCCGGTGTCAAGCCCGTACGCGGCGGTGTCCTGCCCGGTCAGCTTGATTTCTCGGACGCCTCGCTCGACGTGCCGACGGACCTGCCCGACGATCGAATCGATGCCGTACGACGCGACTCGCCCGCGCGCTACCCGCGTGATGCAGTACGTGCAACGACCCGCGCAGCCCTGGGCGATGGGGACGATAGCGTCCCGCCAGCCGTATGAAGTCGACTCGACTTCTGCGGCCTGGTCGCCGCACACCGTTCCCGCGCCTAGCAGCTCGACGATTTGAGGCCATTTTCGCGGCGGCAGGAGCTTGGCTCGCGGCACGATGGATTGCACGCGCTCCCTCTGGGCCGCCGCCATGCAGCCAGCGACGACGAACGGCTTCTCGTACCCCGCCAGCTCCGCCATGCGGCGGGCCATCTTCCGCTCCGTCGTCTCGACGACGGTGCACGTCACGAGGACGTGAGCGTCCGCGTCGGCCTCCGCGGTCGTGATCGTGTGGCCGCTTCCGAGGAGGGCCTCCTGCATGAGTCGGGCTTCCCCGTAGTTCTGGGTGCAGCCGTACGCTTCTACGTACACCTTCACGAATCGGACGGAAGGTCGGGCTGCTATTTTCGCGTTGCGCGGCGCACCCCACAACTCTTATCCCCGCCCTTGGCGTTCGAGGCGGCATGGAGCCACGCCACGACAGTGTGCCGACGTCGGCCCCGTCGGAGCGGGCGGTGTTCCCGCCGGCCCCCCGCCCGAAGGCGCCCGAGCGCGAACTTCGGGATCGGGCCAAGGCCGCGAAGCTTCGACACAAAGCCGCGAGAGCTCGCGTGAAGGCGACCCGCCTTCAGGACCGCTCGCGCCATCTGTTCCAGAAGGCCACGACCATGGAGCATCGCGCGGACGAACTCGACGGAATTGTCCGGACGCCAATCGCGGAATCCATCAATCCGTGAGTTTCGATCGTGCGGGCGCGGGCACGTCGAGGTTCGGAGGGACCACGTAGCCCCGCGCCATGATCTCGTTCACGTATTGCGTCTCGAGATACAACGACAAGACGGCGCTGTCCGTCTTCGTGAGCTTGCACATGTCCCATCCCGCGCCTCGATGGCCGCTCATTCGGGATAAGTGTTTGTCAAGGTGCCACGAAGGTTCATAGCCGCACACGACGCTCGTCGCGGCGGTGGTGGCGTGCCGCGCGCAATCGTGTACGAGGAGATCGACGAATACATCGATGGGTTGGCGAACCGAGGAGACGCGGCGCTGCGGGCCGTGGAGCGACAAGGCGAGGAGGAAGGATGGCCGATCGTCGGCTCGGCGGAGGGAAGCTTGCTCCATATCCTGGCGCGGGCGATCCGTGCGCGGCGGATCCTCGAGCTCGGCACCGCGATCGGATACTCGGGCACCTGGCTCGCCCGTGCGCTGCCAGACAATGGCGAACTCGTCACGGTCGAACACAATGCCGAGACAGCGGCCATCGCGCGGAAGAACATGGAGAAGACCGGCGTCGCGACGAAAGTCAAGATCCTCGTCGGCGACGCTCAAGGGATTCTGAAGGACCTGAAGGGCCCGTTCGACTACATCTTCAACGACATCGACAAGGCCGGGTATCCCGCGGTCCTCGATCCCGCCATCGAGCGCCTGCGGGTCGGAGGACTCCTGGTCACGGACAACGTCCTCTGGGGCGGCGACGTGGCCCGCAAGGACCGATCGAGCGAGACCCAGGCCATCCGGACCTACAACGAACGGCTCGCGAAAGACCCGCG
>DATGWB010000035.1:0-16795 GCA_035299725.1 Thermoplasmata archaeon
ACCGCGGAGTGCGCGGTCCGCCAAGGCGTCACGACGCACGTGATCGGGAATTGCGGCGATTCGTCCGCTCCGATTAGCGACCGATATCGCGACCTCGCGGTCCGCCGCTTCGAGTACTATGCGCGCGCGCAGGATTGGACCTGGTCGACGTATGGGGAGTATCTCGATTTCATGGCCACGCGAGGTGTCGGGATCAACATCGCGGGCCTCGTGGGCCACGGGAGCGTGCGGCTCGCGACGATGGGCTTCGAGGAACGCCCGCCGACCCGAGACGAACGACACCAGATGAACGGTCATGTCGACGAAGCGATGCGGGCAGGCGCGTTCGGCATGAGCACCGGCCTGGTGTATCCGCCCGGATGCTTCGCCTCAACGGAGGAGATCGTTGAGCTCGCGAAGGTCGTCGCGCGGCATCACGGCTTCTACGCCTCTCACATCCGGGGCGAGCGCGAAACGATCGTGGAGGCGGTTCGAGAGTGCATCGAGATCGGCGAGCGCGCCGGCTGTGCCGTCCAGATCAGTCACAACAATCCGAAGTATGGCGGAATCGGAAAGGCGAAGGAGATCCAGGCGCTCTGGGAAGCCGCGAGGGTTCGCGGCGTCGACATCCTCGCGGACAACGACGTGCACACGGACTTCGGGCCACCCCTCAGTCACGCACTCCCGCAATGGACCCAGAAGCTCTCGACGGAGCAGCTTCTCGCGTCGCTTCGGGATCCGACGAAGCGGGAGGCATTCAAAGCCGAGGTCATAGCGGACAAGCGTCCCGGTGCCGGATACGTGGGTCTGCTCGTGCACGGACGATTCGATCGGATCTGGCTGTTGCGGTGCCCGGAGAATCCTTCGAACGAGGGCAAGACGATCGCGCAACTCGCGCAGGAGCGCGGCGTGGACCCGTGGACCGCGTACTTCGACACGATCGTCGAAGAGCGGGACCGGGCCGTGGGCCTATTCGACTACATGGACCCGGAGGAAATCAAGTCCACTCTGCGGCATCCTCTCGTGATGATCTGCTCCGACGGCTGGGTTGCACCCAAGGACGAGCGCACGTCGCCCACGGCGCCGTACCAGCCGTGCACATACGGCGAGTTCCCTGGAGTGATCGAACGCTACGTCGTCAAGGAACCCGTGCTTCGGCTCGAAGAAGCGATCCACAAGATGACGGGGCTGCCGGCATCTCGGCTCGGACTCGCGGACCGTGGCCTCCTTCGAGCCGGGTCCTGGGCGGACCTCGTCGTCTTCGATCTGCCACAGGTTCGCGACCGTGCGACCAACCCGTGGCCTCACACCTATCCGTTCGAGAACTATCCCCACGAGTATCCCGAAGGCATCGACTGGGTCTTGGTGAACGGTACCATCGCGCTGGAAGACGGCCGACCGATGGGTGCCCTCGCGGGACGCGTCGTGCGCCACCAGGAGTCGACATGACCACCAAACCCGTGGAGAAGCGGTTCTCGGATGAGCGGATTCAAGGGAGCATCTCCCGAATCCTTCGGGAGAACGTCCTCTGCTCCATGTCGACGGTCAGCTCTGGGACCCGTCCGCACATCAACACCGCGTACTTCTGCTACACCTCCGACCTCGAGCTCTACTTCTTGTCCGACCCCTCATCGCAGCACTGCCGGAATCTCGAGCGCAATCCGTCGCTCGCGATGACGATCTTCCGGTCGGCACAGGAGTGGGGCGGCCCGGATCGAGGGCTCCAGTTGTTCGGGACGTGTCGACGGACGCGCGGCCGAGCAGCGAGGGAAGCGGAGCGATGCTACGCCGCCCGGTTCTCGCCGTACGCGAAGTGGATGGCGGGCCTTCGTCCGGCTGAACGGCAACAGGCGGCCCTCCTCCGATCGTATGCGTTCTACCGATTCCTTCCGAGGCGGATCAAAATCCTCGACGAGCGAGAGTTCGGCGGCGCGATGTTCGTGACTGCTGCGGTCGTGCGGGGCTCACATTCGAAAACGGTTGTGCATTGGAGCGCCACGGAACGCCTGTCACCCTGACCGGGCCGATGCGCGGACGCGTCGCCAAGAGACATCAAATAGGCGTAGCCCGGATACGCGGCAATCGGATGTCCCCGGTTCTCATCACGGAGAAGGATGTCGAAGGCCTCCTCCGAATGGAGGACGCGCTGGAAGCGGTCGAAGAAGGGTTGCGCGCCCTAGGGCGAGGCGAGGCGACGAACCGGCCGCGCCAAAGGGTGGGAACGCGCGAGGCGACGGTGAACATCATGCTCGCGTCATGGCCGGCGCGCGGATATGCCGGGTTCAAGTACTACACGACGTCCCGCACGGGCATTCGATTTTGGGTTCACCTGTTCGACATCGCGACCGGAGAACTCGTCGCGGTGATTCAAGCGGACCGACTCGGCCAGCAGCGCACCGGGGCGGCGTCCGGAGTGGCGACGAAATACCTCGCGGGATCCGATGCATCGACCATCGGCATCGTCGGCACGGGATGGCAGGCACAAGGTCAGCTGGAGGCGGTGTGTGCCGTCCGCCCGATCCGACGAGTCTGCGCCTACGGTCGGGACAAGGCCCGTCGCGAGGCCTTCGCGAAGAAGATGTCCTCGCTCCTGGGAGTGAGAGTCCGAGCGGCATCATCGGCTGAAGAGGCGATCCGAGACGCGGACGTGGCCATCGCCGCGACGAATGCGCCTCAGCCGGTCATCCATGGAGATTGGTTGCGTCCCGGATCCCACATCAATGCCATCGGAGCGAACCGCCTCGAGACCCGCGAACTCGATGACGCCGCGATCGGTCGATGCGCGTTCGTGGCGACGGACTCGATTGAGCAGGCGAAGGCGGAGGGAGGCGACCTCGTGGAGCCGATGAAACGCGGCCTGATCGCCTGGGACCGCGTCCATGAGATCAGCGAGGTTGTCGCCGGCAAGATTGCGGGGCGGACGAAGGCCGACGACATCACCTTGTTCAAGTCCCACGGAATCGCGATCGAGGATGTCGCGGTAGCCGCGCTTGTTTTCGAGCGGGCCCGGGATCGCGGAATCGGCAAGTCCGTTGCTCTCTGACACGGGTACGACAATCCGGTTTGCCGTCGCAATCGAGCGTCGGGTCCCTTCTGATCACCAAGCGACCGCGGCGTCACGGCTCTGTCTCACGGAGGCGCTCGAGATACCGGCTCACCGGATTGAAGAAGATGAAGACGACCGGCAGGGCGAGGTAGATCAGGAGAGCAAGAGTCGTGCTGATGAAGGAGACCGCGATCGCGACTGGGGTGATCACGGGACCGATCGCGAGCCACAGCCGCACTTTGTGGACAAGCGCCGGGTCGAGGCCCGGTTCAATCAAACCCCGATCTCCCGTCATGTACCACCAAATCAGGTATCCCAGGGCCGCCAACAGGCCAAGGACCGCGCCGTAGAGGCTGAGGGCGATCGGATCCTCGCTGTGCGCGCCCATGACCGACGCGGCGAACGGGACGAGCGCGATGCCCATCAGAAAAAGGATGTTCAGCCACACCAAGGTGCGGTTCACGCGCAGGACGAAGTGGAACACTTGGTGGTGGGCGAACCAGTAGACCCCGAGGACGATGAAGCTGATGACGAACGTCGCGAACCGCGACCGAAGGTCGAACAGGACCTGCCCCAAGCCTCCCGGGCCGAGGGTATCGGGGGCGCGCAGCTCGAGGACGAGAATCGTCATCGCGATGGCAAACACGCCGTCCACGAGTGTCTCGAGGCGGTTCTTCGGTAGCCCGTGCGCCGTTGGCCTGCCCGACTCCGTGGTCCTCCCCCGCGGTCGGCACGTAGGACCGGACCTTAAAACATCGGTGGGGGCGAAGGGTCAGCGGCTACTTTGGCGGAGAAATGCGGACAGACCGCACTGCTGCCGCCATCGCCTCGATGAAACCGGGGTCCGTGTTTGGCGAGTCCGTCCGATCGAACGCGAGGCCTCGTTTCTCCGCGAACGCACTCGCCTCAATATCCAAGTCGTAGAGGATTTCCAGGTGGTCGGAGACAAATCCGAACGGGACGACGAGGACGGCCCGCTCTCCGGCTCGGCTCATCGCGTCCAAGGCGTCCTCGAGTGGTGGGCCGAGCCACGCCTCCTCGGTTCGGCCCGCGCTCTGCCACGCCATCCGAGCCCGCAGCGGCGGCAATCGCCGGAGCACGAGGGCCATCGTCTCCGACAGCTCCCGTTCATACGGGTCCCCCTCCTCCATGAGCTTCTTCGGGAGGCTGTGGGCCGTGAACACGACGGCGGGATCGGGGAATCCTCGCTTCGCAAGCTGCTCGAGGCCGTGGCGCACCTTCGCCGCGAACATCTCTATCAACGCGGGCTCCGTGTTCCAGCTCTCCACGTAGGCGATGTCCGGATGCGTGGCGATTGTCGAAAGGGCGCCATCGACGGCAGCGAAATAGGCGCCCACACTCCGTCGGGAATAGTACGGGGTCAGCGGCAAGACCACGAGCCGGTCGAAGCCGTCAGCGAGGACTTCGGGGAGGACGTCCCGGATGTACGGCCGCCAATTCCTCATGCCGACGTAGCACCGGTATGCCCCCCCTTCCTCGTTCAGCCTCGTCTCCAACGCCTTCGCCTGGGCCCGCGAAATATCCAGGAGCGGCGATCTGCCGCCGATCCGGCGGTATCGCTCGCGAAATTCGTCGACGAGTTCGTCGCTCGTCGGTCGGCCTCCTCGGATGTCGAGGAGGAATGGAGCGACCTCATCGAGCGAGTTCGGTCCTCCGACGGCGGTCAACAGGATGGCCGTCGGTCCGCCGTCGGTCTTCGACACGGCAGCCCCTCAGGTCCTTCGAGTCGATTCATGCACAAGGCGCACGAGCGCTCGCAAGCCGTCCTGCGGCGTCTGCGGCAAGACTCCGTGGCCCAGGTTGAAAACATGGCCGGGACGGTTTCCGATCCGCTGCAACACGTCCTCCGCGGCCGGGCGCCACGCGTCCGGCGTCCCCAGGAGGGCCGCCGGATCGAGATTCCCCTGGATGGCTTGACGCTCGCCAATCCGACGCCACGCCGCATCGATTGGGATCCGCCAGTCGACGCCGATGACGTCCCCTCCGGCGGAAGCGAACGATTCGAGGAACCCGGCGGTCCCCGTCCCGAAATGGATGGACGGGACTCCGGCCTCGCGAATTTCGTCGAACAGGCGGCGCGTGAACGGGGCCACGCTCGTGTCATAGTCCCGAGGGCTCAACGCACCGGCCCAGCTGTCGAACACCTGGAGGGCTTGGGCGCCGGCCTCGGCCTGAGCGCGAAGGTACGCCGCGGTCCCGCTAGCGAGGAGGTTCATCAGCGCGCGCCATTCGTCGGGATGATTGTGAAGGAACGATTTCGTCGCGGCGAAATCCTTCGAGGCCCCTCCTTCGATCAAGTAGCTGGCCATCGTGAACGGAGCGCCCGCGAAGCCGATGCACGGGACCGCCGCATGGGAGCGGGCTCGCCGAATGGTCTCGAAGACGAACGGAAGGTCTCTCTTCGGATCGAGCGGCTTCAATTGGTCGAGATCCTCGGGCGTTCGGATTGGAGGTTCGATCACGGGGCCCTCGCCGGCGTCGATTCGGACCCGGACCCCCATCGCTTCGAGGGGCAACAACAAATCCGCGAACAGAATCGCGGCGTCGACCCCGAGTTCGTGGATGGGCTGCAAGGTCACCTCGGCCGCCAGGGCAGGCGACTTCGCGATTTCCAAGATGCCGTGCTTCGCGCGGATCGCCCGGTAGGCAGGCGACGATCGACCGGCTTGGCGCATGAACCATACCGGCGTGAAGTCGACCGGCTCGCGCCAGCACGCGCGTAGGAAGCGATCGTTCAAGAATTCCGTGCCTCCCGGAATGCGACAGTAGCCGATTCGATCGTCTTCTCGATTTCCGGCGCATCGTGCGAGGAGGATACGAAGAAACTCTCGAACGGGGCGGGCGGCAAGTAGACCCCCCGTTTCAGGAGGGCCCAGAAGAAGCGTCCGTAGGCGGCCCGGTCCATCTCCTGGGCGTCGCCATAGTTTCGAACGGGCTCCGGCTGGAAGAAGAGGCCCATCATCGACCCGACGCGCGGCACATGCACATCGACTCCCGCGTCGTCCGCCGCGTCGAGCAGGCCCCTCGCGAGTTGGTCGCTCCGTCGCTCGAGTCGCCCGTACAGTTCGGGACGCAATTGATTCAGAGCGGCGAGGCCCGCGGCCATCGCCAGCGGGTTCCCCGCGAGGGTGCCCGCCTGGTACACCGGCCCGAGGGGCGTGACCCACTCCATGATGTCGCGGCGGCCCCCGTAGGCTCCAACGGGAAGGCCGTGGCCGAGGATCTTCCCGAGACACGTCATGTCCGCCGCCACGCTGTATTTCTCCTGGGCACCTCCCGGCGCAACGCGGAAACCGGTGATGACCTCGTCAAAGACTAGTAGGCTCCCAAACTCCAGCGTGATGCGACGAAGACCCTCGAGGAATCCGGGGTCGGGTGGGACGACGCCCATGTTCCCTGCGACTGGCTCGACGAGGACCGCGGCGATATGATCGGCCTGGCGTCGGAAGACGTCCTCCACCGAACCAAGATCGTTGTACCTCGCTACCAGAGTGTCCTGCACCGCACTCTTAGGGACCCCTGCCGAACCCGGAAGGCCCGCGGCAGCAAGTCCTGAACCGGCTTTCACAAGAAGGCCGTCCGCGTGTCCGTGGTACGCGCCCTCGAACGTGACGATCTTGTCGCGACCGGTGAAGCCCCGGGCCACGCGCACGGCGGACATGGTGGCCTCGGTGCCGGAGCTGACGAAGCGGAGGAGACCGATGCTCCGGAACCGGTTCTTCACCGCCTGGGCCAATCGGACCTCCGACTCCGTGGCAGTACCGAAACTTGTGCCGTGGCCGGCGGCGCTCCGGACCGCACGGACGACCGCGGGATTCGCGTGACCGAGCAACAACGCGCCCCACGACATGCAAAAATCGAGATATTGCTGTCCGTCCGCGTCCCAGAGAAATGAGCCTTTCCCGCTCACCATGAACCGCGGCGTTCCGCCGACGGACCGGAACGCGCGCACCGGACTATCGACGCCGCCCACGAGGCTCTCCAACGCTTCCGCAAAGAGTCGCTCCGATTCCGGCGCCCGGGGCACCCCTCCCGGTTCGGATCCCATGTCAGATCCCCAGCGCGTCGAGCATTTGCTCCGGCGTGGACAGGATACACGTGAAGATCGGCGTCTCCCGCTCCGTGTACTTGCTCGCCTCGCTCGAGCGGAGCTCCATCACGAGGTCGAGGAAGTCGAGAGGGTCGTCCGCCTCGAACGATAACACGAACTCCTGGTCGTCGAGGCCGAACGAATAGGCGGTGTGAATCTTCACGTCCGGGTACTTGTGGCCCACGCGGAAGTGATCCCGCATGATGCTCTGCCGCCTTTCGAAAGGGATCGAGTACCACTCCCGTTTCTTGACGAACGGGTACACGAACAGGTACCGGCTCCCGAGCGGCGCAGGACTCGTCGCGAGGCCGTCCTGCCCTTTGTGCGTGTGGCCGCCCAGGTACTGCGAACGCTTGCTCGCCGCGAGATACGCGTACGCGGTCTCGAGATAGTGGCCGAGTTCCGTCGAGGCGATCCGCCGGGCCATCTCCCGGAACGTCTCCAAGCGCGGATCAATCGCCCAGACCATGAAGTCCGCGTCGGCCCGAATCCCCTGGAGCGAGTAACACCGGAGGGTGACCTCTTCCTCGAGGTCGTGGACGAGCGCTGAGAACTCGGACTTCTGCTTCTTCTTCCGTTCCGAATCGAGGATCCGCCAATCGGGTCGGACCTTGAAGAACGTGTACTTGAGGAACTCGCGGGGTCCGCTCTCCTCCCCGGCGGCGCCGGACTCGCTGCCCGAAGATGGGTCCGTCATGCGGATCCCTCCCGTTGCCACCGCGCGAACGCTTTCGCGTGGTACGTCAGGATGAGGTCGGCGCCCGCGCGACGGATCGCGGTGAGCGTCTCCTCGACGACCGAGCGTTCGTCCACCCATCCCCGTTCTGCGGCCGCCTTGATCAGGCTGTACTCCCCGCTGACGGAGAACGCCGCGAGCGGCGCGTCGAATCGCTCGCGGGCGGCCCGGATCACGTCCAGGTACGCGAGGGCCGGCTTCACCATGACAATGTCGGCCCCCTCCTCCAAGTCGAGGGCGATCTCTCGAAGCGACTCACGCAGGTTCGCCGGATCTTTCTGGTAGGTGCGGCGGTTGCCGAACCGGGGGACGGAGTCCGCGGCCTCCCGGAAGGGGCCGTAGAACGCGGAAGCGTGCTTCGCGGCGTACGCGAGGATCGCCGTCTCGTCGAATCCATGGCGGTCCAGTGCCGCGCGGATCGCGGCAACCTGGCCGTCCATCATCGCGCTCGGAGCCACGAGGTCCGCACCCGCCCGCGCGTGGCTTACCGCGGTCTTCGCCAGGAGTTCGACCGAAGCGTCGTTGTCGATGCGCCCGTCGCGGACTACCCCACAGTGACCGTGGTCCGTGTACTCGCATAGGCAGACATCCGTCATCACGACGACGTCCGGCACGGCCGCCTTGATCGCCCGGATCGCCTCTTGCACGACCCCGCGTTCGGCGTACGCCCCCTGGCCTACCGGATCTTTGTCCGTCGGCAGACCGAAGAGAATCACCGCCAGGAGACCGAGCGCCGCGAGTTCCTCCGTCTCCGAGACGACCTCGTCAATCGTCAGGCGAGAGATCCCGGGCATCGACGGAATCGCCGCATCGGTGCGCGGATCCTCTCGGACGAAGAGCGGTTGCACGAGATGGCTCGAATCGACCGATGTCTCGCGGACGAGCGCCCGGAGGGCTGGCGTCCGTCGGAGTCTTCGGAGACGAGAACGGGGACGCGGGAGGTCAGCCATGGGCTCGAACCTCCGCGACGCGCTCGATGAGGCCTGCCACCGTGTGTTCGCGGGCGACCGCGCCGATTCGGAACCCGACGGAACGCGCCGCTTCTGCGGTGACCGGACCGATGCACGCGGCTTCAGCTTCCTTGAATAACCGTTCACGCAAGTCCTGTGGAAGGAGGCCGACAAGATGGGTCGCTGCGGATGCGCTCGTTAAGAGCACAACATCGATCCGGCTTGCCTGCCGGATCAAGTCAACCTGCGGCCTGGCCGGAATCGCATCGTACGCATCCGCTTCGATGACCTTTCCGCCGCGCCCTCGCAGCACCTCCGCAAGGCCCTTCCGAGCGATGCGGGACCGGGGCAAGAGAATCGTCCGACCGCGCACGTCTCCGAGGGCTCCCGCGATTGCATCGGTCAAGAACTCCTCCGGCATGGAAGAAACCGAGAGACCGGCGGCTTCCGCCGCGGCTTTTGTCGCGGGTCCCACGGCCGCAACGTTTCCCGCGAACGGCGTGAGGTCCACACCGAGGGCCTTCGACCGGTCGACGACGGCCTCGACTCCGTGGGCGCTGGTGAAGACGACCCAGTCCAGTGTCGGCCAGAGTCGAAGGCCGCGGTCCAAGTCCGCGAAATCCTTCGGCGGAATGACGCGAATCGTCGGGAAAGGGATTGCCTTCCCGCCCTTCTCTCGAACGGATCGAACAACTCTGTCGACGAGATCCTCCGACGTCACGACGAGGAACGTCTGCCCATGTAACGGGAGGTCGTCCATCTACGCCCCTCCGGGGAGCAGGTCCGCAACGCCTTGTCGGACGAGTTTTTCCCATACCGAGTCAACGACCTCCTTCCATCGCGACTCGTCGCCGTGATCCTGGGAACGGACCAGACGACGGCCTTCGGGATCCGCGAGCACCGCCTGCAGGGTGATGCCGCCGTCGAGTGTCGCGAGCGCGCCGAACGGAGTATTGCATCCGCCGCCAATGCGTGCGCTGAGGGCTCGCTCCGCATCCGTCGCGCGTCGCGCTCGGGGATCGTCAATCGCCGCCAACAGGTTGAGAACGGAATGGTCTCCGCTACGCGCCTCGACGGCGAGCGCCCCTTGGCCCGGAGCGGGCGTCATCACGTCGGACGGTAGAGGCTGTGCGACCCGATCCTCGATGCGAAGTCGTCGCAGGCCCGCGGCGGCGACGATCACGGCGTCGAAAGCCCTCGAGTCGAGCCGGTGCAGACGCGTGTTCACGTTCCCATGGAGATCGATCACCTCGAGTCCGGGCCATCGGGACAAGAGCTGCGCGCGACGGCGGAGACTGCTCGTCCCAACGCGCATGCCCGGAGCCAAATCATCCGGGGTCAGCCCATCTCGGGCGACGAAAGCATCCCGCGGGTCCTCCCGCGGCGGAATCGCTGCGATCACGAGTCCCGTGGCCATTTCGGTTGGCAAGTCTTTCAAGCTATGAATCGCGAAGTCGATCCGGCCCGCGAGAAGGGCGTCCTCGATGCGCTTCGTGAAGGCCCGCTTGCCGTCCAGGGCACTGCCCAAGTCCTCACGGTATCCGTCGTCGCCATGAGTCCGAATCACGACCGTTTCCATCTCAAGGTCCGGATGGACGGAATGCAATCGGACCACGACCTCTTCCGTTTGCGCCAGCGCCAGGGGGCTCCCGCGCGTCCCGACGCGTAGCGTCCCCGTCATTCGTGTCCGCCCCGGAGCCCGGCGACCATCTCTTGAACGACTTCGGCACGTCTCTCTCCCGGGACAGAGCGCAGGCGCTCGGTTGGGCCATGCAGGAAACGATTCACCAACCGCATCGAGAGCTTGTCGACGATCGCCCGATCCTCATCCGAGAGATCCGGAAGTCGAGCAAAGGCCTCCTCCAGCTCATGCCGTCGCACGGCCTCCGCGGTCTTTCGAAGAGCCGCGACGTCCACGGATGCGGCCGGGCGCAACAATTCGATCAGGCGTTTCGACTCCTTTCGAATCCGATGATCGACTCGAGCGAGGGCAGCCGGCGACGGCGGATTCTGACCCCAGGGCGCGAGGCCGTCAAGATCCAACAGATGCACGCCGGGCAGCCCGCGACAACCCGGGTCTACGTTCCTCGGAAAGCCGAGATCAATGAGCCAGATCGGCCGACCCTTGCGTCGACGAACCGCGGCGCGGACCATTTGCTTCGTGATCAGCGGGCGCCGGACCGCGGTCGCGGCGAGGACGACGTCGACATCGGCGAGAAGAGTCGGCAAATCGGCCCATGGGACGGCTTCCCCGTCAAGACTCTTCGCGAGCTCGCGGGCCCGCGGATGATTCCGATTCACGACACGGATCTCGGCACGCGGTCGCAGCGCCTTTGCGGCGATCCGAGCCATCTTCCCTGTCCCGATGACGGCGACGATTCGATGCTCGAGGGGGAGGACAGCCTCGAGGAATCGAATGGCCGCGTGGCTCGCCGATGCGTCGCGCGGGTCGAACCCGGCAATCGCTCGGATGGAGGGAGCGATTCGGGCGGCTTGGAGAAACACGCCATCCAGGGGGCCGTTCGCGCGGATCCGGGTCGGTCGGCGCGACGGGGCGTTCCGGATTTGCGCCGTCACCTGCTCCTCGCCTTCCGCGAGGGAGTCGAGCCCGCTGGCAACCCGAATGAGATGAGCCGCCGCATCGCCGTCGTCGAGGACGTAGAGGATCGGCTCGTCGCCAGAGACGCCGAAGGTCTTTCGAACGACCTCGGCCGTCCGGGCAGGGGCCCCCGTGAGCGCGTACACTTCGACTCGATTGCACGTCGTCAGGAGGACGAGGTCGGACCAAGGTGGCCGACGTCCGCCCGCCATCCGCAGAGAAGCGTACGAGGCCTTCCGGAGAATCCGCTCACGCGTGTCGAGGCTCGAGGTGCGATGATTGGTCCCGATGACAAGGAGGTGAGCCACGGCGGTGAGTGTGGGCCCATCGGAGCGATGTGGGAAAGTGGGCGCCTCGCGATTCATCGACTCGCGAACCGTGCGACCCGGCTAGCCTATAAAAACGTACGGGCAGACGATTCACATCATAAGGATAACGTCGGCGGTCGGACACAACCGACCGCGCCGCAACACCTGCCGCACACGGTTGGTTCTCAGGCCTTGCGGTGGACGGAGACCAAATGTTGGAGGTACCCAACGAAGCCCCCGGCGGACATGTAGTTCTGCGGGTTCCGGAAGAACGGGCATCCCAGGGCCGCAGACACGGCGCCCAACGCGATGAACGCGAGAAACCCAATCGCCTTCCAGTTCGGACGCTTCATCGTCACCCCGATTCCGCGCGCGTAGATATCATTTGCGGGTTTCGACTCGAAATGGCAGTGGGCTCGACCGGATTCGAACCGGTGACCTTCGCCATGTCAAGGCGATGTCATAGCCACTAGACCACGAGCCCGCGCCGCCGTCCTAACCTCGCGGCTCGCTTAAGACTTTCTCCGGCTCCGTGTAGGGGTGCTGACAGGATCGTGAGCGCCCCACCGGCTGTCTGCCTTGGAGCCGTCGGGACCTGTCACGCTCGCAACGCTCGCAGCGCAGCGGCCGCCGCTCGCCCGACCGATTTCCGCGGATCGTGAGTTGCCCTCTCGAGCGCGGGTACGGCCCGTCGGTCCCCAATCTGTCCAAGCGCGGTCGCGGACGCCTGACGCACGTACCATTGATTGTCGCCGAGCGCACGGACGAGCGCAGGAACGGCTCGAGGGTCCTCGAATCCTCCGAGGACGACCGCCGCCATCACGCGGACTCCACCGGATTCGTCCCCCAGGAGGCGCGCGATTCTCGGCACGGCGTTCATCGCTTCGAGCCGTAGCAACGCGACCATCGAGGCCCGCCGAACGGTCATCGCGGAGTCCTCCAACGCTCGGATGAGCCGCGAGACGGCGCGAGAATCCCCAATCCGGCCGAGCGATTCGGCAGCCCCGGCCCGCTCCGTTGCGGCTCGCGCGCCTTCCAGCCGCTCGAGGAGGGCTGGAACCGCAATCGGACCCATCCGGCTGAAGAGGGCAACGACCCGATTCCTCGCCGCCACCGACCGCCAAGCCAGCGCGGGAAGCAGCAGCTCAAGGCTCCGGATGTCCCGTCGTCGAACGAGGACCTCTGCGCGACGCAGGATTTTTCGCCAATCGGCCGGCGCGCGGACCATCGGGTCCGCTCACTTGGACATCATCGAGACGATCGCACGGCAGAAGGCAGGCAAATCATCCGGATGGCGGGACGTAATGAACGTCCCGTCGACGACGCATTCCTTGTCCACCCATGTCGCGCCGGCGTTGACGCAGTCGTCCTTCACGCTCGCGACCGACGTCATGCGACGACCTTTCACGATCCCGGCGCTGATGGGCACCCAGGCCGCGTGGCAGATCGCGGCGACGATTTTGCCGTCCCGGTCCATCGTGCGGACGAAGTCCAGGACCTCCTTGTGCCGTCGAAGTCGATCGGGTCCGGCGACGCCGCCCGGGATGATGACCGCGTCGAATTCTTTCGCGTTGAGGGAGGCCACGGTGGTGTCCACCTCACACGGATACGTATGCTTCGAGGCGTAGGTCCGCTTCTCGTGTCCCGCGAGGACGACGTCCGCGCCTTCCTCGAGCATCCGGTAGTAGGGCACCCAGAGCTCGAGGTCCTCGTATCCGTCCTCCGCCGGCACGAAGACTTTCTTCCCGCCCAGCGTCATGGACGGTCCATCGCGAACCGGGCCAAATTCGTTGCGGCGACTCGCTCGGAACCGGCCCACCGGAAGCGATATGAGGCGTCACGGCTTCGACGCGCCGTCGAGGACGCGACATGACGTCGAAGGACAACTTCGAGTTCGCCCACGAGCACCGACACGAGGTCGCGTGGATGTCGCAGAACACGAACACCCTCCCGGTCCATCCATCGATCCTCGAAGCGATCCGTGCGAGCGTCGACGACCGCGAGTTCAACCTGTACCCCCGGAAGGCGGGGATCCTCGGACTCTCCGACGTGATCAAAGAGGACCTGGGCCTCGACGAGGCCGACATGATCCTGACGAACGGCGGGATCGAGGGCGAATACATCGCGACCCGCGCTCTCCTGAAGCCTGGAGACGAGGCGCTTTCGACGGATCCCTCGTTCCTGCCGATCCACGACCAGGTCGCGATGACGGGAGCGCGTGCGATCGAGGTCGACATCTACCGCGAACCGTACGTCCTCACGCCGGATCTCGCCTCGGAATCGATGACGCGAGCCACGAAGATCCTCCTCGCGATCGATCCGAACAATCCGCTCGGCTCGGGATACTCGCGGTCTCAGATCAAGGGCCTCGCGGAGATCGCCCGAGACCACGGCGCCTGGTTCATCGATGACATCACGTATCGGGACTTCAACGCGGACCATGTCCTCGCGACCGATTTCTATCCGGAGAAGACGCTCCTCGCCTATTCCTTCAGCAAGGCGCCGGGCCTCGCCGGAATGCGGATCGGGGCCATCATCGGACCTCCGGAGGCGATCCGGACCCTGCGGAGATTCGACACGAACGTGCTCGGGGTGAATATCCTCGCCCAGCGCGCCGCGCTCGCGGCCCTGCGGAGCAAGAAGGAATGGCTCCCAGAAATCCGGCGAACCTGCCGCAAGAATCAGGAGACGATTCGCCACACGGTCGCAAAGGTCGACGGCGCCTCGCTCCCGGTCTCTCCATCGAAGGCGAACATGTTCGTAATCGATCTCGAGCCGACCGGCATCAACCCGGAGGTCGTGGAGGAACGCTTGCTCTTGGATCACCTCGTGCACACGCGCGCGGGCTCGTACTTGTCGAAGAAACACGGCGGCGAGTTCCTCCGTGTGTCCTTCACGGTCTCCGAAGCCGATTGCAAGCGCTTCGCGGATTCGTTCCCCGTGGTCATGGAGAAGCTCGCCACGAAATCCCCGACAGACTCATAGCCGTCGACGCACCTGCGGGTGACATGGGCTTTCTGCAAGAACTCGCCGGCCGCGTGGAAGAAGTGGCCGCGGCGGGCGGTAAATTCGCCGATGCGTTCGTGCGAACGGCGGGGGCCACGGTCTCCAGCGCCTTGGTGTTCATGGAACGTGAGATCGGGTACGCGCAAAAGGCCGCGAAGAAGCGGGCCGGCGAGAAAGCGGAAGTCCGAAAGGCCCCGAACCGCAAGTAGGACTCTGGAACACGGACGCCCGCGGTCGGTCGACGCACCGCGCTCCGTTTTCGCGGAAGCTATGATCCGCTTTGCGATTCGTCCCCTTCGGGATTGGGAGATAGCCAAGACCGCCTTCCCGCGGGCGCGGGCATCTCCGCCGCAGCGGCCATCACGGTCTTTGCCTCCCTTCGCCGGGGCGCCGCATGTTTCTTCGGTCGGAGGCTCTTGACCTTTTCCTGCGGCGGATTCCGGAGGTGCAACTCGGCCTTCTGGATGTCATCAAATTCACGGTCGCATGAACATTTGTAAATCGTTCGTTCCTCGACCCGGATGCTGTGCGCTTTCATGTCATCCCGTGGCTTCCGATTCATGCCTCCCACACTTATAGTATTCCGAGTGAATATCGCGTTTGGAGCGAAAGGCGGGGGCTGCGAACCGCCGGCGTGCTCGAGGGAATCGTCGCCTTGCCTCCCTTAGTCGAGGCGCGAAACTACTTAGCACGCCGTGACCCTAACCGCTTCCACCGGGGGCGAATCGAGTGGGCAAATCGGAGTATCTCAACTACGTGAACGGCGCGTGGGTGCCGTCCCACACGGAAGCGACGTACACCGTGATCAATCCCGCGACGGGCGGGAAAATCGCCGCGGTACCCCAGGCGGACGTCGAAGACACGCGAGCGGCGATCGACGCGGCGCGGGCCGCATTCGACAAGGGGAAGTGGCCCCGCATGACGCCCGGCGACCGCGCGGCGGCGCTGTTCAAGCTGGCGAACCTAATCGAGGCCGGCATGGACCGCCTCGCGCCGATCGAGGTCCAGAACCAGGGGAAGACGATCAAGCAGGCGCGGGACGGCGACATCCCGTTCTCCGTCGACAACCTGCGGTTCATGGCCGGAGCGGCTCGGACGCTGACCGGCCAAGCGTCGATGGAATTCGCGTACGGCGGGACGAGCGTCATCCGGCGAGAGCCAATCGGCGTCATCGGCCAGATCACGCCGTGGAACTATCCGTTCATGATGGCGATCTGGAAGCTTGCGCCCGCACTCGCCGCGGGGAACACGGCGGTCCTGAAGCCGGCGTCGCTCACGCCGCTCACGACCCTCGAACTCGGGAAGTTCGTCGAGCAGTCCGGGATCCCGGCGGGGACCGTGAACCTGATCACAGGTCCGGGCGGGGTCGTCGGGCACGAGCTCGCCTCCAGCGACAAGGTCGACATGGTCTCGCTGACCGGCGACACCGCGACGGGGAAGGACATCATGGAAGCCGCGAAGTCGAACGTGAAGAAGCTCCACCTCGAGCTCGGCGGGAAGGCGCCGTTCATCGTTTTCGACGACGCGAACGTCGCGGCCGCGGCGGAAGGCGCCGTCGCCGCGTCGATGGTGAATGGCGGGCAGGATTGCACGCAGGCCGCGCGATTCATCGTCCATGAGAAAGCGTACAAGAAGTTTGCCGACAAGTTCATCGAGCGACTGAAGACGATCCGCATGGGCGACCCGCTGATGCGGGCGACAGACCTCGGGCCGCTGGTCTCGCAGAAGCAGCGGGAGAAGGTCGAGAAGTACGTCGAGATCGGCGAGGACGAAGGCGCGAAGCTCGCGCTGGGCGGGAAACGTCCCAAAGACAAGGCGTTTTCCAAGGGCTGGTACTACGAACCCACCGCGTTCGTCGACACGGATCCGTCCATGCGCATCGCCCGCGAGGAAGTCTTTGGACCGGTGGTCAACGTCCAGAAGTTCTCGAACGAAGACGAAGCGATCGAGGCGGCGAACGACACGGTGTACGGCCTGTACTCGTCCGTCTGGACGAAGGATGTTCAGCGGGCCCACCGCACGGCGAACGCACTCCGCTTCGGGGCCGTGGAGATCAACGA
>DATGWB010000036.1:0-2565 GCA_035299725.1 Thermoplasmata archaeon
CGCGCATCCCGCATTCCGCCGGCCGAGGCCTTGCGAAGCTTCGAGTGACGCGCGCCCGCCGGAGGAATCAGTAGACGGCTTCGTTCTGACGTCGATCGAGCGCGAGGAGCCGATAATGCTCCGGCTTGTGGTCGAACTTGAGCTGGCACTCCTCGCTGTCGAAGTAATACGGAGTCCCCTTGTACCAGATCATCCAGTACGCGTTGTGCGGGTTCACGGGTTTCTCGCACACCGGATCGACGGCCATCGGAACACCGGACACGCGACCGAAGGCGCGAACGAATATGAAGCCTTCGACAGCGCCGCGGGTCCGCCGCGCGTTTATATCCCGAGCCCTCTTTCGCGACTTGTGGCGGCGCCGATGCGCGTCGGGGTCATCGGGGTCGGCTCGATGGGCCAGAACCACGCCCGCGTCTACTCCGAGGTCGCCGACCTCGTGGGCATCGCGGATCCGGACGTGAAGGCGGGCGGCGCCGTCTCGAACCGTTTCAACGTCTCCTACTACACGGACGCCGCGCACTTGCTCAAAGAGGATCTCGACGCGGTGAGCGTGTGCGTGCCGACCGAGCATCATGCGAAGGTGGCGCTCGCGGCCATCGAGGCCGGCGTCTCCCTCCTCGTCGAGAAGCCGCTCGCCGCGACGGTCCCGGACGCATCGCGGGTCGTCGACGCGGCGAAGCGCGCGGGCGTGACCCTCGCCGTCGGCCACATCGAGCGACACAATCCCGCGATCGCGGTCGTGAAACGGCATCTGCAGGAAGGGCAGTACGGAGACCTTGTGACCGCGACGGCGCGCCGCGTGAGTTCCTTCCCGGGCCGCGTCCGGGACATCGGGGTCGTCATGGATCTTGGCGTCCACGAGATCGACATCCTCCGCTACCTCGTCGGCTCACCGGTGGAAAGCGTTTTCGCGCTCGGCGGACGAAAGATTCACTCGGCGTTCGAAGACCACGCGAACATCCTGTTGCGATTTCAAAACGGAGTCCACGGGTTCGTCGAGGTGAACTGGCTCACCCCGATGAAGGTGCGGCAGCTCGCCCTCACCTGCCTCAAGAACTTCGTCGAGGTCGATTACACCGAGCAATCGGTCACCGTAAGCTCGAGCACGCTCGGACCTTTGGACCCGTTCAACCTTTACCAGATCCCGCTCGAGCACCACACGCAGAAGCTCCACGTCCGCAAAGAGGAGCCGTTGAAGAAAGAGCTCGAGGACTTTCTCGACGCTGTCAAAGAGAAGCGGCCACCTCTCGTCCCGGGCGAAGACGCGCTTGAGACGCTGAAGGTCGCGGTCGCCGCGACCGATTCTCACCGCACCGGGAAGCTCGTCCAGCTCCGGTGATCGTCCTCAGAATTGTCCTTTCCCGATCCCGCGGTAGACGAAGCCCATCTTGACGACGTCGGGACCCGCGTAGACGTTCCGGCCGTCCACGAACGCGGCATGGCGCATCCGGCGGCGAAGCGCCTTGAGGTCGAGCTTGCGATACGCATCATGGGCCGTGACGATCGCGACGCAGTCCGCGCCCTTCGTCGCGGCCTTCATGTCCCGAAGGACCGCATATCCCCGCTCGGAGGACGCGAACGGATCGTGGATCGCGACGTCGGCACCCCGACGCCGGAGTTCCTGGATCATCGTCCTCGCGGGGGAGTTCCGCGTGTCGTCCGTGTTCTCCCGGTACGCGAAACCGAGGACCGCGACGCGGGCCCCCTTGATCTTCCGACCGGATGCGGCGAGGGCCTCCTCGACGAGCCGCGCCATCCGATGCGGCATGAAATCATTCACCTCGCGCGCGGTCGGGATCAGCTCCGGCTTCGACTGGACCGCGGGCGACACGAGGAGCCACGGGTCCTTGGGAATGCAGTGGCCGCCGACGCCCGCTCCAGGTAACAGCATCATCCGATACGGGCACGTGTTCACAAGATCCCGGACTCGGTACGCGTCCACCCCGAGCTCTTCGCTGATCAGCGCCACCTCGTTCGCGAAGGCGATCTGCACGTCCCAGTACGCGTTCTCCGCGGTCTTCACGACCTCCGCGGTCGTCCAGTCCGTCGGGTGGATCTCGGCCTTGACGAATCGTCCGTAGAACGCCAGGGCCTTCCGTGCCGAGGCGGCGTCGTTCGCTCCGAGGACCCGCGGCAGTTCCGCGAGATGATGTAGAAGCTTCCCGGTCGTCAGGCGCTCCGGGCAGTGGACCAGGTATAAATCCCGGCCGACGGTCCGCTTCGAACCCCGCTGGAGAGCAGGTCGCACGACGCCTTCCATCGTCCCAGGCGCCAACGTCGACTCAATCGAGACGAGCGCCCCTCGCTTCACGACGGGCGCGAGGCCGACGAGGGCCGCTTTCAACGCCTTGTACGACGGATCGTGGGTCGTGGGATCGATTGGAGTCTCGACACAGACCACCACGACGTCCGCGTTCGCGGCGGCGGTGGCCTCGAGGCTCGCCCGGAGACGGCCCTTCGAAACCTGTTCTCCCACGAGTTCCGCAACGCCCGGTTCGCGTCCGCGAAGCGGGCTTTCACCCGCGTTCACGGCCTTCACTTTCTCCGGGTCAATGTCGATGCCAA
>DATGWB010000037.1:0-8192 GCA_035299725.1 Thermoplasmata archaeon
CCAGGATCAGCCCGTCCGGGATCTTGTCCTCCGCCCGACGATCGACGAGTGCCTTCTGGAGCTCCCATACTTCGCGGTACGGCTTGCGGCCGAGGTCCAGGAGCCACGCGTCCCGGAGGATGAGGATCGGCGTTGACTCCCCTTCCGTCGTCGTGAGCATGGATCAGCGGTTCAGCACGTGGATCGCCTGGCCGAGGGCGGCCTCCGCGCTCTCCATGACCGCCTCCGGAAACGTCGGGTGGGGATGGACGGTGAGGGCGATGTCGGCGAGGGTCGCGCCCATCTCGATCGCGAGGGTGAGCTCGCTGATCAAGTCGCTTGCATCCGGGCCGACGATCGTCGCGCCCAGGAGGACCTTCGAGTCGGCGTCGGCGATGAGCTTCACGAAGCCGTCGTACTCGCCCGTCGTCAGCGCCCGGCCGATTGCCGCGAACGGGACTCTCCCGACCCGCGTGCGCCGGCCCTGCGCGGTCGCCTCCGGTTCCTGCAAGCCGACCGTGGCGATCTCCGGGTCCGTGAAGATCGCGGCGGGCATCGCGTGGACGTCCAGTTCGACCGGATGACCCGCGATCACCTCGGCGGCCGTGACGCCTTCCTTGGTGGCCTTGTGCGCCAGGAACGGCGGGCCGATCACATCTCCGATCGCGAACACGTGCGGGTTCGACGTGCGCAGTTGGCGATCCACCTTGACGTATCCACGCGGACCGAACTCCACGCCGGCGACTTCCGCATGGAGATCGTCCGTGTTCGGTCGGCGGCCCACGGTGACGAGGATCGTGTCTGCCCGCCGCGCGATGAGTCCCTCCGGGGTAACGATGTCCACGACGGTCTGGCCTTTGTCCTCGCGCCAGCCGCGGGCCTGGGACTTCACGTGGACCTCCACGCCGAGCTTCTGCAGGTTCCGCGCGACGACGCGGACCGCCTCCGGGTCGGTCCCTGGGAGGAGCTGCTCCATGATCTCGGTGACGACGACGCGACTGCCGAGCTTCGCGTAGAACATCCCGAGCTCGAGGCCGGAGACCCCGCCGCCGATGATCGCGAAGTTCTGCGGGATGCGGGTGAGCTCGAGGGCCTCCTTCGTGCTGATGACCCGCTTGCCGTCGAACCGAAACGCCGGCAGGTCCGAAGGCCGGCCCCCCGTCGCGATGATGGCGTCCGAGAAGGTCACCCAGTCGGATCCTTCGGCCTTCCGCACCTCGAGGTCGTTCGGTCCCATGAACGAGGCGTGACCCGCGAGGACGTCGACGCCGTTGCCTTTGCAGAGCTGCCCGATCCCGTTGACGAGGCGCTGGACGACGGACGTCTTCCATTGCTGCAACCGGGCTACGTCGACTTTCACCGGGCCTGTTTCGACCCCGCGCTCGCTCGCCCGCTCGATCGCGCGGACGAGGTTGCCGGTGTGGATGAGCGCCTTGCTCGGGATGCATCCGTAGTTCAGGCACTCGCCGCCGAGCCGGTCTCGCTCGACGAGGAGGACGTGCTTCCCAAGCTGAGCCGCACGGATCGCGGCCGGATAGCCGCCAGGCCCCGCTCCGATGACCACGACGTCCGCGTGCCGGTCCACGGTCCGACCGAACAACTCCGCTCTCTTAATCTCTTTGCGGACGTCGGATTTCAGATCGCACCGCGGCGAGACGCTAACCGGTTTCGACGAAAATCGTCGCGGGATGTTCGAGGTAGTTGCGGACCGACTGGACGAACGCGGCGCCCACGTGGCCATCGATCACGCGGTGGTCGAACGAGCACGACAGGTACATCATCTCCCGAATCGCGATCTGGTCGTCCCGGACGACGGGTCGCTTTTCGATCTTGTGCACGCCGAGGATGGCGACCTCGGGCCAGTTGATGATTGGTGTCGCGAGGATGCCGCCTTCCTTACCGAGCGAGGTGATCGTGAAGGTGGACCCCTGGACGTCTTGCAAGGAGAGTTTCTTGTCGCGCGCCGCCCCGGCGAGCCGGTCGATTTCTTTCGCGAGGTCCCAGAGCCCTTTCTTGTCGGCCTCGTGCACGACGGTGACCGTGAGGCCCTCGTCCGTGGCCGTCGCGATGCCGATGTTGTAGTATCGTTTGACGACGATCTCCGCTCGCTCGTCGTCGACGGAGGAGTTCAACGTCGGGAATTCCACCAGCGCCGCGAGGACGGCTTTGACGAAGAACGGGAGGAACGTGAGCTTGACCCCCTTGCGCTCCGCGGTGGGTTTCAGATGGTCGCGCAAGTGGACGAGCTGGGTCATATCGACCTCTTCCACATAGGTGAAATGAGCCGCCGTGACGTTGGACTTCGCCATCTTCTCGAAAATCCGCTTGCGCAGCCCATGAATCGGGATCCGCTGTTCGCTGCCGGCGGGCGCAATGGCGGCGGTCGGAGGGGCCACCGCGGCGACGCCTCTCGGGGGGCCTTGAGCGGCTTTGCGAACGTCATCCTCGGTGAGGCGACCTTGCGGGCCGCTCCCTCGGATCGCCGCGAGATTCACGTTGAGTTCCTTCGCGAGGCGGCGGACCGCGGGCGCCGCGAGGACCTCGCCCGTGGGAGCGGGCGCCGGCGGGGTGGCCGTCATGCCCGGTGGCGGTGGAGCCGCCGTGGGTCGGCTCGTCTCGGGTCGGGGCGGGGCCATCTCGCCCGCCTCGCCGAACACGACGAGGGTGTTTCCGACCTTGACGACTTCGCCTTCTTTCGCTCGCAGCTGAAGGATTTTCCCGGTGACGGGCGAAGGGATTTGGACCGTCACCTTGTCGGTCATGACCTCGACGATCGGGTCGTTCTCCTTGACGGCGTCCCCTTCCTTCACGAACCACTTGACGACCTCGCCTTCGTGGACGCCCTCCCCGATGTCGGGGAGCTTGAACTCGCGGGCCATCTTCTCTCGCTCGGCGTCCGTCGCAAGCCCCGCGGTCATCTTAACATTTTGCACCTTCAAGTCCGCGGGCCCTTACTCCTGATGCGAATCGTTTTATGGTCTCCGGCCGATGTCTGTACGGGGAGGAGTGGGGTCGTGGAGGAGTGGCACAGACCGGTGGGCGTGATTTGTGCCCGGCGCTTCGCGCCGGAAAGAGTCCCGGCCTGCTCCTCCTTTCTGTAATTCGCGCAAGAGGGGGAGACGATGGCTCGTCCGTTGGGGATCACAATTCTGGGTGCGCTCGTGGTGCTGGCGGCTGTGATTCTAATCCTGATTTCGATTGCGAGCTTCTTCGTCGGCTTGGCGTTTGTCTTGCCGTTCCGGGAAACAGGGACGACGCTCCTCTTGAACGCTCTCCTCTACTTCGTGATCGGGGTCGTCCTCGCGGTTGCCGGATCCGGCCTCTTGCGGATGCGCCCGTGGGCTTGGGGGCTCGCTATCCTCGCGACCCTGGTCACCTTGGTGTATGTGGGCTATACCGCATACCAACGGTCGAACGCGGGAGAGCCACTGAGTCTCCCGGCCATTCTGACGCTCGTCATCGTCGGCGTGATCCTCGTGTATCTGCTGAGCGTCTCGCGGGCCTTCCGACGGCCCGCCGGCATGTGACGGCGCCGCCTAGAACGCCATGACCCGGTCGATCGCGGCGAGCACTCGGTCCGCGTTGGGCAAGTAGACGTCCTCGAGCGTGTACGGGAACGGCGTGTCGAATCCGGTGACGCGCACGATGGGCCCGCGAAGGTATTCGATCGCTTTCTCGGCGAGTATCGCGCTGATCTCGGCGCCGTATCCGCTAGTGCGTGCGGCCTCGTACACGATGACCGCGCGGCCCGTTTTCTTCACCGACGACAGGACCGTCGGCTCGTCCAACGGCACCAAGGTGCGCAGGTCGATTACCTCCGCTTCCACGCCCTTTTCCGCGGCTTTCGTCGCGGCGTCGAGGCAAACCTGCGCCATGTAGCCGTATGCGATCAGGCTGACATCTTTCCCCGGTCGACGGACGGCCGCTTGTCCGAGCGGAACGGTGACCTCACCTTCCGGCACTTCTTCCCGGGAGGAACGGTAGAGTTTTTTCGGTTCGAGGAACAGGACCGGATCGGGATCGCGGATCGAGGAGGTCAGGAGGCCTTTCGCTTCCTTTGGCGTCGAGGGCACGACGACCTTCAACCCTGGCGTGTGGCAGAAGTACGCCTCGGTGGACTGGCTGTGATAGTGCCCGCCTCGGATCCCGCCGCCGAACGGCGTGCGGATCGTCATCGGGACGGAGAACTGTCCGCCGGATCGGTAGCGCATCTTCGCGGCCTCCGAGACGATCTGGTCGAATCCGGGATAGATGAAGTCCAGGAACTGGATCTCGGGCACGGGCCGCAGGCCGTAGAGCGCCATCCCGATCGCGGTCCCGATGATCCCGCCTTCGGCGAGCGGGGTATCGAACACGCGGTCCGGGAATTCGTCGAGCAAGCCTTCCGTGCAGCGGAACACGCCGCCGTTGCGGCCGACGTCCTCCCCGAGCACGACGACGCGGTCGTCCCGCCGCATCTCCTCGCGCAGGGCGTTGTTGATCGCCTGGACCATCGTCATCGCGGGCATGTTCACGACCTCGACGCGTAGTATTCCTGGTACGGGTCCTCGCCGCGCTTGCCGCCCGGGAGGCGCCCGAGCATCTCCGGATCGTCCTTGAACGGGAGCAAGTCCGGGTCCTCGTCGAGGCGTTCCTGGTAGTCCGGCTGAAGTTCCACGGCCCGGGCGAAGTGCTCGATGACCTTGGACTTGTCGCCCGACCGGGCCGCGATCCGCGCGAGGTTGAAGTGCGCACTTGCCCGCGTGGGCTCGAGCTTCAACGCCCGAGAGAACGCGTCGGCCGCAGCCTCCAGGTCCCCGGCATGGAACAGGTCATAGCCGAGGCTGTGCCACGCCTGCGGGTTGTTCGGCTGTGCGTCGCACAGCATCCGGTCGATCCGCGCGGCCTCCATGTAGTCGCCTTCGGCGCCGAGGCACGCGGCCGCGAGGGCGCAGACATCTCCATCGACCGCGCCTTTCCGTTGCAAGAGCGGCCGCAGCAGCGCGAGGGCTTCCTTCGCGCGGCCCTGCTTGAAGAGTTCGTGGGCCCGTTGCACACCGGACGAGGACGAGGGCGGAGGTGCGGGAGCGGCGGACCCTTTCTTCGCCACGCCTCACCTCCGCGGAAGCGCCAGGAAGGCGTCCTTCTCTTGTCGAAGGTGAGGCGGCATCTCCGCGTACACGTCGGCGAAGATCGTCTCGACGGCGGGGGGCGGGATATGTTCCGCCTCCTGGACCGCGCGGGTGATCTCGTCCCCGATCTCCTGCTCGAGCCGCGCCTCGCGCGCGTCGTCCCACCACCCCGCGTGTTCGAGGTACTTGCGGAATCGCAGGAGCGGGTCGCGGGCCTGCCACGCGGCCACCTCGGCCTCGTCGCGGTACCGGGAGGGATCGTCGCTCGAGGAGTGGGGACCGATGCGGTACGTGACCGCCTCGACCATCATGGGTCCGAGCCCATCGCGGGCATTCCGCGCCGCGTCCCGCGTCGCCCGGTAGACGGCCAGGGCATCCATCCCGTCCACGCGGATGCCATCGAATCCGTACGCGTTCGCTTTCTCCGCAAGCGTCGCCGAGGCCGTCTGCTTCGCGACGGGGACGGAGATCGCCCACTGGTTGTTGTTGCACAGGAAGACCGTCGGCGTTCGGAAGACGCCGGCGAAGTTCATCGCCGCGTGGAAGTCTCCGGTGCTCGTCGCACCGTCGCCGAAGAAGACGAGGACCGCCTTCTTCTCGCCGCGCAGTTTCATCGCCCATCCGATGCCGACCGCGTGCGGCAGCTGCGTGCCGACGGGGGACGAGATCGAGAGATAGTTCCCCTTGCGGTAGACGTAGTGGCACGGCATCTGGTGGCCTTTCACCGGATCCTCCGCGTTCCCCATGAGCTGGCACAGGAGTTCTTTCAGCGGCATGCCGCGGACGAGCGCGGCGCCCGGTTCGCGGTACTGCGGGACGATCCAGTCCTCCGGGCCCATCGCCATCGCCGCGCCGATGATCGCGGCCTCCTGGCCGAGCGACGGACCGTAGAACCCGATCCGCCCTTGTCGCTGCAGGGCGAGCATGCGGTTGTCGAGGATCCGCTGGAGGCTCATCCCGCGATACATGGCGATGGCCTGGTCCTGCGAGAATTTCGGGTCGAGACGGGGGTCCGTCGAACCGTCGTCCCGAATCACGCGGAGCGCATCGACCACGGAGTTCCTCGCACCCCCTGAGGCCCGGGGGAAACAAAACGCCAGGTGCGGCCTTAAGCCTTCCGACGTGAATAATCTCTAAATCATTCGCGCCGTTTTCCGCGCGGTGATTCTTGGTCCTTCCGGAGCGGACGCGGGGCTACCTCGCCATCATCGTGGCGGCGGTCCTCTTCGGGATCTGGCCTACGCTTTCGAAACTGGTGTTGAACGCACTAATCTCACCGCTCGCAATCGCGTTCCTGATCCAGGTGATTCCCGGGGTCGCGCTCCTGCCCTTCGTTCGTCGCGTCCGGTTCCAACGCGCGGATTGGAAACTCATCGTCGTGTCGGGCGTCGTCGGAGCCGTCGTCGGGCCGCTGATCTATTTCTACGGGCTCGAACGCACGACGGCCTCGAACTCTGTACTGCTCTCGAACAGCGAATCGCTGTTCACGATGCTCTTCGCTTACGCATTCCTCCGCGAGCGAGCGACGCGGCGTGAGTACATCGCCCTCGCCGGCATCGCGGTGGGCGCGTTTCTCGTGACGACCCAGCTGCGCTTCGGAGATGTGCGCTTCGTGGAATTCCTGGTCGGCAACCTCATGCTGGTCACCGCCGCGGCATGCTGGGGTTCGAGCAACACGATGAGTACTGTCCTCCTCCGCCGAATCCCGATCGTGACCCTCCTGGAGGTCCAGCTCCTGATCGGCGCCGCGGTCTTCGCCGGGATCGTCGCCTTCACCGGCACCTCGCTCGCGGTCCCGCTGGATGTCCTGCCGGCTCTCGTCCTGCTCTCGCTTAGCGCGGTGGGAATCTTCTCGGTCCTCTTCTTCTACGCATTCCGGACGATCGGAGCGATGCGCACAGGTGCCGTCCTCCCGTCGTCGGCGCTGTGGGGAATCCTGGTTGCGCTCTACGTCTTTCCGACGGAGACCCTGAGTCCGGTCCAGGTGCTTGGCGGGGTCCTTATGGTCGGCTCGCTGATTGCGTTCTACATTCTCCGCGGCCCGGCGGAGGCGAAGTCCGGCGGCGAAACCTTGAAACCCGCCGCGTCGGATGGTCCCGATTCACCGTGACGCCGACGACCGCGGACGAGACGTCCTTTGCGCGACTCGCGGAGCTTACGCGGCAGCTCGAGGCCACGACCAAGCGGCTGGAGAAGCGAGCACTCCTCGCGGCTTTCCTGCGCTCCCTCCGGAGGGACGAGGTCGCGCCCGCCGTCCACCTGATCGTCGGCCGGATCTTCGCCGAATCGGACGCGCGCGCCTTGAACGTCGGGTGGGCGACGCTTCAGAAGGCGCTCGGCCGGACGAAGCAAGCCAGCCTCGTCCCGCGAACCCTGAGCATCCTCGAGGTGTCGAAGTCGTTCGCGCAGATCGCGGAAACCCACGGCGCCGACTCGACGCGAGTGCGTCGACGGCTCCTTGAGAGCCTCCTAGGACGGGCGTCCGAAGACGAGCGGGACGTGCTCTTGAAAAACGTGTTCGGGGAAATGCGGATCGGCGTGAACGAGGGCGTGATGCTCGAGGGGATCGCGGATGCGTCCGGCGTGGACCTGGATTCCGTGAGGACCGCCCACATGTTCCTCGGGGACTTGGGGATGATCGCCGAGATTGCGCTCTTCGAACGCGCCGACGGCCTCCGCTCTCGGGGCCTGCGTCTCCTGGCTCCCATGAAACCGATGCTCGCCGAGATGTCGGAGGACCTCGACGAGGTCCTCGCAGTGCACGGCGGCACGACGGCCATCGAATACAAGCTGGATGGTGCGCGGATCCAGATTCACCGGAAGGGCGAGGCGGTGAAGATCTTCAGTCGGCGGCTGAGCGACGTCACGTCCAGCCTTCCGGAGATCGTCGCGATCGCGAAGTCGCTGCCCGCGTCCGAATTCCTGCTCGAGGGCGAGGTTGTCGCAGTGGACCGGGACGGAAAGCCGCTTCCGTTCCAGGACCTGATGCGCCGTTTCCGTCGCGTGCACGGGATCGAATCCGCCGCGGAAGAGATTCCGCTGAAACTGTACCTCTTCGATGTGCTCCACCTTGACGGCCGAACGCTGATTGACGCGCCGTAT
>DATGWB010000038.1:0-3105 GCA_035299725.1 Thermoplasmata archaeon
TACATGAAGGTCATCCTGGAACGGGTCCTTGCGAAGCGCCTCATGCGGCCGACGAAGCCGGAGAAAGAGGAGAAGGAAGAGCGGGGGGCCAAGCGCCGGTGAAGCGCGGCACGACCGCCGCATCCGACGCCACCACGGCGACCGCGTCGACCGCATACCTCCTCGATCATCTGTCGAAAATCCTCTCGGTCGATCGCTCGAAAGAGATTGCCGAATCGGTTGCGATCCTCACCTCCGCGAAGAAACTCTTCGTCTACGGGGTCGGTCGGAGTGGCCTCGCCGCGCGCGCCTTCGCGATGCGCATGGTCCAACTCGGCATTGATTGCTATTTCATCGGTGAGACGATCACGCCGGTCGTCAGCGACGGCGACGCGGTCCTGATTGTCTCGAACACGGGCTCGACGATGAGCGCGATCCAGGTGGCGAACATCGCTCGCCGGGTTGGCGCGAAGGTGATCGCGGTGACCGGTCACCGCACCTCGAAGCTGGGCCACGCGAGCAACGTGGTCCTCCTAATCCATTCGGACGGCGACGGGACGGAGACTCGACTGGCGCCCCTCGGGACCCTGTTCGAGGACGCCACGGTCCTCCTGTTGGACGGCGTCGTCGCGCAGGTCATGGAACGACTCGGACAGACCGAAGCGGACATGCGGGGCCGCCACGCGATCATGGTCTGACCGGAGGACCATGAGCGAGTTCGGTCGGGCCCTCCGATCCTTCGGGAAGGCGTACATCGTCGCGGTGCTCGCCCTCGGAATCGTTGCCTACGTCGCATCTCGATTCCTATCGACCGATCCTCTCGCCCTCTACCAACTGTTCCTCGTGTTCTTGGGTGTGGGGTATGTGTTCTCGGCGGTCCTCTCGTGGACCGGCTTCGGAAATCTGTATCGCTATTCGCCCACCCTGTTCATCGGATCGCCCAGCTATCGAAAGGCCATCATGAAGGGAGACATGCGCAAGGAGGGCCGTGACCAGGCATCCCTTGCGGTGGGAATCTTGTTCGGCCTCGCGCTCCTCGCGTCCGGCGTGGCGCTTCTGGGGTGGCTCTTCGCCGCGGGCATGGTCGCGGTTGCGGTCGCCGTTGGCTACTCCCTGCGTTTCCTCGACTCCCTCCCGGAAAAGACCGCATGAGTACCCGCGAGTCTTTATCTACGGGCCGGAATACGCGATTGAAATGCCGGACGACTTCGTCGTCACCCCATGGGATGTCAAGGGGTTCGTGGACTACGACCGCCTCGTGACCCAGTTCGGGACGGAGCGGATCACCCCCGAGCTTCTGGAACGGATTCGGAAGATCACGGGCGAGCTCCATCCGATGCTGCGGCGGGGCGTGTTCTACAGCCACCGCGACATGAATTGGATCTTGGACCAGTATGAGAAGGGGACGCCGTTCGCGTTGTACACGGGTCGGGGACCCTCGAGCGGCATTCACATCGGGCACATGCTCCCCTGGTTCTTCACGAAGTGGATCCAGGAGAAGTTCCGCGCGAAGCTGTACTTCCAGATCACGGACGACGAGAAGTTCCTCTTCAAGGACTTCGAGAACCTCGAGGACGCGACGAAGGTCGGCTACGACAACATCCTCGACATCATCGCGATGGGCTTCGACCCGAAGCTGACGAGCATCTTCCTGGACACGGAGTACATCCACCATCTGTATCCGATCGCCGTCGAGGTCGCGAAACGGATCACGTACTCGACGACCCAGGCGGTCTTCGGGTTCCAGAACGCGAACAACGTTGGCGAGATTTTCTACACGAGCATCCAGGCCGCCCCGGCCTTCCTCCCGACCGTGGAGGCGGGTAAGGAGGTGGCCGTGTTGATCCCATGCGGCATCGACCAGGATCCCCATTTTCGGATCACGCGGGACGTCGCCCCGAAGCTCGGGTATCCGAAGCCGGCCCTGATCCATAACAAGCTTCTCCCAAGCCTTCTCGGTCCCGGCGGCAAGATGTCGGCGTCGATCCCGGAGTCGAGCATCTTCACGACGGATACGGAAGCCCAGGCGCGGAAAAAGGTGATGAACGCGTTCACAGGCGGGCGAGCCACCGTCGAGGAGCAACGCCGGCTCGGAGCGAACCCGTACATCTGCTCGATCTTCGCCCAGTACAATTACATCTTCGAGCCGGACGACGCACATCTCGCGATCGTGGAGCAGACCTGCAAGTCCGGAGAACGCCTGTGCGGCGATTGCAAGGCAGAGCTGTGGGAGAAGGTGCGGCCATGGCTCAAGGCTCATCACGCAGCCCGCGAGAAGGCGAAGGACCACGTCGAGGAATTCGTGATCCGCGACTGACTACGCGAATCCGCGTGTGACCCGAAAGCCGTTGTCGAAGACGAGCGCGTGGTAGCCGGTATCGTGCCGCGTCCCACGCATCTTGACGACCCGGAGCTGTCGTTGCATCCCGAACTCTCCCTGTCGCGCAAGCCGCAGGTGCAAGATCCCGTCGACGAGGTAGTCTTCCTTGTGCTTCGCGTACGCGGCTCGGCGGGGATCCGCACCACCGGTTCGGTCCGTCGGCAGCTCTCCCAAGAGGAACGCCGTGCACCTGAGGTCCCGAAGCCAGCGGATGAGCGAGAACATCTCCCGTCGCGGCTCGCGGAACTTCGCGAGGATTTCGAGCGCATCGAGCGAGTCCAAGACCAGGAATCGGTAGTCGAACGACTTGCGGATGCCTTGCGTGTAGAGCTTGAACAGGTCCAGCCACGGTTGTTCCGCCGACCCGGTCAGCTTCTTCCGCAGGGTGCCGAGGTCGAGGACACTCAGGTTTCCGTGGGTGTCGTCGAGTCGGTAGCCGAGGGCCTCCGTATGATCGATTAAGCTCGCCCGGCCTTGCTCGAGGGAGACATACAGCCCCCGGGACCCGTGCAAGGCGCTCGAATGCAGGATGTGGTAGGTGAGCGACGTCTTCATCGTGCCGGGTGCGCCGGAGACGAGGACGACGTTCCCCTCCGGAATCCCGCCTCCGAGGACTTCGTCGAGTCCCTCGATGTGCGTCGAGACTCGCTTCACTTTTCGTCCTCCACGATGAATTCCGCGGCCGCGAAGAGCTCCTCCATCTCCTTGCCCTTCCAATACTCGGCGGCGGTGACGAGGAGGTCCGG
>DATGWB010000039.1:0-2790 GCA_035299725.1 Thermoplasmata archaeon
CGGAGAGAAGCACGATGTGTACCGGGTCAAGCGCTGAATCGTGAGCAGAAAAGAGGAAAGGGCCGGGTGGCTACCCGGCGTTGCTTCCGTTGTTTCGGGGTTGGAATCGCTTCCCCGCCGACGTCACGACGCCGTGTTCGATCTGCGTCTTGCCGCCATTGACGCCCTCGATCGCCTGCGTGGAGAGCGCGATGGCCTGCTCGACGCTGATGTCCGGGCGATACCCCTTCACGATCGTGTCGAGGGCCTCGTCGGCCGCCTGGCCGATCGCGAACGCGGAGCCTTTGAACGTCGTCCCGCTCGGATCCACCTGGATGAGTTGCACCCCGAGGGCGTCGACGCCCGCGATCACGACGGATGCGCCGAACGGACGCACCGCGTACATCGTGAACTCATGCAGGTATTCCGAGAGGTTGCGGGAGAGCGTGCCGACATCGATCGGCTCGTCGTACACGAGCCGGTGGCGTTGCGCGGCGACCCGCAGCTGGTCGAGGAGCGTCGTCACGTCCCCGATGTACCCGCTCCCGGTCGCCCCGATGTGCTCGTCCACGACGAAGACCTTCTCGGCGGGCTCCATGAGGGGCCGCGTCGGCTTCACTTGGCTCGAGAGCACGGCGAAGTCTTTGGTCTTCAGGCCGATCGTCGTCGATCCGCGACTGACCGCCTGGAGGGCGTAGTCCACTTGGACGAGCCGGCCTTCCTGGTTGTAGAAGAACGGCATCCGTCCCATTTCCGTCGCCATCTAGTTCACCTCCAGCGAGTGCCCGTTCGGGATCGCGAGCACGTCCACCCCGTTGCCGCTGCCCGGATCGCGTTCCATCGCCGCGCGGACAGCCGCTTCCGCGAGCTTACTCGTCTCGTCGAGCGAGGCGTCCTTGCGGAATCCCTGCTCGAGGACGCCGTACGCGATCGGCGAACCGCTCCCTGAGGACATGAAGTCCTCCGAGGTGATCGCGCCGCTCATGTCGCTCGTGTACACGTGCGGGCCCTCGTGGTCGACCCCGGCGACGACGAGCTCCACGTAGAACGGGTTGTAGCTCTTCATCGACGAGTAGACGATGTTCGAGATCAGCTTCGCACTCTCCTTGACGGAGACGGGGTACCCGCGACGCAAGGCGAGGAGCCGCCGTTCGGCCTTCGCCAGGTTCACGAGGTACTCCGCATCCGACATCGCACCGGCGATCGCCACGGCGGTCGCGCCATCGAGGGAGAAGATCTTCTGGACCACCTTCGATCCGACGAAGAACCCCTTCGAGGCGCGCTTGTCCGCCGCGAGGACGACGCCGTCCTTGCTTCGTATGCCCACTGTCGTGGTCATGTTGAACCTCGGACCCCTATGTGGGCGGTCGGGTATGTTGACTCGACTTGCGGTCTGTCAGTCACAGAGCATGAGGGCCGGCGGGGATGGCGGATCGGGACATCGATTCACGCGCTGATTCCACGATCCGTGTTCGAGGAAATCTCTCGCGACACGTGGTGGAACAGCTCGTAGCCGAGTCGTGTCGCCTCGTCGAGTCGGCCGGGCGAGTCCACCTTCGCGGTCATCGTGAGTTGACCTGGCCGGACGAGGATTTCGATTCCGATGGTGTCGTCCTCCAAGGCCCAGCCCAGCCGGAGACCTTCATCCGCCTCCGAAAACCCGTACCATCGCAAGGGTCCGATCCAGGTCCCGCGGAGCGCACCAACGAGTCCTCGCAGGTCGACGTGAGCCGGGAGCGAGGTCTGCAGGATCGTCGCGGCCGGCTCGGCGGGTTTGAGAGAAGTCGGACTCAAGAAGCCAAGCGCGCGTCGCGAGACGCGATAGCCGAGGTCGGTCCGCTCCACGAGCTCACTCTCGGCGAGTCGATGGAGGGCCCGAGAGAGTTGCTCCGGATGGATGCCGAGTCGTCGGCGCAGACCCTGGAAGGCGACGTGCGAATCCGGTTCATGGGAGAGGAACTCGAGGACCTCGCGGTCGTGATCGCGGAGGTCGTCCAGGGACTCCCGCGCCGATGGGTCCACGGAGGTCGGAACCATGCTGGGCGCACACACGGCGGCGGTTTGCCTTAAGCCTGAGGGTCTCTCGTCGCGACATTGAGAATGATCGCTCTATTGCCGATTGCTAGCGAAATTCTCGGCGATGGGGGCGCGCGGGAACCGTCACGTCGCGAGACGTCCCTTGTCCACGACGACCTTCTTCCCGACGCGCACGGTCGCGTTCGTGAGACGGCCCTGGAATCCGAAATTGGATTTGTTCTTCCCACCGTACTCCGAGTTGTCGCCGATGCCGATCTCGACGGCCCCGGCGACGAGGTCGTCTTGGAGGAAGCCATAGGACGCGGCCGGATTCAGGCCGATCTGCAGCCAACCGAGTCGGTCCTTCGCGCCGGTCGCTCGATCGTATTGGCCCCGGATTGACTCCTCGTTCGTCCCGGCGCTCCACGAGGCCTTGCCCTCCTTGAACGTGAAGGCGACGTCCGTGACCTGAAGCCCGAGGTAAGGCACCGGCCGGTCGAACCGAACGACGCCTTCGGCGGATGTCTCTCCCGGGCACACGATCACGTATCCCGGCGGGACGTTCGTCATGAACTCGCCGTCCTTGACGTCCTGCGCGTCGACAATGCCGTCGTCCGATTGCGCGGGCCGGCCTTTCAACTCGCAGACGAACCGCGTGCCGTTCGGTGCGCTCACCTCGACCTCCGCATCCTTCGAGAGGAGGGCCGCGAGCTTCTTCCCCTTCCGCGAAATCGCGCTGAAGTCCACGGAACTCGCGCGGAGGATCATGTCTCGCCACGCATCGAACTCGAAGCC
>DATGWB010000040.1:0-13020 GCA_035299725.1 Thermoplasmata archaeon
CGAGTAAGTTCCTCCTCTTGTTGATGAGGTTGTGCAAAACCTGCGGCGTCGAAATGCCGAGTCCGCTCAGCTTGGCAATCTTCGCAGGGAATCCCCAGTTGTTTTGCTTAGCAAAGCCTCGCATGCCATGTGCGTAGAGGAGCTCATCGACGCGGTTTGCGATCGCCCTCTTGGCATTCGTCAGTGAATTAGCGAGTCCCCGCCTTGAACCGTCCTGAACATCGATTCGAGCGAATTCGAGGAAAACGGAAGCACTGTTCTGAAAAACCTTTTTCCGAACATAAATTAGTTTGTGAAAGACACTTGAAAACACGACAGACTCTAACGCGCTCCGAGCGGTGGAGGACTGCAGGGCCCTCTGCCTCCTTCTAGTTCGGAGTCTTGATTTCACTCAACACTTCTTTAAGGCGCTGTTCGCCTCGAACCATCAGCAGGTAGGCTGTGCGACCCTTGTCGTCAGAAATTCTCGATACGTATTCAGGTGATCCTCCTAGGTCCCTTGAGATATTGGCCGCGTGCACGCCGCTTACTCGAAACTTTCGCGTGAGTATCTCCTTGATCTGAGACGGCGTCAGACCTTCGATTCCGAACTCATCTCGGGCGAGCTTCAGGACTGCTAGCGATTTCTCCACCAAGGAGCCCTTGGCCGTGAAGAGGTTCCCAAATTCGGATGCATCGACCGCTCGTCCCATGAACGCCGCAATCGGATCGCGCTTGCCACTAATCGACTCGGTCTCGGGTCCTCCCTTGAGTTCGGTTCCGGACGCTTTCGCGTCTTTCGCATCTTTGATAAGTTCATCAAGGATGGTCTTGTATGCGATGCTCTTCAGAGGTTCTTCGAGTCCCTCAACTTCCGTTGAAGCTTTTCGAGCCAGTTCTCCATATTTGATTTCCGCCATCTTGAATCCGACCTCCTCTACCTCCATCTTGTCATTAGCCGGTCTTGAATCCCCCCTCCACAACCTTCTCGCCTGTGCTCGTCAGGATCCAAGCTTTTGAGCCGTTCTTCTTCTCTCCCGCATCCATCAAATGCCCTTTGCTCACGTTCTTCCGGATTGTTTCGCTGAGGTTACCAGGCAACGGTTCAGCAGCGGTCCTGAATGCCTTCCTTAAGTCGTCGACTGCAAACGATGCAGCACCCTCATTCTTCTCGAGGTAGTAACCAATCGCCAGGACCCTTTGAACGTCGCTGCGGGGAGCCTTCGATAATAGAAACTCCTTGAGCGAAAGCTTCTTTGTAGTCACGGGTTTCTCTGTTTCGAAAAGCGCTTCAAGCCTTCTGATGCGAGATTCTTGGTCTACAATCATCTTTCGCAGACCTGCAAACTCCCCCTCCAACGACATAGTATGCTATGCCTCCGGCCCTTGCCGCCGAATCCCTCGCCTTTGAACGTGGCGATGGGCCAGGCATCCCCCGAGGGTCTTCAGCTCTCCGGGCACTTGCAAAGCAGCTATTTGAATCTTGTCGGGAAACGTCCGAAACAGTCGTACGACCCGGAGTGGAAGTCCATGTCGTCCGTAGAGAGACCCGAGGACTGGGAAAAGATTCTAGGCGCCGAGCTCGGTCGACTGGACCCAAACCGAATCCGGATTGAGTCCGGACGGACCCATCCGTCTACCTGAGCGCAACCCACTTCCATCTCTGTCGCCGCAACGGGCGTCACCGGAAGGAGCTTAGGTCGCGGGAACAATTCCGAGCGGCGATGCCGCGCAATAAGGTCGTCGATTGGTTGCTCGAGCCGGACCAGCCGTCGATCCGGTATCTTGCTCTGACCCAGCTCCTTAGCAGGAAGGAGAGCGATGCGGACGTCCGAGATGCGAAGACCAGCATCCCGAAGGCTGGGTGGGCGTCGGAAATCCTTGCCCGCCGAGACCCCGCCGGTTGGTGGGCCCGAGACCGTGGTTGGCTTGAACCCCGATTCCGGGGGACCCACTGGAACATGCTGGCGTTGGCGGACCTCGGGGCGACGCGCGCCATCCCTGAAGTCCGACAATCCAGCGAGTACTGGATGGGCAAGTCTCCGCTCGTAGGAGGCGGAGTCGGGGGGTTCGGGAAGGGGAAGGGCCACCATTGCTACACCGCCAACATGGCCCGCGGGCTCATCCGCATTGGCTACGAGGATGACCCGCGAGTCCGAAAGACGCTTGACTGGCTGGTCAAGACCGCGCATCCGAAGGGTGGCTGGACCTGTCGGTTCGCGAAGGACGGACCGGCTCCCAGCCGGACGCTCGACGCGTGGGAGGGATTGGGAGCCTTCGCCGCCTACCCTCGGTCCAAGTGGACCCCTGCGATGAAGGACTGCGTCGAACGGAGTGCGGAGTACTATCTCGAGCACGAACTCCACGTCCAGGGGGAACGGTACGAGCCGTGGTACCGCTTCCACTGGCCCGTCCACTACTACTACGACCTCCTGGTTGGCCTCGACTGTCTGACCGCGCTCGGCTATGGGAAGGACCGTCGACTCGGGTACGCGCTCGACCTCCTTCGCAAGAAGCAGCGGCCCGACGGGAGGTGGATCCTCGACGCGGTGCAACCGGACCTGAGTCCGGCCGCGGCCAAATGGTACGCGGAGCATCCGGACCAGCGACCGACCCCGCTCGCGTTTGAGACCGCGGGCCGCCCGAGTAAGATGATTACACTCCGGGCGCTCACGGTCCTGTCTCGGGTCGGTTGAGCCGCGGAGATATCGTTGTTCGACTCACGGGCGAACTTTCGCGGACCCGTTCAGAGATTGTCGATATCCGGAAGCTCTTCGGTCGGTGGCTCGGGCGCGGGTTCCGGGGCGGGGGGGACTTCCGGAGTTGTCGCAACCGACGTCGGGGCGACCATCGGAACGGCGACCAGAGGCGCCATCGTGGGACGACGAGGCTTTCGGCGCGCGATCAGCAGCAGCGCGACGACGATTCCGCCGATCACGGCCAAGATCCCGAGGAAGCCCGCAACCTCGAACAGGCCGAGTCCGCGTCCTCCCGCTACGTTCGTGACGGTCACGTGAACCGCCGCAGACGCCGAGTTGCCTGCCGCATCGAAGGCGATGACCGTCAGGGTGTGATTCCCGTCCTTCAGGCTTCCGGCGGCGATCGACCACTCGAACGGCGCGCTCGTGTCATTGCCGACGGCGACCCCGTCGACGAGGAACTCGACCCGGACGACTGCGAGATTGTCCGTCGCGGAGGCGACGATGACCGTCGCTCCGGGGACGCTCGCCCCATCGGACGGGGAAGAGATGGTGACCGCCGGAGGCGTCACGTCGCGGACGGTGACCGTCACGGTGTCTGCGCCAACGTTGCCGTCCGCGTCGCGCACAGTCAGAGTCACGATGTACGTGCTGGGCGTTGCGAACACGTACGATGTGGTGACGCCTTGAAGCGTCTGCATCGTCCCGTCCATGAACGTCCAAGTGTAGCTCGCGATCCCGACGTTGTCCGTGGAAGCCGATCCGTCGAACGTCAACGTCGTGTCTTCGTTCACGATGAGGTCGGGCCCTGCGTTCGCGACCGGCGGGACGTTGTCGGGAGTCGTCTGCATGAGGACCGCGGCCGGGGTGTAGTGGCCCGCCGAGTCATACAGCTCCAAGAAGCCGCCGTACTGGCCCGCGGGAGCTGCCTGGGAGAGGTCCATCCGGAGATTCCCGACCGCAAAGGTCGGACCGTTCACGATCGCATAGCCGACAATCGCGGCGCTCGTCAGGTCGATGCGTACGCCTGTGGCATACGGTTGGAACGTCGAGGTCGGCTGGTCACCCGGACCGAAGAAACCGTAGGAGTTGTAGACGTACAGGAGCTGCCCGCTTCGCGTGTCGAAGACCGCGGCGGCCGGGACCGGGCTCGAGAGCGTCGCGTTGTCCCAGTATCCCGCCACGGCGGTCTGGAACGGGGCGTACGCGTAGAGGCTGGGCCACCAGACCGAGTTCACGCCATCCGACATGTGGCCGATCGGGGTCCGGGTGTCCCACGAGGCGGAGATCGTGTAGTTGCCCGCACTCGGTTGGGTGACCGAGACGCGCGAGGCGTCGAAGCGCCCGAGGTCCAGGAACGTCCCGACGTTCGCGGAAACCGAGTAGAGCTTGAGGATCGAGAGGTACGACTGGTCGAGGCTGGTTTCGTTGACCTGGGCGACGAGGCTCGTCGGGTTTGATTCCGACACCCCGATTGACGGGGTCGCGGTGAAGCTCTCGACGAGTGGTGGATTCGCGTCCGGCACCAGGGTGAGGTTGACCCAGAGGGTGTTGCCGGAAGCCGGGTTCACGCTGGCTTCCCCGGCTGCATAGCCCGTCGCCGTTGCGCGCACCGTCTGCGGAGCCGCGACCGTCCACACCTCGTAGTAGCCCGTTCCGTCCGCATACGCGTACGGCGTCTGGTCGTCATACCCGGTGACACGGATGGTGGCTGGCCAAACGCTGGCGTTCGTCATCGCGTCTCGGATGTAACCGCGGATCCGGACGTTTTGCGGCAGGTCCGGATAGAGTCGAATCGTCACCGGATTGGAGCCCGCGGCCGGAGTCATCACGCTGCTCCAGATCAGGTAGCCGGTCGCCCACGCCGACACATACGTCGTCGCGCCGGCGGGAGCCTGAACCACGGCCGAGCCCGTCGCATTCGAAGCGGCCCAATCGGATCCGTAGTACCACGCGGCGTAGACGCTCGCGCCCGAGATGGGCAACCCGGTCAAGGCGTCCGTCACGTTCGCATCGATTTGCGCGTTGAGGCGGTCCAGCGTGATGTTGACCCAGGTCGTCCGGTGCGGGTGCGTGGCGACGTAGACGATATTGCCCGCGTACGGGGCCTGTCCGAGGACCGCGACCGAAATCGCAGGGCTCGGCGGGACCGCGAGGGAGAAGAAGCCGGACGCGTCCGCGTACATGTACGTGGAATACCCGGCTCGCGAGTCGATCGCCGTCACCCCGAGTCCCGGCACGTGGCTCCCGGTTAGCGAATCGACGAGGTACCCGGAAACGGTCGAGATGATCGGCCACAGGGTCGCGTTCGCCCACACGACGCCGGGCGAGGAGGAGAAGAGGTACGTCGTCCACGTCGTGTATCCGGGGGCGCTCGCGCGCACGACGTAGTCGTCCGGCGGGAACGGGATGTGGTAGTATCCCGATGCGTCCGTGGTCGCCTGGTCGAAGTACCCGGTCCCGAAGAGCGGATCGACGGTCACGATGATCGCGGAGAGGCCGGCTCCCGTGACGCCGTCGCGCACGTACCCACGGACGCCGTAGGCGAGCGGCGTGAGGCCGAGGTTGACGATGTACCCACCCGCTGACCACACGGATATCGAGGTCAACAGCGGCGCATATCCGAGGGCGTTCGCAGAGAGAGTCACGCTGCCCGTCGGGACGGACCGCGAGTAGAATCCGGTCGCGTTCGAGATGGCGGAAGGCAGGATCGTTCCGTCGACTTGCGCGATGACGGTGGCCCCGGGGATCGGGGCGCCGGTGCTCGCATCGGAAACGGTCCCGTTGATCCATGCGTCCATCGGATGCGGGGTCAACGAGATGTTGTACCAGAGGATCTGCCCGGAGATCACGTACAGGGTGTAGTAGTCGTATGGCGTGTACCCGAACGCGTTGTGGCTCACGATCTCGTAACCGTCCGGGACGAGGTTCATTTCGTAATAGCCGGAGCTGTTCATGGAACTCTGATTCACGTATCCCTGACCGGGGTTCCACCAGGCGTGGCCCGCGACGATCTCTCCGACGGCCACGGGCGCGCTCGTCGAGGCGTCTGTGACGTAGCCTTGGAGGCGAGCGGATCGGGCGCCCGCCGCCGGCAATGTCTCATTGAACCAGACGGTCTGGCCCGACCCGACGGCGACCGTCGATGTGACTTGGTCATGGTCCGCGCTCCAGGCGGTGACGGTGTATCGATGCGAGGGAACGGCCACTACATAGTAGCCGGTCGAGTCGGTGGACGTGTCGAACACCCACGGGAAGTCGGACGCCTGAAGTCGCACGTTGGCCCCGGAAATCGGTACGCCGGAGGCGGAATCCGTCACGAACCCGCGGACCCGTCCGTCGGGACCAGAGGCAGTAACGAAGCCCGACGCGACGATGAATGCGGCGATCGCGAACGCACCAACGGCAATCCAACGCGAGACCCGGCGGTGATCGGTAGGCGGGGCGGACATGGCGAACACGCGCCCGGGCAGGGGCCCGCGGCAACGATGGGTCGAGTCCGGGTCTCTTAAGGCCAGCGGAGAGATTATCGTCCGTGAGGCTCACAAGGGCGGGATCCAATGGAGGACGCGCGAGACCCGGGAGCGGCAATTGGCGAATCCCGGGGGACCCTGTGGACGATCGGTCACTCGACCCGCTCCTTCGAGGAATTCCTCGCACTTCTCGCCGAACATCGTATTCAGTTCCTCGCCGACGTCCGGCACTTTCCGACGTCCCAACGAGTGCCGTGGACGGCGAAGGCCTTGTTGGCGAAGGCCCTTGCGGACCGGGGGATTGCTTACGAACACTTCGAGGACCTCGGGGGCTTCCGCAAGGCCCTTCCGGACAGCATGAACTTGGGCTGGCAGAACAGTGGATTCCGAGGCTACGCCGACCACGTAGCATCCGCCGAATTTTCGGCGGCTCTGAATCATCTCATCGCGATCGCCTCGGAGCGCCGCACCGCGATCATGTGCGCGGAGGCCGTGCCGTGGAAATGCCATCGCTCGCTGCTCTCCGATGCACTGCTCGTCCACCGTATCCGCGTGGTCCACATCCTTTCGCCGGGCAAGACCCAAGACCATCGCCTCACGGCATTCGCTCGGGTCCACGGAACTCACGTGACCTATCCCGCGACGCGCAAGGGCCTTAAGGAGCGGGACCGTTGACGCGCTCGATGGGGACGATCCGCGACGTCCGGGTCGACGCGGCACCCGGAATCGTCGTGCAACGGTGGAGGAGCACGGAGGACGGCATGTTCCTCCGAGCCCGAGGTCAAACGGACGAAGTGCGCCTCGTGTGCGTGTGTGGACGCAGCCACTGGATCGTTCGAGAGCACTTCGGAGACGGGACTGCGTCCCTTCTGGTCACATGCCACACTTGCGGAACGCGAGGACTGTTCCTCATGGATGGCGTCACCCTTCCGACTCCGTGAACCGATCAGCGGAGCGCGAATCCGCCGTCCACGACAATCGTCTGGCCGGTGACGTAGGACGCGTCATCCGATGCGAGGAACGCAACGACCCGCGCCACTTCTTCCGGGGTGCCCCATCTACGCAGGGCCGGTTCTTGGGCCAACGCTTTGCGGTCCTCCGGTCGCGTAGCCCGTTTCGTCGCCTCGGTCGCGATGCTCCCGAGCGCGAGCGCATTCACGCGGACCCCGTGCGGGCCGTAGACCTGCGCGAGGGCGCGCGCGAGGGCCAGGATCCCTCCCTTTGCCACGAGATACGGAATCCCGACCGTGTCGCCGGTCAGGGCCGGCGTCGAGCCGACCAGGATGACGCTCCCTCGGCGCGCCTTGACCATCGCCGGGAGGGCAGCCTGCGTGACGAAGATCGACCCGAGTAGATCGATATCGATTGGTGCGCGAAGCTCGCTCGGGGTGAGCGCAGCATAGTCCTTGTACCATGCTTCGGACCGGAACGGGTGACCGGCGAAACACGCGGCAATGTCCAATCGCCCGAATGCATTGTGCGTCTCCTCAACGAGGCGCTCGCAAGCGCCCGGGTCCGACACGTCCGCTCGGACCGCGATCGCGTGCGGACCGAGTTTCCGCACCTCCGCCACCGTGGATTCCGCTGCGGACTTCCCGCGGTTGTACTGTATGCTGACGCTCGCGCCCTCTTTCGCGAGCTCGAGGACCGATGCGTGGCCGATGCCCCCGCTGCCTCCCGTGAGCAGGGCGACGCGGCCATCGAGGCGACCCATGAAGCCCCGACCTGCTCGCCGTGTAATAAATCCTCGGCCACCTGATTCCCCACCCGGGTGAGATCGAATCGTGGCGCTGACCGCAGCCGAAGTAAAGGCATTATACCGACGGCCCGATGGGCGCGTCGCGGGGGTAGCCAAGCTAGGACAACGGCGCCGGACTTAAGATCCGGTCTCGCAGGAGTCCGTGGGTTCAAAAGCCTCGCGCGCTGCGCAAGGCGGAAAGTCCCATCCCCCGCACCGCGCACAATCGCACACGCGTTTTCGGAAAACCTTTATCTGGAGGGACCGGCTCGCGCGGCTGAGGAAGGACCATGCATCGGTTCACAAAGACCCTGGTGTTCGTTGCCATCGGACTGGCAATCGCCGCGTTCGCGGTCTCGTCCCCGATGGCCGTTCGCGGAACCCCGATCGGGGAGATTCCGGCAAACGCGGTGAGTATCACACTCTATGGCAGCTTTGCCGCGCCTGCGGGGTGGGGATGGGCCGCAACGAATATCACGGAACCGGGGCCGACCCTGACCGTCCACCAGGGGGACGTGATCACGTTCCACCTGTTCGCCCACGACGCGATGAGCCACCAGCTGGTCATCGACCTGAACAACAACCAGGCGAAGGACCCGGGGGAACCGGCCTCAGCCATGTTCTCGAACGCGACCGTCGCCACAGACTTCACCTTCACGGCTTCGACCGCGGGGACGTTCAACTACTTCTGCGGCGTCCACGGATACGCCGCGCAACACGGATCCCTGGTCGTTCAGGGGACCGGTGGTGGTGGCGGGACCGCCGGAGGAATCGACACGACCTTGCTCATCGGTGGCGTGGTCATCATCGTCGCGATCGTCGCGGTCGTTGCCGCAATCGTGATGCGACGAAAGAAGCCGTGAGCCTCAGAACGTATCGAGCCGGGTGCGTCGGAGAAGAACGCCGAGCGTGCCGAGTTCGCGGGCGCTCAGGGACCAGCCCGATGCCCCCGTGTTCTCTTCCGCCTGCGATGGGCGCTTCGCCCCCGGAATCGGGATGACGTGAGGGTGGCGACGCAGCCAGGCGAGTGCGACTTGCCCGGGCGTCTTCCCATGGTTTCGGCCGATCTTCCGGAGCTCACGGATCAGCGGGGCCGTGGCCCGTATGTTGGCGGGCTTGAACAGATCCTCCTCGGATCGGATGCGGTCGGTCGGCCTCTTGCCGTCGTGATACTTTCCGGTGAGGATGCCTTTCCCGATCGGACTCCACGCCAGAACTGCGACACCCTCGCGCTTACAGTAGGGGACCACCTCTGCCTCGACCTCGCGCTGGAGCATGTTGTAGCGAACCTGATTCGACCGGATGTCGACGCGCGACAAGAGGGAGCGCGCCTCTTCGAGGTCCCGGACCGCAAAGTTGCTCACGCCGATGTTCCGGATCCGACCCGCGCGGTGGAGGGCCTCGAGGGCCTTCATTGTCTCACGCAACGGAATCTGGCTCCAGGGATCCGGCCAGTGGACTTGGTAGAGGTCGATCTCCTGCACGCCGAGCCGTTTCAGGCTCCCGGCACACGCCTTCTTCACGTCGTCCGCGCGAAGGTGCCACCCTCCGACCTTGGTGGCGATGAAGACGCGGTCCCGACCGACGTTCTTGATCGCCCGGGACATGACTTGCTCCGAATGCCCGTCGCCGTATGCCTCCGCGGTATCGACGAGATTGATGCCGAGATCGACAGCGCGCTCCATGGCCTTCCGACAGTCCGCGTCGCGAACGTCGGCGCCCCATGCCTTGCCTCCGGCCTGCCACATCCCCAGTCCGACCGCGGAAACGCTCGGTCCCCCGCGGCCCAGCGAAACCTGCTCCATCAAACCGCCGCGCCGCCGACGCACCGCCGGGCCAAAAACCTATCGCGGCGCGAGATCGAACCACTCTGGCGGGTGGTCGGGGAGTCGAAACCGGAGGAACGATTTGTTGTACTTGTCATGCAGGCGATCCGACTCGGAAATCCCGTGCCGATACGCCTTCTCGAACGCGTGCCAATCTCTCGATTCGATCGCCCTCCCGATCGGCCCGAACGTCTCTCGGACAAACACGCCGATGTCGTCCGCGTATTTCGGCCGGGCCACCGCGGCCGTCTTGAGAGTCTTCTCCGATTCGTTCATCATGTAGCTCGCGAGCTCCCAGTTCCTCGCCTTCGCCGCGTAGAAGAGGGTCCAGTACCGCCGGCTCAGCTCGTCCATGAGGCGCGCCATCCCCGGCTGCATCGCGGCGATCTGGTCGACGCTCAAGGCACCGTGCTTCGTCGTCGCCCGAACGCGCGCGCCGGGAATCGGAGCCTCGTCCATGGGCGCCCGCAACGGACGCGCCCATCAAGGACGTTTCGGCTCGCCGGCCTTCACTTTCTCGACGGCGTATTCGACGATCGCGTCCGCGGCGTTGACCCCGGTCGCATCCAGGAGCCCGCGGAATCCGGGAGACGCGTTGACCTCGAGGACGTACGGGGTGTCGCCTCGGAAGATCATGTCCACGCCGCTGATTTCCAGTCCGACGGCCTTCGACGCACGCACCGCGACGTCCTTCGCATGGTCCGACAGTTCGATCGCGACGCCTTTCGCGCCGAGGTGAATGTTCGCCCGCCACTCGTTGTGAGCCGCGATCCGCTTCATCGAACCGACCACACGATCGCCGACGACGAGCGCGCGGATGTCCACTCCGGGATTCGGGATGTACTCCTGGAGGCAAACGACCTCGCCGAAGAACTTCAAGGTGTCGACGATCGACGCGGTCTCCTCGAGGCTCTTCACGCGCATCACGCCAATCCCTTGTGTTCCCGAGAGGATTTTCAGGACCGCGGGGTAGCGGACCAAGTGCGCGGCCTCCACGAAGTTCGGTCGGGACGCGAGGAGGATGCTCCGCGGAATCGGGATGCGCGCTTGACGAAGCGATTGGAGGGCGAGGAACTTGTTCCGCGCGGTGATGAGTCCGTCGCTCGTCAGCGTGGTCCGGATGCCCATCAGCTCGAGCTGCCGCAACAGCATCTTGCCGAAGTCCGTCATCGAGCGGCCGATCCGCGGAATCAGGATGTCGTGAGAACGCAACGACTTGCTGTTGAATACCGCGTCGTCCGTGCCGGCGACGACGAGTCTTACCTCGTCGGTCTTCACGAACTCGGGCTCGTGGCCGTGTTCGCGGATCGCCTTCAGGAGGGCCTTCGTGGACCAATAGGTGGGTTTCTTCGAAATGACGCCGATCTTCATCCGAGGCCACACCCGCGGAAGGAAGCGATGCGGTTCGGTGGAGAAAAACGTGTCGAGTCCGAGATGGGTGCGGTTAAGGCTATATCGCGGGACGTATATCGATAGCTCGAAGGGAGTTGGCGGTGCACCCCGTGGTCTCAGCGCGGCGGCAACAACCGGCACGCACGAGCATTGGCGTGGTCGAGGAGGTCACCCTCCGCGGGACCAAGGGCGATATCCGGGTCCTGGCGAGGATCGATACCGGCGCGGCACGGACCAGCCTCGACACGGACCTCGCGGCGCGGGCGGGCCTCGGCCCCGTGTTCGATCGGGTCCGCGTTCGGGCGGCCGCCGCGCACGAGCCGGAAGAGCGCGACGTCGTAGACGCCCGCGTGGTGATCGCGGGCCGAGAGTTCGATGTCGCCGTGGCGATTACCGATCGCAAGGACATGCGATATCACATGATCGTGGGCATGGACATTCTCCGGGACTCCGGTTTTCTCGTGGATCCGTCGAAGGGCAACCGACGCGAGAACGAGGGGAAGCGGGCTCACCGAAATCCGTGACAATCGTCGAGAGTTCCATCCTCGCGTCACCCCTCCCGTAAACCTTTAAGTACGCCGCCTCCATGGCTGCGGCGTGGTCCGATGATTAAGCCGCTTTCGCTCCTCAACCAACGGATCAGTTCGAACGTGATGGTTGAGCTGAAAGGCGGGCGAGGGTACCGCGGAATCCTCGATGGATTCGACCCGCACATGAACCTCGTCCTCCGCAACGCGGAGGAGATGCAGGACAACCAGGCCCAGCGGAAGATGGACCTCGCGATTGTCCGTGGAGACAACGTTATCTACATCTCCCCATGACGTGGGTGGCCTGCATGACGAAGGGGACCGCGTCGCTTGGCAAGATGGGACGGAGGAGCGTCCACATCCGGTGCCGGCGCTGCGGTCAGCGTGCGTATCACAAGCAGAAGAAGTACTGCGCCGCCTGCGGCTTCGGACGGATGAAGAAACTTCGAGGGTACTCCTGGGCGAAGAGGCATTGACGATGTCCGTCGACCAGGTCGTGTCGGAGGTCTCCGACCTTCGCCCGCGCGAGAAGTGCGGGATCATCGGCTGCTCGGGCACTTCGCCGGTGACGACGGACCTCTTCCTGGGCTTGCGCATCCTCCAGCATCGCGGCCAGGAGTCCGCGGGTCTCGCGGTATACAATGGCGAGATGAAATCCAAGCGGGGCATGGGCCTCGTGCACGAGGTCTTCTCGAAGGAGGACCTCATGGACCTGCGCGGGAACAACGGGATCGGCCACGTTCGCTATTCTACCACGGGATCGAGCGTCCTCGAGAACGCCCAGCCGATCGTCGTCAAGACGTCGTATGGGGACATCGCGCTCGCGCACAACGGAGACATCGCGAACGCGGACGAGATCCGTGGGGAGCTCAGCAAGAAGGGCTGGGCCTTCATGACGACATCCGACAGCGAGGTCATCGTCCGACTGCTCGCGAACGAGATCGTGAACTCGGGCGGCGACGTCAAGCGAGCCTTGAAAGAATTCACCTCGCGACTCGTCGGGGCGTACAGCCTCGCGCTGATGATCAACGACACTGTCTATGCGGTTCGTGATCCGTTGGCGATCCGGCCCCTGTGCATCGGGGAAGGGAACGGACGGTTCATGATCGCGTCGGAGAGCGTCGTGTTCGACACGCTCGGGTTCAAGTTCATCCGCGACCTGAAGCCGGGTGAAATCGTCGAGCTCCGGCCGGACGGCTTCGATTCGATGCGGCTCCCCCATCCGAACCACACCGCGCACTGCATGTTCGAGTGGGTGTACTTCGCGCGCCCGGACAGCGTCTTGGACGAGCGTCTCGTCTATGACGCCCGCGTGAAAATCGGTGAGCAGCTTGCGAAGGAGTATCCGGTCGAGGCGGACATCATCGTGCCCGTCCCGGAATCCGG
>DATGWB010000041.1:0-9127 GCA_035299725.1 Thermoplasmata archaeon
CTCGTAGACGTACATCTCCGTGATCGCGTGCTCCTTCGACTCCTCGTCGATCGCCATCTCGAGGTCCTTCATCGTGAGGCCCTCCTTCTTCCGCTCCGTCTTCTTCAGCTGGATGACCCGCTTCACGAAGTTCTTCTTCGCAGTCGTCACGATGGCCTCGATGATGGCGCCGGAGATGATGTCCTTCCGCTTCACGGTCTTAATCGCCTCTTTCGCCTCGGCGTCGAGTTTGACCTTCACCCACTTGTTCTCTCCATAGAGTTCGTCGAGGACGAAGCGGCGGAGCGCGTCGACCGCCTCTTTGTGGCCCCCGAACGTCTCGTCGAGGCTCTCGGCAGTCGGCAAGGCCTCGTTCAGATAAATCCGAAGGATTTCTTCCGCCGCCCTGCGGTCCGGACGCGGGATCTCGATGATCTCGTCGAACCGCCCCGGCCGCAAGAGGGCCGGGTCCACGAGGTCCGCGCGGTTCGTCGCGCCGATCACGAAGACATCGTGCAGCTCGACCAGGCCGTCCATCTCGCTCAGGATCTGCGCGATGATGTTCTTGTGGACGCCGGACGTGTCCATCATGCCGCGGACCGTGAACAGCGCCTCGATCTCGTCGAAGAAGACGATGCTCGGCTTCTTCTCGTGCGCCTGGCGGAAGATCTCCTTGATGATGCGCTCGCTCTCCCCGACCCACTTCGAGAGGACGTCCGCGATGCTGACGTTGAAGAACGTCATGTCGTTCTCCGTCGCGATCGCCTTCACGAGGAGGGTCTTGCCGCAACCCGGGGGACCGTAGAGCAGGATCCCGCGCGGCGCCTGGAGGGAGATCTGCGCGAACAGCTTCGCCTCCTGGTACGGCAGCACGACGACGTCCTTGATCCGCTCGATCGCCTCCATGAGCCCGCCGATCTCGCCGTACGTCACGTTCGGCTTCTCGCCGAGGAGGAGGGACTTGACCTCGAGGTTCGGGAGGATGTCGAGGACCTCCATCGTCGGAGGCAGGACGCCGATCTGGAATCCGGGCTTGAGCTTCTTGAAGACGTTCTTGTCGCAATCGATCAGGCGCTTTTCCATGTCCCCTTCCACGGAGATCACGAGTTTGCCGTCCAGCATGTCGACGACCTTCGCGATCACGCCCTCGTTGCGCACCGCGCTGCCTTCGACGATCGCGTACGTCTGCGGGTGCACCCAGACGTATTGGCCGACGCCGAGCTGCGACTTGTCGACCAACCCGGTCGAGACCTTGAGCAGTTCCGTCGCGCGCGCGACGACGACTTGGTTTCCGTCGAGGTCGGGGCCTTCCTTGCGGACGACGTAGGCATAGAGGAGCGGCGGTTGCTTGATCTTGTTGAACTTGTCTTCGTACGCCTTTAGGCGGTACTCCCGTTCCTCGATCTCGTAGCGAAAGGAGTGGAGGTCGCGCTCGTACTGCCGGCGGAGGCGATCCATCTTCTCCTCGAACTCGTCTCGGACTTCTTCCGCCGACTTCGACACCTTCCCGTCGCCCTCGTCACTCGCCATTTTTGGATCACCGCGGGCTTGCGCACGCGAGTCGTTCAGGACACGACGGCATCCGCTCTGGAGACGCGAGTCTGTGGAACAAGCTGCCGCCTCGTCCCATCCCTTGTTAGAAAGTGGCATCCGGAATTAAAGCTTTTGTTATCGGTACTGAAGATGCGACAATCCGTCGACGCCTGCGAAAATCGTTGCGTCCTCCGGAGGAACGTGATCGCGGTCGCGATTCGCACGCAGTTTTTTGTTGTAGCGAACGGACTCACATGAAATTGCACCGCGCAATCGCGCATCACGGGCGCGACGTCCTTACGTGTAGCCGCCCTGGATCAACTTCTTGATGTACGGGGTGAGGACCCGTGCGAGGCCCATGTCCCCGTCCCAATCCTCGATCTGGTCCCAGTGATGATCTTCCATGTCCTTGATGCATCGTTCGATCTGGGTGGTCCAGCTCTGCGAGCCGTCGCCTTCGATTCGAGCCGCGAGCACGAGCCACTTACCCCGGCCGATCAGGATGTGCATGTGGCCGACCGTCATCTCATTCAGGTCGGCGTAGTCGTCCCCGCGGAGCGCATCTTTGACGAACGCCTGCACGGCCGTGAGCATGCCGCTCAAGATGTCCGTGTCGACGTCGGGTCTGAGCCGTCGGGTCTCGTGCTTGATCAGGAGGCCGTCCTTGTGATTGAGGAGGAACACGTCCTCGACGATCGCGTCGCTCGTGTTCGCGGTCGTGGCTGGCGGCGGGGCGGCGGGCTTCGACATCTCGGCCCCTCGACGACGCAGGATGAGGAACGCGGCCGCGGCGACTGCCGCGCCGACGAGGACGAGGATCCACCAGAACTGCGCCAAGAAGCCCGGGGCCGTTGCGAATTGGAACGTCTTTGACGACACCATCGTGTTCCCGGCGAGATCGCGCGCGGTCGGATCGATCACGACGAAGTAGGTCGCCCCGGAATCGAGGTCGCGCGCCGGGACGAAGGTCATGACGCGGGAATCCGAACTCCAGACGAATGCGCCGTCGATCGCGGGCGTGAGCGAGAACGCGGCCTCGACGGAACTCCGGTTCATGGGCTCGCTGAACGTCACCACGATCCAGGGCGTCAGGTTCGTGTTCGATCCGACGGGCCGGGAATCCGTCACGAACGGCTTTGTGACATCGACGACGGTCCACGTGTCGTTCGTCGCGGGAGCCGTCTCAACGTTCCCCGCGCGATCCCGGGCGATCGAGCGGAAGGCGTAGACGTGGGCGTCTTGCCCGACGAACGTCGCGCCAGTCGCTGTCGTGTTCGTATATCCCACGAGATCGGTCCAGGGATTCGATCCATCTTTCCATTGAATATTATAGGCCGCGATATCCGTCGTGCCGACGACAGGGCCCCATGCGACCGCGAATTGGAGGGCGTTCTCGTATCTCGGTAACGTCGTCACCGCGGAGTCGGGTGGTGTGACGTCCACGATCGTCCACGACTCGTTTCCGGACACCGTTTCCGTGTTTCCGGCGTGGTCCGTGGCGACCGAGCGGAACTGGTATGTGTGGCCATCCTGGCCCGTGAACATTCCCGAGGTCGTCGCCGCCGTTGCCACGATCCAGTCCGTCCAGCCGGCCCCGTTGTCATTCCGTTGAATGTGGTATGTCGCGACGTCCGTCGTCCCCTCGGTCGGCCCCCAGTAGACGATGAAAGTGAGGGACGCCTCGTACGTCGGCAGGGCCAACGTGCGGGAGGTCGGAGCGATCGTATCGACCATCGTCCAGGTGTCGTTCGCCGCCGGGGGCACCTCGACGTTGCCCGCGGCGTCCGTGGCGATCGACCGGAACGCGTAGATCCCTTGACCCGAGGCCGTGAACGTCCCGGACGTCCCGGTCGTGCCGACGAGCCAGTTCGTCCAACCGGCGGCTCCGGCATTGTATTGGATCGTGTAGGACGCGATGTCCGTCGTGCCAACATCCGGTCCCCAGGAGACGAGGAACGCGCTCCGGTTTTCGTATTGGCCCAACGCATTCACATGGGAGCCCGGCCGGACCGTGTCGACGATCGTCCACGTATCGTTCGCGGACGGGAGGGATTCCTTGTTCCCCGAGGCATCTTGCGCCGTCGTGGCGAACTCGTACATCCCGTCGGCCGAGGCCGTGAACGAGAGGAAGCCGAAGTTCCCGCCGGGTTGGACGGAGTACTGGATCCAGATCGCGCTCCCGGCCGTCCGGTACCACAGGGTGATGTTGGCCACCCCGGTGCCGTTCCCGTCCGAAGCGGCGTACGGGACCCAGAAGGTGAGCGTGTTCTCATACGTCGGCATGGGGCTGGCCGCGGACGTCGGGGCGTCCTTGTCGACCATCACGAACGGTTCCGTGTGGCTCGTCCCCATGTTGACGGACCGCGGGTCGTTGGTGAAACTGTACGATGGGTACGTCACGCTGACTTGGGTCACGTTGTCGGTCGGGATCGGCGAGTTCACGTAGATACGGTCCGTGACGAGGATCCAGGATTGGATGCCGGAAGGCGCGGTGCGATCCCAGATCGTCGTGCTGCCGTCCAAGACCTTGATGTGGGCCCCGGCGACCGGCGTGAAGGCGTTCGGCCAGAGGGCATCGACCTCGAGGAAGTTCCGGACCGTGAGATTTCCCGCGGCCATCACCGCGAGCTTCGTGAACGGACTGTTCACCGCAATCGCTTCCGTGTAATTGTCTACGAAAAACTCGTAGCTCCCGATCGACGAGAGCGTCGCGTTGTCGGCAGTGAAGCGGATCTTGAACGTCCTGTTGCCGATGAGGTAGTATCCGTCCGCATACGACGTCTGAATCGGGGGGCCATTTCCCGCTCCGCCTTTCGTCACGCTTGTAATCGTATCCCCCGCGGAGAGGCCGTTCAAGACGAGTCCCGAGATGACGCCGTACGCATCTCCGCCGCGGCCACCGTTCGTCCCGATGAGTGAGTCCCCACCCCGGCCGCCTTGCATGGTGACGACCCAGTTCGACGAGAAGGCCGGGGACGTGTACACGGCCGCGATCCCCGCCGCCGTACCCCCGTTGCCTCCGAACCGCGTGCCGACGCCTCCGGCCCCGGCGGTGATCGTATCGAGTTGGTTGAAACTGGCCTGGGTGCTGTTGAACGCACCGTCGTTGTTCCCAAAGAAGACGACCCCGGTCGCGTTGCCGCCGAATCCGCCGCGGACGCCGCGGCCTCCGTCCCCCGCAATGAGTGTCGTCAACGTGTTGGCGTGGACAATCGCCGGGCCGGAGACGGAGAAGACCGCGACCCCGTTCGCCGCGCCGCCGGTCCCGCCGCTCCCGGATCCTCCACCCGCGACCGCCCCGTTTCCCCCGACTCCGCCCCGGATGTTCTGGAGAGAGTTACCGCTCGCATCGACGTTTCTCGCAGCAATCAGAAACACCGCGTCTGCGTCGCCGCCCGTGCCGCCGTTCCCGTTCGTCGTCCCGCCGTTTCCACCGAGTCCCCCACCGCCGCCGGCTAGGCCGTTGGCTGTGTTGGTGAATAACTGACTGGTTCCAATTGAATTCGCCACTTCGATGGCGACGGCCGTGCCCGCGTCTCCGCCTCGGCCGCCGGTCGTGGTCGTGGCACTCCCGCCGCCCGATCCCCCGTTTCCGCCCACCATGGTTGTGATCGTGTTCCCCTGGATGATGGGATTCGTCGTTCCGGCGACGACAATGCCCGCGGCGGAACCCCCGTTGCCGCCATGACCTCCCGCGCCTCCGGTGTTGGCCTGACCGTCGCCGCCACGTCCTCCGCTCACGCTGTCGACGGTGTTGCTCGCGATCGAGGCCGAGGGCGCCCCAGACACGTAGATGCCGACGCCAATCGAGCCGTCGCGCCCGGGGGCTCCCGGACCGATCCCGGCGGCTCCTGCGGAGCCGCGGACGCCCTGGACCGTGTTTCCGTCAATCGACGCGGACGCCCCGCCGATCACGAGGATCCCCATCGCGAAGCCGCTGCTCACGTTCGTGATCGTGTTGCCCGAGATCGTCGGGAAGCCCGGCTGCTCGATCTGGATCCCGATCGCTGTGTTGTTGATCGCGTTGCCGGAAATCTGGACGCTGGAGGCGTTCGCGTACACGCCCACGTTCGTCGCGCGGACGATCGTGTTGCTCGAGACAACGCTCAACGACCGGAGGAACACGAATCCGGCTCCCGCTTGGATGACCTTGTTGCTGATGATATCCGGAGAGCTGTCCGTCGCCGAAATCGCTCGGTCGACGCGATCGAACGTCGACCAGGAAACGGAGCCGGATGAGCTGGCGTTGAATTGGATGCCGGCCCACGGGAACACGGATGCCGTGTTGTTCGGGGCGAAGGTGATCGGCTTCACCGAGGTCCCGTCGGCTTTTAGCTGCCCTTCGACGAAGAGGTGGACGCCCGGATCGAACTTCACCGTCGTCCCGGGCATGATGGTCAGGGTCCAAGGAGCTCGGATCGTGACGGCACCCGTCGCGATGTAGACGGTGTCGGCCACACCCCACGTCACGTCGGTCGTGTACACCCCTCGGACGTACGTGGTCGCGCTCACGGTCGGAGCGCTGACGAGTAGGACCGCCGCGATCGAGCCGAGGAGCATGAAAGCCACCGCCACGCTTCTCATCGAGAACCGCGAGGGGTGGGTGCGCATACGAGGCGGGCGTCTCCCGGGCGAGGGCATTCCCCGGCCCAGTGCGTCCCCGTTCTCCGCTTGTATATATTACTCAAATGGCGCCGTTATCCCGGGTGATACCGACTTCGCAACCGGATAACGGCCGCCGCTTCGGACGAGGCGAGAACCTTCAAGCCGCGCCGAGGGTTTGGCCGGCCCGATGTCCCGCACGGGACTCGATGCGATCTTCTCGCCGTCGTCCATCGCCATCGTCGGCGCGTCCCGTCACCGCGGGAAAATCGGATACGAAATCCTGCACAATCTCATTTCGAACGACTACCAGGGGACCGTCTATCCCGTGAATCCGAAGGCGAGGAGCATCCACGGGATCCGTGCATACCCGAGCGTCCTCGAGATCCCCGACGCGGTGGACCTCGCGGTGATCACCGTACCGGCCGAGGTCGCGCTCCAAGCCGTCGAAGATTGCGGGAAGAAGGGGGTTCAAGGGCTCGTCGTGATCACCGCGGGCTTCCGAGAGATCGGCGACGTCGGAATGGACCGGGAGGCGCGGCTCCTCGCGGTCTGCGCGCAGTACGGCATGACGATGATCGGCCCGAACTGCATGGGCGTGATCAACACCCATCCCGAAATCCGCATGGATGCGACGTTCGCGCCGACGCCGCCGTTGCCCGGCGGAATCTCGCTCGCCACACAGAGCGGCGCCCTCGGGATTGCGATCCTGGACCATGCCAAATCACTGGGCGTCGGGTTCGCGAAATTCTGCTCCCTGGGGAACAAGGCGCAAGTGAGCCTGAACGATCTCCTCCAGATGTGGCACGAGGACCCGGACACCAAGCTGATCCTCGCATACATCGAGAACTTCGGCAACCCGCAGAATTTCGTCCGGATCGCGCGCGAGACCACGAAAGACAAGCCCGTGATCGCGGTGAAATCGGGTCGATCGGAGGCGGGAAGCCGCGCGGCGGTATCGCACACCGGTTCCTTGGGCGGCTCGGACCTCGCCGCAGAAGCTGTGTTCTCTCAGACCGGCGTGCTGCGGGCGAACTCGATCGAGGAGCTTTTCGACCTGGCGATGGCGTTCGCTTTGCAGCCCATGCCCCGCGGCGACCGCGTGGCCGTCGTCTCGGATGCGGGCGGCCCGGCGATCATGTGTGTCGATGAGCTGGTCGCCCACGGGCTCCGGCTCGCGGAGCTGTCGCCGGCGACTCGGGCGGACATGAAGCGCTGGGCTCCTCCGGAGGCGTCGCTCCAGAACCCGATCGACCTGACTCCGCAAGGGAGCCTCGACGATTACCGCCGCGCGATGGACGCCGTCCTCGCAGATGAATCGGTCGACGCCGCGATCGCGATCTACGTGCCGCCCGTCCGAGTCGACGAGGTGGACGTCGCCCGCGCAATCTGGGAGATCGCCCGAAAGCATTCGAAGCCGGTCTTGTGCAATTTCCTCGGCCGCGCCCAGGACAGTGCGGGCTTCGTCGAGCTCGTCACGCACGGCGTGCCCTCGTACACGTATCCGGAGAGCGCGGCGCGGGCGCTCGCCGCGATGCACCGGTACGCCCGATACCGGGACCGGGACGAGGGAGACCTTCGTACCTTCCCGGTCGATCGCGGCCTTGCCGAATCCGTCTTGGTCCAAGGGCGGGCGGAGAATCGAACGGTGTTGCGCGCCGAGGAGGCGAACCGCCTCCTGGAGGCGTACGGGATTCGCACCGCGAAGACCCGGTTTGTCCGCGGCGTGGAGGACTTGCTGGCCACCGCGGCGGAAATCGGTTACCCGGTCGTCGTGAAGGCGGTTGGCCCCGGTCTCGTGCACAAGTCCGAACTGCAAGCGGTCCTCCTCGATGTCCGCGGGAAGGAGGACCTGCTCGAAGGGGCGTCACGCCTGGCCCGCCGCCTCCAGGACCGAGGCGTCGCCCTCGACGGATTCCTCGTCCAAGAGTTCGTGACCGGCGGCACCGAGGTCATCCTGGGCATGACCCGAGACAAGGTCTACGGGCCGTGCCTTGTCTTCGGACTCGGTGGGATCTACGTCGAGTACCTGAAGGATGTTGCGTTCGGACTGCCGCCCTTGACGGATCGGGACGCGATGCGCATGATCGAATCGATCCGGACCTATCCGCTGTTGCAAGGAGTGCGGGGCGAACCTCCCCGGGACGTGAAGTCGTTGCAGGACGCCCTCCTGCGACTCGCCCAGCTCGTGTCGGATTCCGACCGGATTCAGGAAATCGACCTCAATCCGGTGATCGTCCTCCCGGAGGGGAAGGGTTACCGAGCCGTCGACGCCCGGATCGTGCTCGCGCCTGCCCCGTCGCGGGCCTAGTCGCCACGGGGAGCCGGCCCGCTCAACTCGATCCAAATCCCATCCGGATCTTCGACATACGCGAGCATGCTCCCTCCTTCAGTGAAAGGAGGATGGCCGCTTCGCGCCCCTTTCGCGATCAGTTCGCGGTAGGACCGCTCGACATCCGCGCACGCGAAAGCGATGTGATCCAATTCGTCCCCGTTGCGATACGGGCCGGTGAAGAACTTCGAACCGTCCGGATACCAGTTCAACTCGAGCATCTGTTTGGACCCGGCACTGCGAAGCTCCGCCCATTCGCCGTCCGTTTCCGGAACGCGCTGACGGCGCACGAGGCGCATCCCCAGGACATCCCGATAGAAGGAAATCGAACGCTCAATGTTCCGAACCTGAATCCCGACGTAGGCCAGTGTGTAGCGCATCGAACCGAGCCGGGGAGAGAAGGGCAGCCCATAAGCGATTCGCCGCCCAACGGCGGCGCGTAACCCTTGTAGCCTCGCACGCCTATGTCCGTTCGGAGGGGGACATGATCCAAATTGACGTGGAGGTCCCGGACCGGCCGGGGGAGCTCGCGAAGCTCGCCGCGATCCTGGGAGACGCGGGCATCAACATCGATGCGATCGGCGCCGAATCTGCGGGCGGGCGATCATACGTCAGCCTGATCGTCAACCAGCCGATGCAGGCGCGGGAGGCGATGATGAAGAGCGGATACGCCTGCTCGAG
>DATGWB010000042.1:0-6088 GCA_035299725.1 Thermoplasmata archaeon
CGATCCGGTCCAGGTACTCGTCGACCTCCTCCGCATAGACCTCTGCGAGGAACCCGAGTGATCCCGAGTTGATCCCGAGGACTTTGGTGTCGGATAGCTGCAGGGCGCGGAGGATCGTGCCATCGCCTCCGATCGCGAGGATTACGTCCGCCTTCATGTGGGCCAGCGGCACTCCGTTGCGGCCGAAGACCCGGGCCAGATCCGATTCGAGGAGGACCTCGTGGGCCGATTCGAGCCGCCCGACAATGTGCTTCGCGGAGTCCAACGCACTCGGGATGTGCGGATTCGCGGTGACGCCGAATTTCATCGGATGGCCTCCCACGCCCGCCGATCTCCAACGGCAACGAGATCGGTCCTTGCCTTCGACTCGAGGGGGAGGTCGAGATCCCGCCCGTTCATGTCGAGGACGAGCCCCCCGGCTTCCCGGACGATCAGCGTGCCCGCAGCGATGTCGACTGCGCGGAGCTTCGTGTCGACGACCCCGCTGTGCATGTAATACAGATCCGCCGCGCCGCGGGCCACCAAGCACAGGTCCAACGATGCCGCGCCGAGGCTCCGGACTCGCCTGGCGAGGCGGGCGACACGATCGGAGTCCGGGTGCGCGTTGCTTCCAAGGTACACGGTGAAGAGAAGGTCTTTGGGATCGTATGGATGAACGTGAATCGATCGGCCGTTGAGCTTCGCCCCCTGTCCCTTGGCCGCGTAATACGTCGCACCCGAGACGAGGTCCCGCACGAGCCCCTCTTCGATGTCCGCGAGGTGCGACCGGCCGATCGCCATCGACACCGAATAAGCCGGCACGCCTCGGAGCGCGTTGTGGGTTCCGTCGATCGGATCGAGGACGATGGTCCGGTCGCCGCCCCGATCGATGAAGCCGGCCTCTTCGCTCAGGACGTTCACGCGGGCGTCTTCGTAATCCAGGACACGAAGGACAGCGGCCTCCGCGACCCGGTCGATGCGCGCGCTGGGTGCACCGTCGGCCCCGTGTCCAACGACCTCGGCGGGGTCCTCGGCGAGCTCCTCGACCGCGTGATGGACGGCCTCCGCGAGCTCGAGGAGAAGCTCCTTCATTGGCCGACCCACCGTGTTTCTTGATATAGAATTATGGGCAGCGATGTACTCCGGTTCACACCGGCAACCCAGATGGGGGGCTTGCCTTGTACCGGTCGCGACGGTGAGGCCGGACGCTCACTCGACAAGCCCACGGTAGTGGGCTAGCGGGGGGCGAGTATGACCGTCGACGCTACGCTTATATAGAAGTCCAAGTATAGGCAAGCGTCCGAATCCGATATTCGGAGGAACTTACATGATGCCAGCAGGTACGCCGATTCTGGTCCTGAAGGAAGGGACGCGCCGCGAGCGCGGCAAGGGAGCGCAGTTCAACAACATCGCGGCGGCGAAGGCCGTCGCGGATGCGGTGCGGTCGACCTTAGGCCCGCGCGGCATGGATAAGATGCTCGTGGACAGCCTCGGGGACGTCGTCATCACGAACGATGGCGTTACGATCCTCAAGGAGATCGACATTGAACACCCCGCGGCGAAGATGCTCGTCGAGGTCGCGAAGACCCAGGACGAGGAGGCCGGGGACGGCACCACGACCGCCGTGATCTTGGCGGGGGAGCTACTTAAGAAAGCGGAGGACCTCATCGACCAGAACATTCACCCGACCGTGATTGCGGCCGGGTATCGCCAGGCCTCGGACAAGGCCCACGAAGTTCTCGAGAAGGTCGCGTCGAAGATTTCGATCAAGGAAGTCGACACTCTGAAGAAGGTCGGGATGACCTCGATGTCGTCCAAGTCCGCAAGCGGCCACAAGGAGCTCTTGGCGGACATCGCCGTGAAGGCGGTGACGACGGTCGCGGAACAGCGAGCCGACGGATCGTACTTCGTCGACGATGACAACATCCAGATCGTCAAGAAGCAGGGCGGTTCGATCGCGGACACGACACTCGTCGACGGCATCATCGTCGACAAGGAACGCGTGCACCCCGGGATGCCCAGCGAAGTGAAGGACGCGAAGATCGCCCTCGTCGACGCGGCCCTCGAGGTCAAGAAGACCGAGATCGACGCGAAGATCGAGATCACGGACCCGACCCAACTCCAAGCCTTCCTCAACGAGGAAGAGGCGATGTTGAAGCGCATGGTCGAGATCGTGCGGAAGAGCGGCGCGACTGTGATCTTCTGTCAGAAGGGCATCGACGACCTCGCACAACACTACCTCGCGAAGCAGGAGATCTACGCCGTGCGCCGGGTCAAGAAGTCGGACATGGAGAAGCTCGCGAAGGCGACCGGTGGCAAGGTCGTGACGAAGCTCGACGAGCTCTCGAAAGACGACCTCGGCTTCGCCAAGCAGGTCTACGAGAAGAAGATCGGCGACGACCAGATGACGTTCGTCACGGGATGCAAGAACCCGAAGGCGGTCTCGATCCTCCTGCGCGGAGGCACCGAGCATGTGGTCGATGAGCTCGAACGGTCCCTCGAAGACGCGACGAGCGTCGTCGCGGTCGCGATTGAGGACGGCAAGGTCATCACCGGCGGCGGTTCGAGTGCGATGGAGATTGCCTTGGCCCTGCGCGACTTCGCGTCGACCGTCGGCGGGCGCGAGCAGATCGCCATCGAAGCGTTCGCGGACGCCGTCGAGGTCATCCCGCGCACCCTCGCGGAGAACGCGGGCTTGGACCCGATCGACATCCTGATCGAGCTGCGCCAGCAACACAAGAAGGGGAACAAGTCCGCGGGGATCAACGTCTTCAGCGGCAAGGTCTCCGACATGAAGAAAGAGAACGTGATCGAGCCGATCCGGGTCGGGAGTCAGGCAATCTCCTCGGCGACGGATGCGGCGGTCATGGTGCTTCGGATCGACGACGTCATCGCAGCCAGGTCTGGCGGGGGCGCAGGCCCAGGCGCCGGCAAGGGCGGCGAAGGCGGCGATGGGGGCGAAGGCGAAGATTTCTGAGGGGCCCCTTCCGGGGGCCTCGGAGGTCCCCATGGTCTCGGAACCGTCCGGCGAGGGGGAGCGTCCCTCCCCCGACGCCATCGACCGCATCCTCGGGCGCCTGGGCGCCCACCGGAGTCTCCCTGCGGCGGGAGGGACGAGCCCGGCAGCGTTGGGGCCTCCCTCGCCCGTTGCCGACGAGAGTCATCTGACCGGGGAGCCCATCTCGGAAGTGGTCGTCGATACCTCTTCGATCTACGTCACCCTCGAACTCCGCGGCGCATCCCGTGAAACCTTGGAAGTCACCACGACCCAGCACCGGCTCACAGTCCACGCGCTGAACGCGGAAGGGCGGGTGTTCCATCGCGAGATCGAACTGCCCCAGACGGTCGAGCCGGATACGGTCAATGTCACGTACCGGAACGGCGTCCTCGACGTGACCCTCCGTCGGGTCCGCGCGCACCGCGTTCGATTCAAGAGAGGTATCTGAGATGAACGAGAAATCTCCCGCGCTACAGGACGAAGACGAGGCGCAGGACGCGACAGTTCCGGAATCGGCCGAGTCCACCTCACGCGACGAGCTCGCGGAGCTGCGCCGCCAAAACGAGGAACTGCTGACGAAGTTGAAGTATCTCCAGGCCGAGTTCGAGAATTACCGCAAGCGGGTCGACCGGGACGCCGCGACGGTCGTGAAGTTCGCCCATGAGCTCCTCCTTTCGCGCCTCTTGCCGATCGCCGACGAAATGGACGCCGCGGTCGCGGCGCTCGAGGGCAAGGCCGGGGAAGGCGTCCGGATGGTCCGTGACAACCTGGTGAAGGTCCTCCAGGAAGTCGGCCTCCAGGAGATTCCCGCAAAGGGGCGGGTCTTCGACCCGTACGAGATGGATTGCATCGAGCAGGTGCCCGATCCCGAGATGAAAGACGGCACCGTGAAGGCGGTCGTGCGGAAGGGCTTCCGTCTCTACGATCGCATCTTGCGTCCCGCTCAAGTCATCGTCGTCAAGAACAGAGGTGAAACAAATGGCTAAGATCATTGGAATCGACCTCGGCACCACCAACTCCGAGGCCGCGTACATGGAAGGGGGAACGCCTCGGATCATCCCGAGCGCCGAGGGCAGCGCGTACGGAGGGAAGATGTTCCCGTCCGTCGTGGCCTTCACGAAAGAGGGGATCCTCGTCGGTGAACCGGCGAAGCGCCAGGCGGTCCTGAACCCCGATCGGACCGTGATGCAAATCAAGCGGAAGATGGGGACCGACTACAAGGTCCGGATCGATGGGAAGGACTACGCGCCGCAGGAGATCTCCGCGATGATCCTCCGGAAGATCAAGACGGACGCGGAGGCGTTCCTCGGCCAGCCGATCAATCAGGCCGTGATCACGGTGCCGGCCTACTTCAACGACAACCAGCGACAGGCCACGAAGGATGCGGGCAAGATCGCGGGCCTCGATGTCCTCCGTCTCGTCAACGAGCCGACGGCGGCCGCCCTGGCGTACGGCCTCGACAAGAAAGGAGAAGGCAAGATCGCCGTCCTCGACCTCGGCGGCGGCACGTTCGACGTGACGTTGATGGAGATGGGCGAGGGGGTCTTCGAGGTCATCGCGACGGCAGGGGACACCCAGCTCGGCGGCATGGACATGGACAACGGGATCGTCCAGTGGCTCGTGGCCGAGTTCCGCGCCGAGCACGCCGTAGATGTCTCAAGCGACAAGCAGGCGATGCAACGGCTCCGCGACGCGGGCGAAAAGGCCAAGATCGAGTTGACGAGCGCGACCGAGACGACGATCAACTTGCCGTTCATCGCCCAAAAGTCCGGGCAGCCGGTGCACTTGGAGAAGAAGGTCACCCGTGCGAAGCTCGAGCAGCTGATCGAGCCCGTGCTGAATCGCCTCGACGCGCCCATTCGCCAGGCGTTCAAGGACGCCGGGTGGCAGTACCGGGACGTCAATCACGTGATCCTGGTCGGAGGGCCGACGCGCATGCCCGCCGTCCAATCGCGGTTCGAGAAGATCCTCGGTCGGCCCGCGGAGCGGACGGTCGACCCGATGCAGTGTGTCGCGCTCGGCGCGGCGATCCAGGCCGCGGTCCTCAGCGGCGAGGTGAAGGACATCCTCTTGCTCGATGTGACCCCCCTCAGTCTGGGCGTCGAGACGAAGGGTGGCATCTTCACGAAGCTGATTGAGCGGAACACGACGATCCCCACGCGGAAAAGCGAGACCTTCACGACCGCGGCGGACGGACAGACGAGCGTCGAGGTCCACGTGCTCCAGGGCGAACGCGCCATGGCCGGAGACAACGTGAGCCTGGGTCGGTTCTATCTCACGGGCATCCCGCCGGCGCCCGCCGGCGTCCCGAAGATCGAGGTCACCTTCGACATCGACGCGAACGGCATCCTGAACGTCTCCGCGAAGGACATGGCGACCGGGAAGACGGAAAAGCTCACGATTGTGGCCCCCCAGCGCATGGACAAGGGGAAGATTGACTCCGCCGTCCGCGATGCGGAAAGCCACGCGGAGGAGGACCGGCGTCGCCGCGAGTTCGTCGAGTTGCGGAACCATGCGGACCAACTCGTCTACGCGACGGAGAAGCTCCTGAAGGAGCACGGCTCCGCGATCTCCGAAGGCACCCGCAAGGCCGTCGAGGAGAAGCTCGAGGCCCTCCGGAAGGTCCTGACGACGGACGACATCTCCGTGCTCCGCGCCGCGATCGACGCCCTGAACCAGGAGGCGCAGAAGATCGGCGTCGAGATGTACGGAAAAGGCGGACCGGCGGAAGCTCCCCCGCCGGGCGCCGGCGACTCGGGCGGATCAGCGGACCCGGGCGTCGTGGACGCGGACTTCGAGGACGTGGACAAGAAGTGAGCGGGGCGATCCCGCGGGAAGAGGCGCCACATGGCCGACGGAGACTACTATGAGAGGCTCGGCGTCCCTCGCGGGGCGTCCCAGGATGAGATCAAGCGAGCGTACCGCCGGCTTGCGAAGAAGCACCATCCGGACCTAAACAAAGACAATCCGAAGGCCGCGGAAGAGAAGTTCAAGCAGATCTCCGAGGCGTACGAGGTCCTCGCGGACGACGAGAAGAGACGGATCTACGACCAGTTCGGCGCGGACGGCCTCAAACAGCAGGTCTGGGGCGGCGAAGGCTTCGACTGGTCC
>DATGWB010000043.1:0-3545 GCA_035299725.1 Thermoplasmata archaeon
ATTAGCTTCCTCTGGAGAACAGCGCGGATGTGGGCCCGATCCGACCTGGTCGCCGAGCTGAAGGGACTCGGCCTTCTGCGCACCGGGGACCTCGAGCGCTCGTTCCTCCGGGTCCGACAAGAATCGTTCCTGCCGGAATCGTTCGGGCTTCTCGCCTATGCCGACATGCCGCTTCCGCTCCACGAGGCGCCTCACCCGACGACGATGCCTTCCGCGCGGTGCCTCATCGCCGCGCTCGATCTGCTGGAGCTCCACGACGGCCTTCGGATCCTCGTCGAAGGCTGCCGTGGTGGATATCCGGGTGCCTTGCTCGCAGGAGTCGTCGGCCCGGAGCAGGTGGTCGTCGTCGAGACGGACACCGAGCGACGGAACCGGACGATTCAACGGATGCAAGCGGCGGGGTTCGGCGACGTCCGCGTCCTTCCGTCGGTGCCCGACGAGACGTTCGACCGGATCCTCGTCCTCGATGCCACGCCGCCGCGCCAACTCCTGTCCCGGCTCGCGGACCCGGGCTTCCTGATCGCGCGCGGTCGCGGCGTGCACGATCTCGCATTCGTGAAACTCATCCGCAATTCGGGAGAGACCCTCCAGATCACGTTCAACGAAGCTCCTTCCGCGGCCGTCGAAGGGTCGCGGGACGAGGTGACCCCGGTCGACTTCGGCCGGCTCTTCGCGGTCGAGGACCTCCTCGCGCACGCCTGGGAGGGCCGCGTGACCGGCCATTACGACCAACACTTTCGGGACATCGTGGTCGACACCTTCGCGGGCGGACCGCTGGACCTGAACGCGTTCGACGGCGCGGAGGAACCATGCAAGGATGCGGCGCGACGGGCGTTCCAAGCCGCGTACATCCTCCAAAGCGCCGGGGAGCTCGAGCGGGCCGCCGACGCGTACGAGAGGTCGATCCGGCTCGCGCCATCAGGAGAGGGCCACACCTTCCGTGCGTGGACGTTCAGCTTCATGGGCCGCTACGACGATGCGATCGAAGAGTGCAAGCGCGCGATCACCGTCGACCCGTCGTTCGGCAATCCGTACAACGATATCGGCGCCTACCTGATTGAGATGAATCGCCTGGACGACGCGATTCCGTGGCTCGAGCGGGCCATCTTGGCGCCGCGGTACTGCTGCTATTTCTACGCCCACACGAACCTCGCTCGGGTCTACCTCCAGAAGGGGATGCGCGAGAAGGCGCGCAAATCGCTCCTCGCCGCCCTCCGCGCGAACCCAGACTACGAACCTGCGCAAGAGCTGCTTCGTCGGATCGACGGCAGCGCGGGCTACTTCGCCTGACGCCGGAGGACCGCATCCCGCAAGACCGCGAAGTCGGCATCCGATAAGGTCGGCTCGGGTCCGCGCGAAACGAGGACGTCCTCCAAGCCTTCGGACACGGTCAACTGAAGCCGGTCCTCGACCCGACGGTTGCCCGCGCTGTCGACCGCGGCGCGGACGACGTGTTCAATCTTCCGAACGGATCCTCGGTCGATCGAGCGCTGGACCATGTATCCTTGGAATTCCTTCACATTCCATGCGCCGTGGACCTCGAGGTGAGCGCGGAATTCCAGGAGGCGGCGGTCCGTGACGAGGAGCGTGCCGCCCTGTACGGGAAGGAGGACGAGGGGCTGTTCGCCGGAATCGAGGTGGGCGCCGAACAACGACAATCGATAGGGATCGCGCTTTGCGCTGCGGGCCATCCCGAGGAATACGACCTCATCGAACGCGTCCGCGTCTTGCATTTCGGCAGCCGAACGTCTCACGGAAGATGAAGGTTCGTCCCCGGCCGACCGGAGGCAGCCTTAAGGCGACCGCGCCTTTGGTAGCTGGGAAACGTGACGTCGACAAAAGTGGCGGAGGCGAAAGCGGCCCTCGAGCGGGGCGAGTTCGATGCCGCCTTCCGTCTCTCCGCAGAAGCGCAGGCGGAGCTGCCCGAGGATCCGGAGGCCCGCGAATTGTATGCGGTCATCCACCTCGCGAGGGCGATTCGCCTCTCGGACCACGCACGCGAAGCCCGTCGCTTGGACTTGCTGCACCGCGAGATCGATTACGACGTCGAGTTCCAGGACAGTCCCGAAGTCGCGCGCGCGTACGATGAAGCCACGGAAGCGATCGACGATGTCCTCCGGGTCGCCCCGGATCACTGGAAGGCCCGCATGCTGAAGGCCGCCCTCGTCTTTCGTCGCGATCGCGAGTCGGGACGGCCGCAAGCGCTCGAGATGCTGCACGCCCTGGCCGATGCCGATCCGACGAACAAACAGATTCCGTTCACCATTCGGAAGATCGAACGTCCGTGCGTCCGCTGCGGCGACACGGGATTCTGTCCCCACTGCAAGGGTCGCGGGCAGCGACGAGTCTTGCGCATGGAACGAAAATGCGAACGATGCTACGGCCGCGGCATCTGCCCGGCGTGCGGCGTGCTGTGATCATTCCTCTTCGTCGTTCAGGCCCGCGAGGGCCGGGTCGCGACCCTCGATCCACTCGACGCGGTCCGCCCGGCCAATCTCCCCGCACTGAAGGCATTCCCACCCGAGGGCGTAGTCTTCGAACATCACGAGGCCCCGCTCCTCTTTGGAGCACTTTGGGCAGGGTCCGGGCACATAGCCGCTGACCCGGAACGCCCGGATGACGACCTCGGTCATGGACGATCCCGGCGAGGTTCACTCCTCGAGGGCGTCGTCTTTGCCGGTCGGGTTCATGTACCAGTCGGGCACACCCTGTTCGCCTCCGAGGTCGCACTTCGGACAGACGTAATCGAGGATCGGATAGTTCCCGTGGGAGTGCTGGACGAAGAAGACCTTGTCGGAGCCGCACTTCTCGCACTTCTGGGGCTCCGCCCCGATATTCTTCCGACTGAACATTGTCCGCGCCACGCCGGCGGGCGGGCATAAACTTGCCGGTCTCCGGAAGGTCTTTGGGAAAGAGGAGCCCTCGACCGGACGTGTTCCTCCGGTTCTCGCGGTTCCGGTTCAAGGAGGGCAAAGAGGTCGAAGGACTCGACATCCTCCGGCGGCACGCTGCGGCGATCCGGGCGGCACCCGGTTGCAAGGACGCGTGGCTCGCGCAAGGCCAGCATCCGACGACGGAATGCGTCATCGTCGCGTTGTTCGTCGACGAGGACTCCTTGCGGCGCCTCGAAGGGGGCCTCCGTTCGGATCCGCTGCGCGGTGGCGACTTCTTCGCGCTTCTATCGCTCACCACCCAACCGCCCGACGTCACTCAGTACGAAATCCAGTCGTGATCCCGCGCACCTGTGCGACACGCTTATGGACGATGGACCGCATTTGCCGGAGGGAGATCATGGCGGTCGGTTTCGTCACGCTGGACAAGCGAATCAGCCACGACACACGAGCTCTGCACGACTTCCTCTGGCAGGGCGACAAGAAGGATGAGAAGTCTCTGACGAGGAGCCTCCACCGAAACGCCCGAGACGCCGATGCATTCCTGCGTTTGGGCGGTCGTCTTCGCAAGAACGCGGAATCGCTCCTGAAGAATCTGCCCTCCTCGGGCAACGGGGAGTCGCTGTTCGAGTTGCTCGACCATTCATGGGGGCT
>DATGWB010000044.1:0-5471 GCA_035299725.1 Thermoplasmata archaeon
TTCGCCGCGATGGAAGTCATGACAGGTCAGAACGACGTCGTCATCGCGGGCGGCGTCGAGGTGATGTCCCGCGTGCCCCTGGGCTCCGACGCCGGAGCGCTCAGCCCGAAGCTGCTGGAGAAATACGAGATCGTGCAGCAGGGGATCTCCGCCGACCTCGTCGCGGACAAGTACAAGATCACCCGGGAGCAGATGGACGAGTTCTCTCTCTGGTCCCATCGGAGGGCGATCCGGGCGATCGACGAAGGCCGTTTCAAGAAAGAGATCGAACCGGTCCCGGTGTTCGACGAGGGTGGCAACAAGAGGATGTTCGACACGGACGAGCATCCGCGGCGGACCACCTCCGTCGAAAAGCTCGCCTCCCTCCCGCCCGCATTCAAGCCCGACGGCCGCATCACGGCCGGCAACTCGAGCGGCATCAACGACGGCGCGTGCGGAATCCTCGTGACCACGCCGGAGAAGGCGCGGGAGTTGAAGCTGGAGCCGCGCGCCCGGTTCGTGTCCACGGGTGTGGCGGGCACGAACCCAACGATCATGCTCGACGGCACGATTCCGGCGATCCGAAAGGCCTTGGCCCGCGCGGACCTGAAGGCCGACGACATCGACATCTGGGAGGTCAACGAAGCCTTTGCGTCCGTCCCGATCGCCACCCGGGACACGATCGGCTTCGACGACGCCAAGCTGAACGTGAATGGCGGCGCGATCGCCCTGGGCCATCCGCTCGGGATGAGCGGCGCGCGGCTGATCACGACGATGCTGCATGAGATGGAGCGACAGGATCTCCACTACGGCCTCGCGAGCCTGTGCATCGGGTTCGGGATGGGCCTTGCGACGATTATCGAGCGACCTACCTAGTGGATTCGCGAAAATTCCGTGTTGAGTGTCCCGCGAGGCCTTCCCCGCGATCGAACCTAGTTGGTCGACGGACGTCAACTCGTGCTGAGTTGAATCACGCGTTCATCGACGGTGAACCGGTCGACGGCGTTGACCGTGAGGACGACCGTGGTCCCCGAGACGCCGTACGTCGTCAAGGCTCCGGTGGCGCGGAACGCGTCCGTGAACCACAGCGCCCACGCGGCCGCGCTCGGACTCTGGATCGTCAGCGTGATTCCGTTGTACCAGTTGGTCCACTGGGTGAGCAGACACGCGGTGAAGAAGATCTGGTCGTTCACGGCCTTGCCGAGCCACGATTGCATGTTGCCGAGCGTGACCTGCTGGTTCGTCGCCGTCACCGCGGCGGAGAGCTGGGACTGCGCGCTGTCCACGTTGAACTTCGCGAGCGAGAGCTTCCCGGCGCTCGCATTCGTGTTGCCCCAATTGAGGCGAGCCTGCGCCTGGTTCAGCGGTTGGCGGACCGCCGCCACGGCGCCCGGGGTCGCAGCGCCCTGGCTACCCCAGTACTGGACATAGGCCGACGTGTTGCCCACGGCCGTGGCCTGTTCGCCCAGGTTGGGCCGAATGATTGGCTGCACGTTCGTATTGGCGTAGAGGAATTGAGCGTTGATGAACGCGTAGTCCGAGCCCGCGGCCTGGAACGGCGCGCCGACAAACGTGATGATCGTGACGCGGAGGCTGCCCGTCCCCAGGTCGCGCGGCGTATACTCGAACGGGATCCCCTGGTGGATGGTGGCCCCGCCGGGCTGGGACAGGGTGACGCCGCCCGCCTCGAGGCTCATCGTCTGGACCGGGTACTGGTGGTTCCCTCGGAACAGGGTCAAAGTGCCGCTTAGCGAACTCGCCGTCGTGATCGTGCCGCACGCCACGGATCCGGAGTAGTGGTTCGCGATCTCCAAGTAGATGAACCGGATCGCATCGGCCGTCGGCGCGGCGTAGTAGGTCCCGCCCGTGGTCGTCGCAATCTCCTGCAGAAGCGCCGCATCCGCATCGGGCCCGAGTCCGATTGTGAAGACCGTGATATTGTTCGCCTTCGCCCGGGCCGCTTCGAGTCGGGCCTGCGCGTCGCCGGCGGCCTGGTTCGGGCAACACGTGTTCTGGCCGTCTGTCAGGAGGATGATCACCCAGGCCTTGCCTCGGACCCCGAACGAGATGAGCTCGTTGTTCGCCACGAAGAGCGCGGCCCCGAAGTTCGTGCTCCCGCTTTGGTCGATCGAGTTGAGGTCCGTCTGCGCTCCACTGTAATCCGGGATCCCGTTGTTGTACGTGGAGAACAAGTGGTGCGCCGGGCCGCCGATGTTCTCCAACGTGAGATGCGCGACGCTGTCGAAGTCGACGCTGGCAACGCGGTCCGGTCGGCTGAGACGGCCGATGTAGTCCTTCGCGGCCTGGATCCGCAACCGGCCCGGATCGTTCTGCTGCATCGAACCGGAGCTGTCGATGGCCAAGATGATGTCCTGGTCCACCTTCGTGATCCGACTGTCGTGGATCGTGGGGACGTACGCGAGGGAGATGTTCGCGGGCGCGACGCTCCCCGTGTTGAACGCGAGGGTCCCGTCGCTCGCGGTCGAGAAGGCCGAAGCGGCCGGGGTGCCGAGCGGGATGGTGACGGAGAATTGCCCTCCGGCGACCGCGGCGCCGACCGCCGCATACCGAATGTAGTCGAGGGCCTGAAGCGCCTGGACCGAGGTCGTGCGCTCGGCGGCGTATTCCCGCGCGGGGATCACGGAGATTACAGCCGCCTGGAGGAACAGCACGGCGCACAGCAGTGCAAAGAGAGTCGCGACTGTGGACGCGACTCCTTCCGAGTCCTCTCGGAACGAGTTCGCCATTGAGAACGGCTGACCACGGGAAGCCCGCTTTAAATACTTGGTTCGTTCAAAATCTTTCGTGATAACCAGCCGGCGGAACCGGTCCGGAAATCGATTTCAGGAATGCCGCGCGATGACGTGCCTGGAGGACTCCGGCTCGCGCAGCGGATGTCGCTCAACCGCGGGCCCATCGGTGTAGGACAATCGTCGACCGCACGTTGTTCCTTCGCGACCACCTGTGGCGCCCCCTGCCTCGGTCCCACAATTCAGTATTTAGACCCGAAGCGATTGCCGAGCGATGCCGGCGCACGGGGAAGGCAGGCGGACGGGCGCACCGGCCAAACTGAACACGTTCGACGTCACGAGTCTCGTCGTCGGATCGATCATCGGTGCCGACGTGTACATCGCGACCGCGATCGGCGCGCGACTCATCGGTCCCTCGTCGCTGTTGGCATGGATTCTGGCGGGCGCAATGGCGATGGTGATCGCCCTCTCCTTCTCCTACTGCGTGATGATCTTGCCGAAAGTCGGCGGACCCTACGCCTACGTGAGAGCGGTCGCCGGTCCCTTTCCCGGATTCCTCGTCGGTTGGAGCCTGCTGCTCGCGGAGTGGTTCTCCCTCGCGGTCTTCCCGGTCGCCTTCACCCAATACTTCGTCGCGCTCGATCCGGGCATCGATGCACTCGGCAAAGTCATCCTGAAAGCGGTGTTCATCGCAATCATCCTCGTCACGAACCTGGTCGGCGTCAAGGCTGCGGGACGGGTAAACGACGTCCTCACGATTGCGAAGTTGTCGCCGCTCGTCCTCATCGTCCTCGGCGGCCTGGCCTTCGTCGCGCTTCAGCCGGGAAAATTCGTGTCGAACTCCCTCCCGTTCTTCACCGGCGACCTCGCTGCGTTCGGCCAAGCCCTCGTCCTGATCTTCTGGGCGTATGCGGGATTCGAACTCTCGACGCTGCCGACGGATGAGGTGATCGAACCCCGGAAAACGATCCCGAGGGCCATCGTGACCGGCATGATGATCGTGATCGCCTTCTACTTCCTCACGAACTTCGTCGTCATCGGATCGGTCGGCGGAAGTGCCCTCGGCGCGTCGACGAGTCCGCTCATCGATGCCGCGCGCGCGACCTTCAGCTCGCCCGCGCTCTTGACCTCGGTGATTGCGCTCGTCGTCGGCGTCGGCGCGTTGCTGTCCATCACCGGGGCCGATGAATCCGGGACGGTCGGCACGTCGCGCTTGGCGTACGCGATGTCGATTGACGGCCTCCTCCCGCACGTGTTCAGCCGCAAGCAGAAGCGGTTCCACACGCCGTACCTCGGTCTGACCATCCTGTGCGTCACGGCCTACATCGCGAGCCTTCTCGGCGGCTTGTCCGATCTGATCAACTCGGCCGTCTTCTTGCTCGCGTTCGTCTACTTTGCGACGTGCTTCGCAACGATCTTCCTCGAACGGAAGCATCCGCGGATCTCGAGCGGCCTCCGCGGGAAGATCGCGATCCCGGTGACCGGGATGATCTTCTCCGTCGTCCTGATGGGTCTCGTCTCGCCCCGGTTGATCGGGATCTCGCTCATCCTCCTCGCGGTCGGCGTCCCGGTCTACGTGTTCTTCTCACCACGGACGGAGCTCGTCGAACTGAAAGACGCGTTCTTGTCGGCGGACGCGATCTCGCGGAGGGCCTACCAGCAAGGGCAGCGGTTCCTGGCCTATCCGTTGCGACTGATCAAGCGGCTCCGGCGGAGGCGTTCCGCCAGCTAGGCGGCCTTCAGGCTCGCCCAGTCTTCGAGGACCGCGTGGGCCCCGTTGTATCCGGGAGCGCCGCTCACGCCGCCTCCGGGATGGGTGCCGGCGCCGCACAGGTAGAGCCCCGGGACAGGCGTGCGGTAGTTCGACCATCCGGGCACCGGGCGGAAGGAGAAGAACTGGTCCGGACCCATCTCTCCGTGCGACTGGTGCGCCTCGGTCAAGCCGAACCGCCGCTCGAGGTCCAGGGGCGTGACGACGTCCCGGGCGAGGATCGCCTTCGGTACGTTCGGGGCGTACTCCGCCAGGGTCTCGACGATGCGGTCCCCGTACGGCTCCTTGAGTTCGTCCCAGGAACCGGATGCGAGGTGATACGGGCTATATTGCACGTAGATCGAGAGCGTGTGCTTCCCGCGCGGCGCGACGGACGGATCGAGGACGCTCTGCGTGACGACCTCGAGCCAGGGATGCTCGGAGGGCCGTCCGTACTTCGCATCGAGGAAAGCATCCTCGACGTACTCGATCGACGGTCCGATGTAGGTGCTTCCCCGATGTTGCGGACCCGGGGTCGCGTCGGCAGCGTTCCAACGAGGGAGCTCTGAAAGGGCGCAGTTGACCTTCATCGCGGCCCCGTGCATCTTGATCGCGCCGACGGACCGCCGGAATTCCGCGGGTAGTTGGTCGGGTTCCAGCATCTGGAGGAACGTGCGCTTCGGATCCGCGGTGGAGACGACGGCCTTCGCGTCGAGTGTTCGTCCCCCCTCGAGCCGCACGCCGACCGCGCGTCCGCCCCGCACTTGGATTCGTTCCACAGGAGACCGCAGGAGGATCTCGACGCCCCGCGCCCGCGCCGCACAGGTAGAGCCCCCGGACAGGCGTGCGGTAGTTCGACCATCCGGGCACCGGGCGAAAGGAGAAGAACTGGTCCGGACCCATCTCTCCGTGCGACTGGTGCGCCTCGGTCAGGCCGAACCGCCGCTCGAGGTCCAGGGGCGTGACGACGTCCCGGGCGAGGATCGCCTTCG
>DATGWB010000045.1:0-2430 GCA_035299725.1 Thermoplasmata archaeon
GCGCCATTCCAACCTGGCCGGTCAACGGACGACGATCGCCTCGGGCCGGAATCGTCGCATGGCCTCGTCGAACTGCCAAGCCGTGACGTCTTTCGGCTCGCGGTCGACGACGCTTACAATCACGTAGGTCAACCAGCCCGCCGCGCGCGATCGATCGTATTCGGAAGGGGCGGCAGGATGATCTGGATGGCTGTGGTAGATCCCGATGAGATCGAGATTTTTCTTCCGCGCATCATCGTCCGCGTGAAGGAGCTCGAGGGGATCGATCATGTACCGCCGCGACCGGTTCTCCGTCGCGACGTTTCGCGCGCGACGCGATTCCTCGATGCGCCGCGGTGTGCCGGACTGACCGAGAAGAAATCCGCAGCACTCCTCGGGGTACGCCGCACGGGCGTGGTCGTGAATCGCCTCAAGGATCGAGTTGGGGATCTCGATCGTCACTGACCCTCCCAGTATCGCTCCCCGAGGTAGCTCGCGCCCGCATCCGGGAAGACCGTTACGATGACCCCTTCGCGGATTCTCTCGGCGAGCCGCAGCGCCGCATCGAACGCGGCTCCGCTCGACGTCCCAACAAGGACTCCTTCCGTCCGCGCAATCCGACGTGTCGCGGCTTGAGCATCTTCGGTGGCGACGAACATCAATTCGTCCGCGAGGTGCGGATCCCAAATGCCCGGGACGAGGGCCGTCTCGAGATGCTTGACGCCCTCAATGCCGTGAAAGGGACTGTCAGGCTGGACGCCCACGAGCCGCACGTTCCGATTCATCTTCTTCAAGTAGCGTCCGACCCCGACGAATGTGCCCGTGGTACCGAGGCAAGCAACGAAGTGCGTGACGGTCCCGGCGGTCTGCTCCCAGATCTCCGGTCCGGTCGACTCGAAATGGGCCCGCCAGTTCGCCTCGTTGTTGTATTGATCGAGATACCGGTACTTGTGCGGCTCCGAGGCCGCGAGCGCTTTGGCGGCGCGCTGCGCGCCATCGGTCCCCTCCGGGGCGGGGGTGAAGACCAACTCGGCACCATATGCCTGGAGGATACGCCTTCGCTCTGTGCTGAGGTTCGCCGGCACGCACAGGGTCACCCGGTATCCCTCCGACGCCCCGATCATCGCCAGCGCGATCCCGGTGTTGCCGGACGTCGCATCCAGGAGGATCCGATCCTTCGTCAGGCCCGACCGCTCCGCCTCCCGCAACATTCCGAGTGCGGCGCGGTCCTTGACGCTGCCGCCGGGATTCCGGAATTCGGCCTTTGCACACACCTGAACCCGGGGAGCCACGTGGGCCGCCAATCGATCGAGTCGGAGGAGCGGGGTGTGGCCAATGAGGTCCGCAACGTGCGGGGACTTCGGCGACTTCGCGGCCGAACCCATGGGATCGAGGGCCTCAGGTCCCGACGTCCGCCTTCTGGCCGAGGGCGAGCTTGAGCACGTGGAGAGACAAGAGGGCGCATTTCAAACGGACGGCGCTCAGGGGGATCCCGAGTTTCTTCAGGACCGCGTCGCGGCCCAAGCCTTCGGCCTCCGCGAGCGGCATCCCCTTGACGGTCGTCGTGAGCATCGAAGCGCTCGCCTGACTGATCGCACATCCCTGGCCCTCGAACTTCACCTCGGCGATTCGGTCGGAGCCATCGACCTTCACATGGAGGACGACCTCGTCCCCGCACAACGGGTTCGAGTCCCGCGCGTTCTTCGTGGCGCCCGCGAGCGGCCCTTTGTTCCTCGGGTGCTTGTAGTGGTCCAGGATCTGCTCCTGGTACATGTCGTACGAGATCGACATCAGGCGAAGACCTCCTGCACCTTCTTGATGCCGGCGACCAGCGCGTCGACGTCGTCGAGATCGTTGTAGACGTAGAAGGATGCCCTCGCGGTCGCGGGGAGATTGAACCGCTCCATCAGGGGCTGGGCGCAGTGGTGACCGGAACGGACGCAGATCCCTTCAACATCGAGAATCGAGGCGATATCGTGCGGGTGGGCGCCGTCGATCGTGAACGAGACGACGCCGGCTCGCTTCGTGACGTCCCTCGGACCGTACGTCTGCACGCCCTTCAGGCGGGCGAGTTTCTCGAGCGCGTATTCCGTCATCTCCATCTCATGGCTGCGGACCGCGTCCATGCCGATCGTCGTGAGGTAATCCACGGCCACCCCGAGTCCGATCGCACCGGCGATGTTCGGCGTGCCCCCTTCGAATTTGTACGGGACGTCGTTCCACTTCGCCCATCCGAGGTGGACCTCCCGGATCATCTCCCCGCCGCCGAGCAATGGCTCGGTCGCCTCGAGCAAATCCGGTTTCCCGTAGAGGACGCCGATCCCGGTCGGGCCGAGCATCTTGTGCCCGCTGAACGCCAGGAAGTCGGCATCGAGGCTCTGAACGTCGATCGGCATGTGCGGGGCCGCCTGGGCCGCGTCGACGACGCAGATCGCGCCGACCTCGTGGGCC
>DATGWB010000046.1:0-12559 GCA_035299725.1 Thermoplasmata archaeon
ATCCCTCGGCATCGACCACATCGTCCATGGCGAGGTCGACCACCTCGTCCCGGAGATTTTCGATCGGATCGTGAACGATCATGCGCCCCCGGTCATGCGCTTCACCAACGCGACCGCCCCGACGGTCGACCAAATCCCGAAGATCCTCGGTCCGACGATGCACGCGATGAACGAGGTGATGCGGGGATGCGGCCGTGGCTGCGAGTTTTGCGAAGTCACACTACGCCGCCCCCGGTATTTCCCGTTCGACTACATCGGCGACGAACTCGCCATGAACACCAAGGTCGGGGAATCGTCGATCCAACTCCACTCGGACGACATCTTCCTGTACAACCTCGAGAACTGGAAAACGATGGAGCCAAACGAGGACGCGGTCAAGGACCTCTTCCGGTACGTCATGGCCCAACCGGGCGTCTCTCATTGTTACCCCACGCACGGGACCGTCAGCGCCGCGGTCACGAACCCGGGGCTGATTCGGGACATCTCTGACATCGTGCGCGCCGGCCCGCGCAAGTGGGTCGGCATCCAGAGCGGAATCGAGACGGGGAGCCCCGCACTCTCACGAGCCGTGCTGCACCGGAAGGCCGCTCCGTTCACCGCCGAAGAATGGCCGGACATCGTCGTACAGGGCACGGAGATCCTAAACCGCAACTATTGGTACCCTGCGTTCACGATCATCCTCGGCCTGCCCGGTGAGACTCCGGAGGATGCGTGGATGACCGTGGACCTCCTGGACCGGATGGAGCAGATCCCGGACGGCCACTTCATCACCGCGCCTCTCACGTTCGTGCCGATCGGCGTGCTCCGGGGCGAGGAGTTCTACAACATCGACGAGATGATCGACGAGTCCCGGTTCAACGTCGCCTACCGCGCGTGGCGCCACGTGCTCCTGGAAATCGACAAAGACCTGTGGCACCTCACCCGCCTCCCGGCGCCAACCAGGGCCCTCATCGTCGCCACGGCCCGGATCGGAGGCCGATATATCCTCGGGATCATGCATCGCTATGCGAGGCGAATGGGCTTCCGGATTCGAGCGCCCGCCACAACGCGTCGCCAGGCGGAGGGCCATACCCTCAGCTTCCCGGCAGCGTGAGGCAAGAATAGGTCAACCCTCGAGGCGCGCGGTGACGGATTGGCCACCGACCTGGACGAAGTCCATCGACCGATAGAGCGCGATCGCGGGGTCGTTGCCCACCGTGACATACAGGGCGAGTCGAGGCTCATCGCGTCCCGCGAGGCGTCCCATCGCGGTTTGGAGCAACGCCCGACCGAATCCGCGACCCCGGCGATCGTTCGCCACCCCGAGTTCCGCGACGAGCGGCATGCCCATCCAGTGCGTGATCAGGATCGCGCCCACGATGCGATCGCCTTCGAGGGCAACGTGCGAGGCGTCCGGCATGAACTGACCGGAATCGCCTTTGAAAAGCCCGGCCACATACCCGCGCCACTCGTCTTCCGGGCCCGTGTGGATGCCGTACTGCTGTTCCATGTGCCCCGCGTACACGTCCATCAGGAACTTCGTGAGCCCGAGGACTTCGTCTTCCTCCGGCGGTTGCAGCTTCAGGTTGGCCGGCGCGTCGCCTCGCTTCGTTGGCGCCTCCATCCGCATCCGCGCGAACACGCGCTGGAAACCGAGCGACGTGAATGCGGATTCGTAGAGATCCTCGAAGTGGGCCGTAATCGTGGTCGCGCCTCCGGCCCGGAGTCGATCCATGGACTTCAGGAGCGCACCGGCAACCTCGTCGCGGTGCGTCGGATCCATCGAAAAGCCCGAGATCTCCGCGGGACCCAACCGCACGGTCCCGATGATGCGGCCGTCTTTCTTGACGGAAAAGTGCGACCGCTGTTCCTCTGGAGGGAGCGCGAGGTACCGATCCAGGTGAACCGTGAGGTCACGCGTCGGAAGATCCGTGCGCCCGGAGACGAAGGTCCGCCAATACGCGTGGGCGTCCGTCGTCTGCAAGGGCTCGAGGCTCAACGGCACCCCTGCGGCGAAGGATTCGCGAACCATCAAGCTTCGGCCGCGGAGATTTTATGCGGAAGGAGGCCCTTCGACACGACGCATGGACTTCGGGCTCACGGAAATCCAGGAGATTACGCGGAAGACGGTCCGCGACTTCGCCGAGCAAGAAGTCATCCCGCAGTCCCACGCCTTCGACGAGAGCCAGGAGTTCCCGCACGCGTGGGCCAAGAAGATGGGCGAGCTCGGACTCTTCGGGGTCTTTGTCCCGGAGAAGTACGGGGGCGCGGGCCTCGACACCGTCTGCTATGCGATCACGATCGAGGAGCTCTCTCGCGGGGATGCGAGCGCCGGCGTCATTGCGGCCGTGTGCAACGGCCTCGTCTGCGAACCGCTCCTGCATTATGGGACCGAGGAGCAAAAGCGAAAGTTTCTCGGACCGGTCGCGCGAGGAGAATGGATGGGCGCATACGCGCTCACGGAGCCCGGGAGTGGGTCCGACGCGGCCGCGATGCGCACCACCGCCACACTCGAGCGGGACGAGTGGGTCTTGCGCGGCACGAAGACGTTCGCGACCAACGCGTCCGTGGCCAAGATTGTCGTCGTGTATGCTCGGACGGGCGCGAAGAAACACGAAATCTCCGCATTCGTCGTCCCGACCGACGCCAAGGGCTTCTCCGTCCTCAAGAAGGAGGACAAGATGGGAATCCGTGCGAGCGACACGGTCACCCTCGGGTTCGATGGCTGTCGGATTCCGAAGGAGAACCTCCTGGGAGACCTTCACAAAGGGTTCACGATCGCGATGGCGACGCTCGACGGGGGCCGGATTGGCATCGCGGCCCAAGCGCTCGGCATCGGCCAGCGGGCCCTCGAGGAGTCCACGAAGTACGCGAAGGAACGGCAGGCGTTCGGACAGAAAATCGCAGACTTCCAGGCGATCCAGTGGAAGCTCGCGGACATGGCGACGGAGATTGACGCAGCCCGGCTGCTGACCTATCGCGCCGCGCATCTCGAAGACCGGGGGCAGCGGCACACGTACGAGTCGAGCGTCGCGAAGCTCTTCGCGTCGGAGGCGGCCCATCGAGCCGTCGACGCCGCCGTCCAGATTCACGGCGGCTACGGATTCATCAAGGATTACGTCGTGGAGAAGTTGTACCGGGACCAACGGGTCACCGAAATCTACGAAGGGACCTCCGAGGTCCAGCGACTCGTCATCGCGCGTTCGATCCTCGGCGGCTGAGACCCGTTCAAGTCCGCTCCGCGACAGAAATCCCTGCGACGAGAATCCTTTATGCCCGCGTGGCTTTTGCGGCATGATGGCCACGCGCGTTCTCTACATGGAGGAGCGACGAGGACAGGATCCGGACCCGTGTTACGCGCGGGAGTTCGACGCGCGGATCGTCGAACGCGGTCCTGATTTCGTCGTCCTTGATCAGACGCTCTTCTACGCGGAGGGGGGCGGGCAGCCCGATGACACCGGGAGCCTGCGGTGGACCGACGCCGAGGCTCGGGTCCTTAGGGTCACGAAGGAGAAGGGCGTCGTCAAGCACCACGTTGACCGAATGCCGAGTGCGGATTCGGTACATGGCGTCATTGACTGGGATCGGCGGTACAAGCACATGCGCATGCACACCTCCCAGCATCTCATGTCCGGACTCGTCTTCCGGAGGTACGCTGCGAGGACCGTTGGCAACCAGATCCACATGGACTACAGTCGCGTGGACTTCCAACCCGCGAATTTCACGAACGACGATTTGAAGCGAATCGAAGACGAGTGCAACGAGGTCGTCGCCTCGGCGCAAGATGTCCGGATCTTCGAAGAGGACCGCGTGGTCGTCCAGAACAAGATCGAAGACCGAGCCCTGCTCGACCTCATCCCGCAATCCGTTCGGCGCCTGCGAGTCATCCAGATCGGCAAGGCGGACTACTGCCCCTGCGGTGGCACGCATCTGAAGAACGTCTCCGAGATCGGGAAGGTCCACATCCTCGAGAAGCGGTCGAAAGGGAAAGAGACGGACCGCATCGTGTACGAGCTCGTGTCGGGGTAGGCCGTCTCGCGACTCGGAGACCCGCGAGCGAGTGCTTATGGACTCTCAACCCCTTGATTGACCGAACCATGAAGGCCGGGATTGTTGGCGTCGGGAAGCTCGGTGGCACGATCGCGTTCGCCCTCGCGCGAGAAGGCCCGTGGGACGAACTCGTCCTCGTTGATGCGGTGCAGGACCTCGCCTGGGCTCAGGCCGAGGACATCCGCCACGGCTTGCGCGTGTCCACCCAACCGGCCGTCCGGGTGGGCACGATTCAGGACCTCGCGGATTGCGACGTGGTCGTCTTGTCGGCCGGACAGGGGCGGAAGCCCGAGATGACCCGCCTCGACCTTTTGCACGCGAACGCCGGACTGGTCGCGGAACTGAGCCGAGACATCGCCCGCGTGGCGACGCGTGCCAGCCTCGTGGTGCTGACGAATCCCATGGATGTCATGACGACCATCGCTTGGCAATCGACCGGGTGGCCCCGGACCCGTGTGCTGGGCTCGGGCACACTCCTCGATTCGCAACGGTTGCGGGTGATTCTGGCGGACCACCTCCAAGTGCCAACCGTGAAGGTCTCCGCGACCGTCCTGGGTGAGCATGGGCAGCGGGTCGTGCCGGTATTCAGCCGTACGAAAGTAAGCGGTCGGCGCCCGAGCCTCTCGACGAAGGACAAGGAGGAAATCACGCGTCGCTTGCGCGACGTCAGCACGCGGATTATCGAGGCAAAGGGCGGGACTGCGTTCGGCCCCGCGGGCGCGACGGTGGAGCTGATCCATGCCCTCGTCGGCTCCCGGCCACGGGTCGTGCCTTGCTCGGTCGTCCTGGACGGGGAATACGGAGTCCACGATGTCGCGATAGGCGTCCCCGCCGTGCTGGGCACCGGCCGAGTCCTGGGCCTCGAAGAATGGCCTCTCGCAGAAGATGAGCAGGCCGCGTTCGAGGAAGCGGCACGCGATCTGAAGGCGTTCGCGGACGACGCGGCAGTCCTCCTGAAAGTCGGTGAGCGACCGTCCGGATGAGCGGGACGTCTGCGTCGGCGTCACACGTCAACCGACTGCGTACCGTTCCAAAGCTTGCGCGCCCCTTTCTCGGCCGCGGGGATCAGCAAATCGCGTCCTGATCTCGTGGGGATGACGAAGAACTCCTCGGTCTTCCCGGACTCGGCGAGGAGTACGAGCTTCACCTTGCCGCCCTCCATGGGCTGGCCGGTCTCCGGATGCAAGTAGTTGTATCGGACGTAGCGGCCTCGGTCGATGAGGGACCGGACCTCGATGTCGCCTCGCTTCGTGCGCGTCAGGACCTCCTCCGGAAAAATCGTCATGGTCTCGGCGGGGCAAGGCGGCTGCGTGCAAAGAACGTGCCGTCCAACGCTTTGCGACACCGGAGCACAGTTTCGCCAAATGATTCTCAGCGATTCCGGCGAACTGATTCTCACGGGCCGAAGGTTGCAAGGGAACTCTTATCGAGCCGGCCCTCCCGTCCCGACCGAAACCATGGCCCACAGCTACGAGAGCGGAAGACAAGCCGTGGCCGAGCTCGGCGCGAAGCAGCCACATGAGCTGCTGTTGATGCTGGGCGGCCTCCTGGCGGTCCTCCTCACCCTCGCGACCTATGGGATCCAGTGGGTGACTCCGCCCGGCATTGCGCAGAGCCAGTATGCCACCGTAGCGACGGCGTTGATCCTCAACGTCGTCCTCGGAGCGGCGCTCTGGGCCTCCTCGGCGATCACGCGGAAGAACCTGATGAACGGAGCCATCGTGGCCGGTGTAATCAGCATCGTCCTGATCTACTTCGGTGGTCGACCCGGCCAGATCGGTGGCATCGTCGGGATCCTCGGCGCGATCCTCGCCGCGGCAAAGCCGTATCTCCCCTGGTCCCGACACGACTGAGCCGAGATTTTCGGCTGGCCGTTCCGATGCTCCAGCGGAGCCCTTACCCCTTTTTGACCTGTTTTCTCTTCTGGCCTTCCTTGATTCGTCGGTGCGTCGCCGAGGCGAACACGGCGAATCCCGTGGAAGCGGGGCCTATTTTGATGACTGATTCTCACCGCGTGTTAACCGGGTCGGAACCCATATCGTCCGGATGGCGGGTAGGCCGCCGAAACCATGACCCAAGGCTACGAGACAGGAAAAGCCATGGTCGAACTCGGCGCGAAGCAGCCACACGAGCTGCTCCTCATGCTGGGCGGCGTCTTGGCCATCCTCCTGTCGGTGGCGATCTATGGGATCCAGGCAGCGAACCAGGGAATTCCGTCGAGCCAGTACGGCACGGTCGCGACGACCGTGGTCATCAACGTCGTCCTCGGCGGAGCTCTTTGGGCGTCAGCGGCGATTACGCGGAAGAACCTGATGAACGGAGCGATCGTGGCCGGTGTGATCAGCATCATCCTGATCTACTTCGGAGGCCAGCCCGGCACGATTGGCGGCGTCGTCGGAATCCTCGGCGCGATCCTCGCGGCCGCGAAGCCGTACATGCCTTGGTCCCGCCGCGACTAGGCCACCGGAACCTCCTGCTCACGCCGCGCGTACGCGCGGCGTATTCTCTTCATTCCAGATGGAATGAGGAAGGGCCCTGCGACCCGGGCAATGGGCTCTGGCCTGATCCGGCCTGCGAAGCCGGGCGAGCTATCTTTCGAAAAGAGTTTCGCCGCCGCATGCAATCTTTTCGATCTTGTAGTAGGGAAGACGACCCGTGCGCGTAGCGAAATAACGACGCTCGAGCTCCTCAATTTCCGATCCATAAATCGTCCGATGTCCTCCCGGTCGGGTCCGATCCCGATAGACGACGACCACCTCGGCGAGGCGACTCGGCTCTCGCCACCGCAATTCGTTCAAGATCTCCCGCGCAGTCCGAGTCACCTGGGCGCTATCGCGCACCGAGGACTTCGCTTTCGCGGCACAAAGACCATATCGGGCGGACCGGTTGCGAGGCCCATGGACTACCCGCCCCGCGTCCGGGCCGTCCTGGACCGGGCGAAAGCCGACCAAGGCGACACGGTCCTGGTCGTTGCGAAAGGCGAACGGTACGAAGGCACACTCATGCCGCATCACGGGTTCAGCGGCGAGGACATCTTGACGGTCAAGCTGCCGAACGGATACAACATCGGCATCGCCGCGGCGGATATCGAGTCCGTCGACGTGACCGCCAAGCATTCCCCGGCCTCGATCGAGCGGCGGCTTCCGCCTCCGACGACGGCCAAACCGACGCTCGCGGTGCTCGGCACGGGCGGAACGATCGCGTCCTACGTTGACTACCGCACCGGTGCGGTCCATCCCGCGGTGACCGCGGAGGAACTCGTCTTCAGCGTGCCGGAGCTCCTCGACATCTGCAACGTGCGGGCCCGCGTGATCTACAGTATCTACAGCGAGAACCTGAAGCCGGAGAACTGGCAGCATCTCGCCCGCGAGACCGGGAAGGAACTGAACGGCGGCGCCACCGGCGTCCTCATCCCGCACGGGACGGACTCGCTCCACTTCACGACGGCCGCGCTGTCCTTCATGCTTCGGGATCTCACGGGACCCGTCGTCGTGGTCGGAGCGCAGCGGTCGAGCGATCGGCCGTCCTCGGATGCCGCCCTGAACCTGATCAGCGCGGCCCGGGTCGGGATCGCGAACCTCGGCGAGGTCGTGGCGGTCATGCACGGGGAGACGAGCGATACGTTTGGCCAGATCCACCGCGGCACAAAGGTCCGCAAGATGCACTCCTCCCGGAGGGATGCGTTCCGATCCTTGAACGCAACTCCGCTGGGTCGCGTCCTCACGGACGGCACGGTCGAGCTTTCGGATCGCGCATTGCCTCGTGCCCGGGGCCCCACCAAAGTGGACGACGCCCTGGACACGAACGTCGCCCTGGTGGCCTTTTATCCGGGTCAACGACCGACGGAGCTCGAGGCGATCCTTCAAGGGCGGCACGGCGTTGTGATCGCGGGCACCGGGTTGGGCCATGTCTCCGAGGACCTCATTCCGGTCCTCCATCGCGCGACACGGGACGGCGTGGCCGTCGTCATGACGACGCAGACCCTTCAGGGACGCGTGGGCATGCGCGTCTACGACACGGGCCGGGACCTCCTGAAGGCGGGGGTCATCGAGGGTCAGGATATGACGCCGGAGACGGCCTACGTGAAGCTCATGTGGGTCCTCGGCCACACGCGCGAGCATCCGGAAGTCGCGCGGGCGATGGCGACGAACGTGGCGGGCGAAATCAATCCGAAGATCGGCCTCGACGAGTTCGCCGAGTGAATCGCGCGCCGCCAACGGCTCGTTAACCTTATCCCGCGCGCGGGGTTCGGCACATCGGATGAAGATCGATCAGGTCGGGGAGGTCGGCGTCGTCCTAACCGACGCGAACGAGCCCGTCCTCCACGGGGGCGACCAGATCATCGGATACCGATCGCTCAAGTACCTCATCTTCAAGCCCGTCGCCCTTTCGAAGAAGACGCTCGTCGAGCAGCGGGAAGGTTGGGTCTGGCAGACTCGACGTCGGCTCCTCCTCCTGGACATGGAATGGCTCGATCTCCCCGGCGGCAAGAAGGGGAAACGCTACCACGAGATCCCGCTCGAAGAGACGATCGACGTGGTCCCAAAACGCAGGCGGGTGCTCCTCGTCACGGAGGACAAAGCGCATGGCCGGGTCGTCTTCGAGTTCCGACCGTTCGGCGCAGCGTCTCGCTTGCTCGCGTGGCTCAAGAAAGAGAAGGAGCACCGCCGGATGCGAGAGGAAGGCACGTTGCGCTCTCCGTACCGGGAAGAGGACCGCTAGCGACCGGGAATCTGCTCGATCGGCTGCCTCGGAGGCGGGGGTGGCGTCCGTTGAGGTGGTTGGACGGCCTGCGCCTGCTGCATCCGTACGGCCGCCTCTCGGGTCTCTTGGCGGGCGCGCTGCTTCCTTTTTAGCCGTCGAGTGTAGAGGAGCGAGCCAATGAACGCGATGATGAGGATGAACAACGCGCCCGCTTGGGCCGGATGATCATTGCCGTAGAAGAGGCCGAGGAACAGAAGGACCAGGATCCAGAAGACGATGTAACCCGCGATCCGTCGCTTCGCGAAATCGAAGACCCGGCCCATTCCGTCGTCCGCTCCTCCGGCGAGGACAAGAAGCCATCGGTGTCGGTCGCACGGATGAGACCATTCCAAAAGTACATCGGTCGAGACGGCGTTTGTGAGGCGATTCCCCATGTCCGCACTGGATGAGTACCAAGGCATCTGGGACATGTTCGCGCAAATGCACCGCGAGACCCATGGCGAGAAGCACGCCCCGATCCGGGACTTCAATTGCTGCGGCGAGTACGCGGTCGCGATGGCGTTGCGTGCCGCGTCGACGCTGAGACCCGAGTATCCGCACCATCTCCTCCTTCGAACGGCGGCGATGCCCGAACTCGACCGCGATTTCTACGTCAAGAATCTCCTGTCCACGGATGGCGAGCCGGAGCCGTCGGACCCCGAGCCGCTCCGCGAATACCGGGCGAGTCGGCGGTATCACATCCTGTGGTCGGAACTCAAGGAGGCCGCCACGCGGATCGCGTCCCTCGAACGGGAGCTCGAAGAGTCGGGGGCCCGCATCGCGGATTTGGAGGCGACCCTCCGCAAAGCGGGAGTCGCCCCCGAGGCCGTAGAGAAGGCTTAATCCCGAGCCTGGGTTTGCTGAGCCGATGGACTACCGTGCGCTCGGCCTGAAGGTCGGCCTGGAGATCCACCAGCAGCTCGCGGCGCACAAGCTGTTCTGCGAGGACGTCTCGGCCCTGGTCGACACGGCCGACGGCCAACGATTCCGTCGCCGGCTACGTCCGACGCAGTCCGAACTCGGAGAGGTCGACGCCGCGGCAATCGAGGAAGCGAAGCGGCGTCTCACATTCGTCTACGAGACGACGACGAACTCCTGCCTCGTCGAAGCGGACGAAGAGCCGCCCCATCCGCCCAATCCGGAGGCCCTCGACATCGCGCTCGAGATCGCGCTCCTCCTGAATGCCAGGCCTGTGAGCGAAGTCGACTTCATGCGGAAGATCGTGATCGACGGCTCGAACACATCCGGCTTCCAGCGCTCCGCGCTCGTGGCCATGGACGGGTGGCTCGAGACGAACGGGAAGCGGATCGGGGTGCCGACGATCCTCCTGGAAGAAGACGCCGCCCGGAAGCTCGGAGAGGCCGAGGGCGAGGTCGTCTACCGGCTCGACCGTCTTGGGATTCCGCTCGTCGAGCTTGCCACAACGCCGAACATTGAAACCCCGGACGAGGCGCGGGACGTCGCGCTGACGTTCGGGTCCCTCCTGCGCGCGACCCGGAAAGTGAAGCGCGGGATCGGGACAATCCGGGAGGACCTCAACGTCTCCATCGAGGGCGGTGCGCGGATCGAAATCAAGGGAGTCCAAGAACTCCGAATGATCGCCACGTTCGTCGAGCGGGAGGTCGACCGGCAAGTGATGCTCCTGGCCGTGGCGGCCGAGCTGAAGGAACGCAAAATCCGATCGGTGCCGACGGACGTTCGTGACGTGACCGCCGTGTTTCGCGAAACCGAATCGAAGGTCGTCCGGACGGCTCTGAAGAAGGGCGGTGTTGTCCTCATTTGGGCGCTTCCGGGCTTCGTCGGGTTGCTCAAAGGAAAGCTCGGTCCGGAGTTGACGGCCCACGCCCGGATCGCGGGCGTCGCAGGAATCTTTCATTCCGATGAGTTGCCCGGGTACGGTATCACGCAATCGGAGCTCGACGCTGCTCGGAATGAATTGGGACTCGGCGCGCCGGACGCCTGCGTGCTCGTTGCCGAAGAGGAGATGAAAGCCCGCGGCGCGATTGACGAGATGGGGCCCCGCGCTACGGCGGCACTCCATGGTGTTCCTCCAGAGACCCGGGAACCGCGGCCCGATGGGACGACGGCCTATGCCCGTCCGCTTCCCGGGAAGGCCCGCATGTATCCGGAGACGGACGTGCCGCCGATCCGCGTGACCGCGGAACGGCTCCGTCGAATCCGAGAGCACCTCCCGGAGAAACCCGACGACACGATCGCGCGTCTCGCCGGGGGGTACGGGATTCACGAGCAGCAGGCTCGCCAACTCGTCCAAGAGGGGAGCGACGCCGCCTTCGAGGCCATTGCGCGCGAATTCGGGGAGGCCAAACAGGTAGCAACCGTCCTCCTCTACACGTTTGGCGAACTTCGAAGAGAAGGATTCGACGTGGATGGAATTCCCGTCGACCACTTGCGAGAACTGTTCGCCTTGTTGAAGGCCGAACGTTTCGCGAAGGAAGCCGTGCCGGAAATCGTGCGCGAGATGGCGCGGACCCACGCTCGTGCGTCGGAGGCGATGGGGACTCTGGGCGTCACGCGAATGAGTCGCCCAGACCTCGAGTCAATCGTGGACGAGGCGTTGCGGGCATCAGAGGACTTGATCGCCTCTCGCGGAACCGCCGCGGAGAAAGCCGTGATGGGTCAAGTGATGGACCGAGTGCGGGGCCGCGCCGATGGGAAGCTCGTGAGCGAGGTCCTTCACGAGCGTCTCGAGGCGTTCATCAAACAACGGCCGAAAGGGAAGAAAAAAAGATAAAGGCTCCACAACGGGTCAGGCGCTGTCAATCATCAGCGCTTGCCTTTCTTGGATTTCTTCGCGGTCTTTTTCGCTGCCATGGTGGGGTCTAACTCCTCCTCGGGGCCAGGCCCCGGTTGATGCGATCAACGTTCATGTCTTGACTCTTAAACATGCGCCCGGCATTCCGCAGTGCTGATGTCAACGCCGTTTCCGAAACGTTAAGGCAATTCGCGGCATGCCGTCGCTCAAGCAGCAATGAAGGCTTTCATCTCGATCGACATGGAGGGAATTTGCGGCGTCGTCCGCGAGATCGAGACGGATCCGATCAAGGGCGGCGAAGCGTACCAACAGAGTCGACACCTAATGACCCAAGAGGCAAAACGCCGCGATCGAGGGATGCGTGAAGGCAGGCGCCACGGAAATCTTGATCGCAGACTCCCATTGGAACTTCGACAACCTGATCCCAGAAGAGCTGCACGAGGCCGCGACCCTCCTCCGGGGAACGCCGCGCGGGTTCTCGATGGTGGAAGGGCTCGATGCATCCGCGGACGCAGCGCTCTTCATCGGATATCACGCGCGGGCCGGCACGCCGCGATCGATTCTCGATCACACGTATAGCGGGACCGTCGCGGCGGTGCGGGTGAACGGCACGGAGGTCGGTGAGACCGGGATCAATGCGTACTTGGCGGGCCATCATGGAGTCCCGGTCGTCCTCGTCACAGGAGATCGGGCCGTGACCGCGGAGGCGAAGGCGCTCCTCCCGAACGTCCACACGGTCTCGGTGAAAGACGCGACGGGGGCAACGTCGGCGATGAATCTGCATCCGAAGAAGGCGCGTGAACAGATTCAGGGCGAGGCCGCAAAGGCGGTACGAGACGCAAAGACAATCGTACCGCTTCGAGCGAAGACCCCGATCCAAATGGTCGTCGAGTTCCGCGGCACGTATGCAGCTGACCGTGCCGCGATGATTCCGACCGTCCGACGTGTCGGCGGATTGCGGTTTGAGTTCGAGGCGGATGACTATCCGGAGGCATTCCGCACGTTCTATGCGAT
>DATGWB010000047.1:0-2658 GCA_035299725.1 Thermoplasmata archaeon
TAAACCTTGGCCGGGGACGATGGACATCTCTCGCCTCATTCGAAGGTCCAGTGGTCCCGCTCCCGCAGCAAGTCGCGCAACAGGTGGATCGCTTTCGCGCGGTCGACTCGCATCAGGAACGCCCCGAGGTGCTTGCACATAAGCCGCCCGGTCGCGCGGTTCGTCTTGAAGTCGACGCAATCGTGTTCGACCCGTTTCTCCTGCCGGTCGATCCGAACGGAGTACTCCTTCACCATACCCGCCAGAAGCGTCTCGGTTTCTTTGTCCACGGAGACGACCGACGGATCGATGGCCTTGGCCGACGCGAGGCGATTCCTCCCGAGGAAGACCAGCAGGAGCTCATCGAAGGACATCTTGTCGATGTCTTTGTTCATGGGGACGTCCGCCTGGATCGTGCCCGCCTCGTCCTCGATCTCGCCTCCCTTGATCTTGACCGCGACCCCGAACCGCTCGAGCGCGTCGTTGATCTTCTTGTCGATGTACGCCTGCTCCTCCGGCGTGTACTTCGCGCGGTTTCGTGGCTCGTTGAAGTACCGTCGCGCGGCGCGCGCGTGGAACGGCGTGTGTACCGGATACTTCCAATTCGCCGGGTCGCCGTACTTCTCCGGATCCTTCGGATAGCCCTGGGGTGGGCCCAGCCGGCCGTCTCGCTTGCGGCCCGGTTTCACCGGGCGAACCATGCTACCGGGAACGAGCGGTTCCGCCATAAGTGTTCTTTGTGGCCGGATCCCGGAAGCCCGGCCGAGCGCGTTTCTTCACGCCGTCTCCGCCGTCGGCGCGGTGCCAGGCTGGTCGGCGCGACGGGTCACGCGGCGTGCGACAAGTGTGAGGACGACGAGCGCGGCGAAGCCCGCGACGCCCGAAGCCGCGTCGGCCCATGGGACTCGGGGAGGGATCCCGGCGTTCGAGGCAAGCGCGGCGGATCCCATCGCAATGGTCGCGAAGACCTGGGCGGCGATGAGGAGCGCCGCGAAGGCGCCGGCCCAGATGACCGCGAGAATGACCGCACGCCGTTCCATCCTCCGTGAGACGGCAGAGAGGGACCAGCCTGCGAGCAGCATCAGGTACCATCCCAACGCGACGGGGACCGCCCCGACGACGAGTCCGGCGGCAAGCCCCATGGCGGCACTCGGCGGGGTCCCTGAAAACGCGAGGAAAATCACGACGATGAGGACGGGGATTACCAGAACATAGGCGACGACGATGTAGGCCGCGAGCCTGACCGCGGTCACGTGGTACTTTCCGACGCGCCAGACCAGCCTCCGGCCGACCGCCGGGATGAAGCGCATCATGCCCGAGACCCCGGCCAAGATCAGGAGGAAAGCCGCGATAGGGAGGACGCATAGGGCCGCATTCAGAGCCAGCAGTGGAGCCGGCATGTCAACCAGGCGGACACCGGGCCCGGATGTCGGAGGAATGACGAGTTCTCCGATCCCCGCCCAAGCGACGAAGAGCATGAGGACCGAGAAGCAGAAGAGGCCCCAGAAAAGGGACCGCGCCGGATTGGGGCGGATCGACGCGGCGCGATCGGCATTGAGGGCCCGTTGCATCAGTCGCTCGAGGATTTCCTCGCCCCCAGTCCTGAATGGTCGTGAACCCGGTTTAAGATTGTTCGATGCCGCCGGGGTTAACATGTTAACCCGGGACTCAATGGCCGCCCGATGCGAGAGCCGTCCTTGACGATCGTCGGCCTCGGGGATTCCACGACCGCGGGTACCCCCGGTTTCCGCTCTCCACTCGAAGTGCCCCCGCGAGGTGAAGGGAACCCGGAGAGTCAATACGCACACTGGATGATGCGATCTCACCCCGAGTGGACCGTCCTGAACCGCGGGGTCAATGGCGAGACGGCAGAGGAGATTCGAGCCCGGCTTCCTCGAGATGTGCTCCTGCCGCGTCCGGCCTATGCGATCATCCTTGCGGGGGTGAATGACATCTTCGGCGGCCAGGGAGCCGAGAGCGTCGAACGTCACCTGGCTGCCATGTACGCGGACGTCCTGGACGCCGGGGTCGTGCCGGTAGCGGCCACGGTCCTTCCGTACAATTCCGCGACCGCCCGTGCCTCCGGGGAGATCCTCGCCCTCAACGCATGGATCGAGAACCTGACGAAAGTCCTGGGAATCCTGTTCTGTGACACCCATGCCGCTGTCGCGGATCCCGCCGATTCGAACCGGTTGAAGGGCACCCCGGATGGCCTTCATCCCGATGTCGCGGGATATCGCGCGATGGGCGAGGTTCTCGCTCGAACGATCGAAGACCACCTTCGCCGCTCCGCGCCCAGGTAGCGGTTCCCCGCAAGGACCAAATGGGGTCCCGGCTTTGGTGGCCGGCCGTGGACCGCGCCGCCCGCAGCCACATCCTCGGATTCGTCGGGGTCCTCGCGGTGGCCCTCGTCCTCCACTATGGGCTCTTGCCGTTCTTGGGCCGCCGCGTGGGGATCCGGGAGACGCCCACATATTTCCTCGCCATTGCCCTGGTCCCTGTCGTCTTGTGGCTCGTCCCCGCGTTTTCGAGGGCGCTCGCCCGAGGGGCTTACGCCGCCCATCGAAAGCTCTTCGGCAAGGGAGGCGTCTACGTGCGTTTGCCCGCGGCGGAGCCGATCCGCCTGCGGGACACGGTTCTGATGTCGATCGGCCCCTTCGCCATCGATGTCCTCGTCAT
>DATGWB010000048.1:0-3598 GCA_035299725.1 Thermoplasmata archaeon
TGGCGGGTCTACTGCATCCTGGGGGACGGCGAGCAGGACGTCGGCCAGACGTGGGAGGCTGCGATGGCCTCGTCGAAGTACGGCCTCGACAACCTGACGGCCTTCATCGACCGGAACGGAATCCAGCAGGAGGGCCGCACGGAGGACATCATGCCGCTCGAGCCGCTCGCGGAGAAATGGGAGGCGTTCAACTGGCACGTCCTCACGATCGACGGGCACGACTTCCGCCAGATCCTCGCGGCGATCGAGGAGGGGCATCGCACGAAAGGCCGGCCGACTGCCGTGATCTCCCGGACCGTCAAAGGCAAAGGCGTCTCGTTCATGGAGAACAAGATCAAGTATCACGGCGCCGCGACGAGCGACGACGAGCTGAAGCTCGCCCTCGCCGAACTCGATGCCCAGGAGGCGGCGATTTGACCGCGGGCCCATGGAAGATGGAGAGCCAGCGATCGTACTTCGGCAAGGCGTTGATCGATCTCGGGCGCCGCAACCCGAACGTGGTCGTCGTCGGCGCGGACACCACGGAGTCCATCAAGACGATCGACTTCGGCAAGTCCTTCCCGGACCGCTTCTTCCAGCTCGGGATCGCGGAGCCGAACATGATCAGCGTCGCGGCGGGCCTGGCCGCGGCCGGTAAGATCGCCTTCGCGGCGACGTACAGCGTGTTCGGGAGCGCGCACACGTACAACGTGATCCGCCAGAACGTCGCGTACACGAACCTGAACGTGAAGATCTTCTGCTCCCACGCAGGGCTGACCGTCGGCCCGGACGGGGCGACGCATCAGATGAACGAAGACATCGCGCTGATGCGGGGCATCCCGCGAATGACCGTTCTCGTCCCCGCCGACGGCCCCGAGACCGCGAAGTGCGTCGACGCGGCCGCCGCGATGAAGGGACCCGTCTACTGCCGCTTTTCCCGCACGAACGTGCCGACGATTACCTCCCCGGACGACGAATTCGTGATCGGCCGGGCGCGCGTCATCCGGGATGGATCCGACGTCACCCTGATCGGTTGCGGACTCATGGTGGCCCGCTGCCTCGAGGCGGCGGACGCGCTCAAGCGCGCCGGGATCAAGGCCCGCGTGATCAACCTCTCCACCGTCAAGCCGCTCGACACCGCGACGATCGATCGCGCGGCCCGTGAGACGGGTGGGATCGTGACGGCGGAGGAGCACACCGTCGTACACGGGATCGGCGCGGCGGTCGCCTCCGCGATCGCGGCGAACCATCCCGTACCGATCGCCATGGTCGGGGTCCAGGACGTGTTCGGGGAGAGTGGAGAGGCGGACGAGCTCCTGCGGAAGTACGGTCTGACCGCGGAGAAGATCGTGGATGGCGCCCACGACGTCATGAAGCGCCGCGGCCGAGCGCGATGAATCCCGCAGAATTGGGGGGTCTTCTCCAGCTCAACTGGCTCGCTTGACCGGGCCCTTTTCGTTGTAGCGCTGCACGGTCACGAAGCCCGCGACGTTCTCGTGGGCCATGTCCCAACCCGCGGCGTCGTCGCGGAGCCACCACCGACGGATGTTCGTCACGGTCGACTTCTTCATGTTGATCCCGCCAGGCAAGACGATGTAGCCTTCGAACGGGGCGCCTGTCACGGGATTCCGAATGTGCTCGCTATCGACGGCGCCGACGCCGTCGACCGCAAACGAGCTGTCGACGCCCTTATACTTGAAATTGATCTTGGCGGTTTTCGCCGGGAATGATTTTGTGAACGTCGACGGGAAGATCGCGAAGACCCCTCCGCCTTCCTTGCCGCCCGTGATTTTCTCGACCGCCTCACGCTGGTCCGGCTTCGCCTTTGAGTCGACGTAGACCCGGCCGGTCCCGCCTCCCATGTGGATCGCCCGCGGCCACCAGAGGCCCCACGCGAACGTCACGCCGTCGAGTTTCGTTGAGCCGAACGTCCCTTTTCGGATGTGCCACGAGATGAGCGCTTCGCAGTTTCCCGTCGTTGGAAGCGCGTCGAAATTGCACGGACATCCCCACGCACAGTTGCAGCTCTGGATATACTCCGCCTCAAAATTCCATTTCGTCGGCATCGATCGAACCCGCCTCGCCCAGGTTCGTATCGGCTCTCGGCTACTTAAGCGGAGGACCGGAGGCCCTCCGGTCGCACCGGTTCCGCACGTTCATATCGGCACGTCCCCTTCCGATTGCGACATGGTCGAAACGGTCCCCGCCGAGCCCGCTTGGCTGCTGAGGCATCTCACCGTCCCCGTTGCCGCGGCGGTCGCCCTGGCCGTCGGGGCGGCCTGGTACGCCATGTGGACGTCCGCGGACGTCCTGATGGCGCTAACGGAGCCCTCCCTGTTGCGGTCGACGGACCTCGTCCTCTTCTTCGTCCTCCTCGTCGTCATGATGGTCGCGATGATGTTGCCGTCGGCCTTGCCGATGATCGTGGCTTATCGCGGGATGACGCGTCTCGAGGCCGGTCGACCCACGAAGCCCGCGGATGACGCGGCGACCGCCCTGTTCATCGCCCCGTACTTCCTGGTCTGGGGCGCGTTCGGGGTCGCGGCCCTCCTGGCGTTGAGCGCCCTCGGGCTCATGGGAGCCATGACAGGTCCGTTGGTCTTCGCATCCGCGGTGACGCTCCTCGCGGCGGGCCTCTGGCAAGTCACCCGAACGAAAGAAGTCTGCTTGACGCACTGCACCTCGCCGATGTCCTTCGTCCTGCATCATTGGCGATCCGGTCGGTCCGGCGCGGCATGGATGGGATTTCGCCACTCGCTCTACTGCATCGGCTGCTGCTGGCTGTTCATGCTCGTCCTCTTCGTCTCGGGATCGATGAGTCTCCTCTGGATGGGAGGCCTTTCGGTCGTGATCTTCGCCGAGAAGCTCGGCGTCCGGACGGGCCTGTTCTCCCGGGCGATCGGCGTCCTCCTGGTGGCCCTCGGGGCTCTCGCCGGCGTTGGCGCGTTCCTCTCGATGTGAGGGCGGTCGTGGATTGACGACCTGTGACCTAACGGCCACGGTCCCCGATCACGCCGCGGACTCGGGCATCCCACGGATCTGGCGGACCGGCGAGAAGAGGACCCAGAGGAACGAGAATGCGCCGCCGACGAGGCTCACGATGATGGCGGGCCTCACCCCGATCGCCTCGCCCAGGACGCCGCCCGCAATGGCGCCAAGGGGCAATGTTCCCCAGACGATGGTCCGCATCGTCGCGTTCAGACGTCCTTGGAGACGAACCGGGACGATGGCCTGGCGGAAACTGACCTGATTGATGTTGTAATAGAGGTTGCCGATGAGCGAGACGAAGAACATCCCCGCGATCGCGAAGAACGCGAACGGGCCCGACACGAACGGCAAGGGGAGCAGGACGGGTCCGAACAGGATCGCACCGAGGATGATCGTGCCGCCAACGCCGATCCGTTTTGCGACCCGACCCGCGGTGACGGCTCCGACGATGCCACCCACGGACCCGATCGTGAACATGAAGCCCAGGGTGAGCGGCGTGAAGCCGAGCTGGTCCTTCAGGTAGATGATGAGCAAGGCGGAGAAGACCGCGCTGGAAAAGAAGTTCGACCAGGCCGTGCAACCCGCGATGTAGCGGAGCCGCGGTTCGCGCAGGACCACCTGGAGGCCTTCG
>DATGWB010000049.1:0-3670 GCA_035299725.1 Thermoplasmata archaeon
CGGGCGGTCCAGGTATGCGAGGACCTTCCCGTCGCGGTAGAAGACCGCGATCTCGTCCTCCCGGACGACGATGTTGTCGTTCATCCGGATGTTCCGCGGGACCTTCCACATGATGTTCTGTCGCTTGAACTGGTCGTCCCATGCGATCGTCATCGCGCCGACGAGGCCTTCCTTCCGGCCTGCCGTCTGGTCCGTCCGCCGCGCGCCGCCGAAGAAGAATGAAATCGGAATCATCGTCTTCACCTCACCTGGATGCCGGTCACGGCCATCATCCGGTTCTTCCATGCGGTCTCGAACGCCGCGACGGCCTCGCGGCACGCCTTCAGGGACGCGTCGAAGCTCTTCGGGTCCGCGGCGTCCTGGATCATCGGGACGACCGCGGCGGCCTTGTCGAGCGAGTCGAGCATCGCGTAGTCGTACTCGTACAACTTGTCGAGCTCCGTCTCCTTGATCTGGATCGTCGCGCTGATGCCGGAGTAGCCGCCCTCCGCGTGGCGGACCTTCGCCTCGAGGCCTTCGACCGTGAAGATGATGTTGCCGATGCCCTGGAGGCCCTGGATCTTCCCGTCCATCGCCATTTGGTCTCGGATGGTCTCGAGGTCCCCGCGGACGCCCTTCAGCTGATTCGCGAGCTGGATCCGGAGCAGGTTGTCCGCGGCGCGGATGTCCTCTCGGCGGCGGTAGCCGGCGTAGCCGGGGATCACGAGCTGGATCTTCTTGAGCAGTCCTCGGTCTTGTTCAACGCGGTCGCGGATATCGGGCATGGTCGGTTTTCTCCGAGCGCTTCGCCTTATGTTTTGCCTGGATATGTATTTAGGGGTATGGATGGAAGTCCGAGGGCGTTCCGCGTTCACCACAAGGAGAACGAAGGACGCTCGCCTTCGATCACGCTACCGGACGATCCGTCGATGACGATGAACATCTGCTTTCCCTTGTGCGCGTACTCCATGAACCACACGGGGGCATGGAGCAACTCGCCATCGTACGTCGTCGGGTACACCTGAATCGATTCCAAGTTGTCCACGCGCGTCTTCGCCTGCTTCTCCGCGAACTTGTGCGAGAGCGCCGCGGCCTGGGACTTCGCCTCCGCCTCGGTGACGTCGCCGCTCTGCACGTCGACGCCGCCGGTCTGGCGCTTGTCGAAATTCATCTTGCTCTGCAGTTGGAACTGGAACCCATCGTCGGGCTGATACTTCGTGTATCCCCGCACGGCGACGATCGGGATGTTGTACTGCATCTGGATCCGGTCCCGTACGCGGACGACTTGCGGCTGCGTGTTGACCGGCTGATTCCGGTTCTGAGAGCCTGCGGCGGCCGCCGCGATGGTCAACGCGAACAACGCGGCACCCGCGGCCTTCTTTGCGCCGGTGTCGCCGTGCATCATCATGCCGGTGCCGGCGCCCGCGCCGGCGTTCTTCGTCCCTTGGAAGTCCGCGACGACGGATGTCGGGACGATCCAATACGGCACGTAGCGCAATGTGACCTGGCCGAGGTCCGAGCGCTCGGCGACCTTCCGTCGCAAGACGCCCTTGTTCAGCCACTTCCCGCCTGCCTCGAGGGCGGCCTCGTTCGAGAGTTTGTTTTCCAACATGTAGTGCTTCTGGATCACTTCCGCCGCACCGCCGGCGCCCATTGTCGTCACGGCGCCGCAATACTCGCACACGACCAGGGCGAGACCGGACCCGGGGGTCAGAGGCGCGCCGCACGAGCTGCACTTCATGGATTGCGGCATGGACGGAGGGCGGAATTGCTGGGCGGGGGCGTTGGGGTTGTACGGCTGGCCCATCGGCGTCCCACCGGGGGCCTGACCGGGATAACCGGGAGCCGGGGGCACCCCAGGCGCCACTGGCGCCGGGGCAGCGACGCCGAGTTTGGCGCCGCAAAGGTTACAGAACACCGAGCCGTCCGCGATACGTCCACCGCATGTATTGCAGAACAGGGGGAGACCTCCTATTCGGAAGACGAGGCATCGTTGCCTTACTTAAGAATTTCCATCTGAGTCTTCGGGTCGGTAACTCCGGCGCGTCGATGCGAACCGGACCGCAAACCTATTCCACCGGAGCCCGTGTTCGCCATTGAGATCCCGGGGCCGCACCATTGGCCGGATTCGCGAGCCGCAAACTGACGGCATTCTTCAACCTCGGCCCGGGGGACGTCCGGAACCTTTCGTTCCTGTATTTCGCGACGTTCATCATGCGGGCCGCCGCGTTCGCCGGGGTCGCGGTGATGCAGGACGTGATGCACTCGCTCGACCCGCTGTGGCGGGGCGTCCTCTTCGCGGTCTACCCCCTCGCCGAAATCGCGACGGTCGGATACTTCGGCGCGCTGTGCGACCGCATCGGGCGGAAGCGGATTCTCGTCTTCGCGCACCTCGTGACGGCCGCCGCGGTCTTCCTGTTCATCCTGAGCATCGGCGTCGATCCGGGCGTGCGGCCGTATCTCGTCGCGGTCTTCTTCGCGATGTTCGGGATCGGCGCGGCCGCGAAGGTCGCCTCAACGCTCGCGATGATCAACGACCATTCGAACCGCGCGAACCGGGCGCAGCTCATGGCGTTCTTCGACCTCGTGACCTTCGGCGGCCTCGTGGCAGGATTCGGGGCGGCTTTCCTTGCCATCCATCTGCGCGGCATCCCCGACGCGGTCGTCCTCGCGGTGGGCGGACTCGGCGTCACGGTGAGCGTCATCATGGTCCAGTTCCTCGTCCAGGAAACCCCCTTCATTCCGGAGCTGGAGCGGAGGACGATTGACCTCTTGCGCACCGTGCTGCGGAACAAGGACATCCAGCGACTCCTCCCGGTATACATCCCCGTCGTCGCACTGTACGGATACGTCCTCACCTTCACGGACAACTTGCTCGGGGCCGGAACCGGGGGGTCCGGGAATACGAATCTACTCCTGATCGTCGTCGCGTCGCTCGGCATTCCGCTCGGTCTCTCGCTCGCGGTGAGCGGCCGTCTGTCGGATCGCGCGCGCCTGCGACGGCCGTTCATGGCCCTGGGGCTCGCGTGCTTCGGCGGACTCTCGATCCTCCTCGCCCTTGCGACGGGCGCCGGCAGTCCGGACCTGCAGCAGTTGGTCTCCCGATGGCCCTTGATCGTGGTCCTCGCGGCAGGCGCCGGGACGTTTCCGCCGGCGGCGCTCGCGTACCTGGGTGACATCGTCGAGCATGCCGTGACCGGGACGACGTTCGGAATCTACTCGATCATCTTCGGGTCCGGTCTCATCGTCGGCCCGATCCTCGGCGGCGCCCTCACGCAGGCGCTCGGGCCGATCGCCTTCGCCGTGATTGCCTTCGGGCTGATTGGCATCTCAGGCGCCGGCGTCCTGTTCATCCGCGAACCGCTGAAGACGCCGCGGACCGCGGTCACTCCCGAGAGCCCGATCCCTCCGGAGATGCGATGAGGGCATCCGTCCCGCGTTCCTGATTCTGACGGCGCCGGATTGAAGTACCCGCGCTTTCGTCGGACGGAGCGTGGCCTCGAGCACGTCGAGCCTCCTGGATCTGGACCCGATCGCGTACTTCGCGATGGGCGGCTTCGCCCTGTTCTTCGGCCTCTTCTTCTTCGTCCTCCTCTATGACATCCCGCTCTTCCTGTACGTGTGCGGTCCGATCACCGTCATCCCGGGCGTCATCGCGATCGCCGTCGGCGTGCGGCAATGGCGCCGCGAA
>DATGWB010000050.1:0-6974 GCA_035299725.1 Thermoplasmata archaeon
GGGAGCGCAGTTCAACAACATCGCAGCCGCGAAGGCCGTCGCGGACGCGGTGCGATCCACGCTGGGGCCGCGCGGCTTGGACAAGATGCTCGTCGACAGCCTCGGAGACGTCGTCATCACGAACGACGGCGTCACGATCCTCAAGGAGATCGATGTCACGCATCCCGCAGCGAAGATGATCGTCGAGGTCGCGAAGACCCAGGACGAGGAGGCCGGGGACGGTACGACGACTGCGGTCGTCCTCGCAGGGGAACTACTGAAGAAGGCGGAGAATCTCATCGAGCAGGACATCCATCCGACCGTGATTGCCGCCGGGTACCGCCAGGCGGCCGAGAAGGCCCGCGAGATCCTGGAGAAGGTCGCAACGAAGATTTCGATCAAGGACGCGGACGTCCTGAAGAAGGTCGCGATGACCGCGATGTCATCGAAGTCCGCGAGCGGCCACAAGGAGCTTTTGGCCGATATCTCCGTCAAGGCCGTCATGGCGGTCGCGGAGCAGCGCGCCGACGGCACGTACTTCGTCGACGAAGACAACATCCAAGTTGTCAAGAAGCAGGGTGGTTCGATCGCGAATTCGGAGCTCGTCGAGGGCATCATCGTCGACAAGGAGCGCGTGCACTCCGGCATGCCCGCCGAGGTAAAGGACGCGAAGATTGCCTTGATCGATGCGGCCCTCGAAGTCAAGAAGACGGAGATCGACGCGAAGATCGAGATCACGGACCCGACGCAGCTCCAGGCTTTCCTCAACGAAGAGGAAGCGATGCTGAAGCGAATGGTCGAGACCGTTCGGAAGAGCGGCGCCGACGTCCTGTTCTGCCAGAAGGGGATCGACGATCTCGCACAGCACTACTTGGCCAAGGAGGGCATCTACGCGGTCCGCCGCGTCAAGAAGTCCGATATGGAGAAACTCGCAAAGGCCACGGGTGGCAAGCTCGTCACGAAGCTCGATGAGCTGGCCAAGGACGACCTCGGCTTCGCCAAGCTCGTCCACGAGAAGAAGATCGCCGAGGATGAGATGACCTTCGTCACGGGCTGCAAGAACCCGCGCGCGGTCTCGATTTTGCTCCGGGGTGGTACGGAGCACGTTGTGGACGAACTTGAACGCTCCGTCGAAGACGCAACGAGCGTCGTCGCCGTGGCCATCGAGGACGGCAAGGTCATCACGGGCGGCGGCTCGAGTGCGACGGAGATCGCCCTCGGCCTCCGGGACATGGCGGCCACCGTTGGGGGCCGGGAGCAGTTCGCGATTCAGGCCTTCGCGGACGCCGTCGAGGTCATCCCGCGGACCCTCGCAGAGAACGCGGGTCTCGATTCGATCGACATCCTGATTGCACTCCGCAAAGCCCACAAGCAGGGCAACAAGTACGCCGGGATCAACGTCTTCAGCGGCAAGGTCTCCGATATGAAGAAGGAGAACGTGATCGAGCCGCTCCGGGTCGGGACGCAGGCGATCTCCTCCGCGACGGACGCGGCGGTCATGATCCTCCGAATCGACGACGTCATCGCGTCCAAGGCCGGCGGAGGCGCGGGTCCGGGCGCCGCCGGCAAGGGCGGAGAAGGCGGCGAAGGTGGAGGCGAAGGCGAAGAATTCTGAGTGCCCCCGGCCTCTGTCGACCGCCTGGAGTTGCAACGTCTAACCGAGCGTTTCTCCTTCGGACTTTCCGGGCGGAACCAGGAACGTCCAGAGGATTCATGGGTCAGGGAATCTATTCCGGTTCGATCGCCCATGTCGACCCCCGAGGAAAAAATCCGCGTCCTGAAGGATTCCATCCGCGAGGAACCGGACGATCCCCTTGGGTACTACCTCCTCGGCATGGAATCCGCCAAGCTCCTGCGGCACCTGGACGCGATCGACGCGTTCGAGCGGGCCATCCGCATCAATCCGGACTATACCGCCGCATACCGCGAGCTGGGCAAGTCCCTGCGGGAAGCCGGGCGGCGGCACGAGGCCGCCGACGTCCTCAGCCAAGGAGTTGTGGTCGCGGAACGGACCCATGACGTCCAGACCATGAAAGAGATGCTCGTCTTCCTGAAGCACCTCAAGGAAGAGCCATTGTGATTTCGCTCGAACGCTTTCGGCCGGAGGTTCTCGAAGAAACCGAAGCGCTTCCCGCGGGGGTCGTCGAGGACGTAGCACGGGCCGTTCGGGATCTCGAACGGTCTCCCGTCCGGATCCCAGCCCCGTTCCCTCAGGGCTTTCGCAGCGGCTTTCAAGTCCTCGACTTGGCCCGTATCTGCGATCCGAAATTCCGTCATTTCTGTCAGCGATTTCAGGGTTCGAACAAGCCTGAGGAGTGCCTGATGCCCCTCGTTCAACGCGCACTTGACGCCGAGAGGAAACCCCACTCTGCGACAGCAGGGCTGTTCGGACACCGCCACTGTTCCAACCGTGTCTAGTGACTGAATTTGCTTTCGTCGGCGACGATTACCCTGCCGGGCTTTCAATCTCTTCCCACACGAGGCGCTCAGCGCCCCACGCCGACGAGGCCCAAGAGACATGGATCCCCCGCGGCCTTGCCTCCCATCGCGTCGCAATGCAGGGCGTCGAGGACGTGGAGAACGATCTCGGGATCGAGCTTCTCCGTAATCGAGATGGAGTCCAGGAGCCCTCGAATGTTCTGGCGAATCCAGGTCCGACACTGTCCCAGCTCCGAAACGGCTTGCCAAGGTTGCATCTTCTTCGCCTCCTCCTCTGGTCAGAGTCTACGCTCCGCTCCCGCAGCGCGTCGACCTGTCAGCGCTGATGCCTATTGATAATGGCTTCGGGCGAAACCTGTAGACGCAGTCCCCCGCGCGAGCGATCACGTAAGTGACGCCGGAGGAGCGGCCGGATCTCCGCGGGATTTAGAACGCCCTTCAGCCGAGCCTACTCCCTTGTCCTGAACTGCCAGGCGAACGGTTTTGTCTCCTTTCCCTTCGCAAGGCGGAAGGTCATCGCGACAAGATAGGCCGCCTGCTCGCTCTTGTTGATGAGCGGGACGAGCTCTTTCTTCAACCAGTCTTGCAGGGCGGACGGGTCGCCGACCGCTCTGAGTCCCTTGAACCGATCTGTCGCGTCCAAAAGATGTCCGACCAGCTCATGGCCCGTAGGGGCGCTCACCTCGTTCACGTACGACGCGAGAGCCTCGATATTGCGGAGCTCCGCCTACAGGAGCTGGAACTGCTGCCGGGTCGCCTCGTCGATGCGGCCCTCCCGGTAAGCAATGAGGCGGTCCTTCGAGATGCGACTGAGATCCGACTTGACGTCCACGATTCGACTTTCCCGCGAGGCAAATGGATGTGACTGCGGCATGATGACCACCGCCCAATCAACGAGACGGGAGCCTTAGAGTTTACCCCTCGTGGATAGCCGGTCGAGGGTTGCACGGAATACTCTGAAGTCGAGGGGCTTCAGAGGTTGTCGGACTAGAACTCTTGCCCAGTTGCGAGCGTCACTCAACGGGCCGATGCATGGACAATCGGCGATCCATATAGCACCACGGACCGGGCGGATACACAGGTGAGCCATCCACGGAGAAATCGGTTCGACATCGCGCAAGGGTAAGTCGTGCTGTGTTTCGGACAACCGAAGTCGATTAGACCGATCGGCGCGGTGCACAATGGCAAAGCGACTTACGCTACAGCGGCCTTCTTCCCTTCACAAGTATCCCTCCATAGGCCGTCCGGGCTTGTCGGCGTCGATCGTCGCCGGGCGGCCCCCATCTATTTCTTTCCTCGTGTGCATGCGGCGCTCGCGTTCCTGCCGTGCGACGCCTACAGGGTCACTTTCACACATCCCTCCCGCATTCCCGCTTATCTCGTTCGGGCCGATAGCCGACTCATGAACCGCAGGTTGCCTCGCCCGGAGGATGTGTCGCGGCATCACATCGACGCAACCATCATGGGTTTCCTCAAACGGGAGAAGGACGCCGATTGGTCGCAGGTCTCGCTGGTCACACTGCATCCGCGAGAGGAGATCCGTGTCGTCCTCAAGGAAAACCTGGAACGATACGGAGCCGTTCATGACAGCCGCTTTCGAGAACTCGTGGCGCGGCTCAAATTCCAGGGCGTCTCGCTGCGCGAAGAGGCGACTTGAACGGTCCAAGAAGTGGCCCACAAGTAGCAAGCGGCCGATGGACCGAGGGACAATCTAGGGATGCGACGGCCTCCCCATTTCTCACGACCAATGAGATGGGGTTTTGAGGCCGTTCTCCACCGCGAATCAGTTGCACTTGCAGAGGCGATACCACTCACTCCATTCGCTCTACGACCAGTGGAGGCGCGTGTAACAACGCAGGCAGATGAGATCCTTGGGTCCAACCTCTTCAAGCTTCTGCTTCCATGCATGCGGCCGGACCCATTCGAACTGTGTTTCCGCTCCACACTCAGCGCATGCGCCCATGACTCACCCGTCACCGTATAGCTCGATGGGGCTTGCCGACGAGGAGCTGGAGATCGGCCTCGAGATAAAATGGCACGACCGCTGACATGTGCATCCCGCGGAAAACGTTCTCCACAGGCCGAGCGAAAACATTGCGGGGGTTGCGCTCGCCTATCTGCGTTCAGTCAAGCGTCCGGATTCAGCATCGCGGTAGGTGGGAAATCGAACAAGCCGCGCTTCCTCTCCCTGAAGCCGCGGGGAAGCAAAGCCGTTCGCATTAGATCTAACGCATATGACGCTGAATTCTTCGACGCCGTGCGCGGCGCAGACCGGCTCGAGAGAGTTTGATTTTCTTCTTCGCCATGGATTCAGGGACGATTGTCTGCTATTTGAACCACAGCCTGCACGAAGCAACGACACCCCCAAATTAACGTGGTGACAGGCGGCAGGCCGCAAGTCAATGTTCCGACCTTGCGATGGGAAACGCAACGCTTTCCGAACGATCTCACTGGACGGACCCGTCCGAGGCGTTCTCGGTGTCGTGCAGTGTGCGACCCCGCCTTTGTCCGCCCGGCGCCGAGAGTGAACTCGGTCGTTAGGATCGTTTTCTTCTCCGGTTCGAAAGACGATCACGCAACGTGTCGAGAAGGGCCCGTTTCCTCTCGAATGTACCCATTTCTCCCGAGAACGATTATGTACTGACAACATGATCCCTGCTAGGGATTGTCATGCATCGGGGGACGGTTGTACTGATAGGTGTGCTTGTAGGACTGATTGCGGCGACTGCGAGCGGGGCATTGCTCCGCGTGGGTGGGTCAGACGCCGGAGAGACCGCCTTTTACTTCTCCGTGGCGACGAAAAACACCGCGGCCACGGGAACGTTCGCCGGCGACTTCATCGCAATTTTCGGATCTGGGACGTTCGGAGACAACAGCGTCGACGGAACGGGCGTCTTTTCCATATCCACGGGCCTGCCGCCGTCGTCGTCGAACTCCGTCGCATCGGGAACGTGGACGGCTACGCAGTTCGTGAGCTTCGTCTCGTTCGGCATCGCGAACCTCCGCGCCGAGGGAGGCATCCTGGTTATCCGGGTGAGCCTCAGCTTCGACGACGGGAGCACTGCGTCGGGTGTGACGCTGACGACGACCTGCCATGTGGGAACTGTTCCGCCGGGTTCTCCCGCAGAAGGCGTTACTCTCAGCGGCCCGGTTGTCTTCGATCATTCGGTAACGGGAATCACGACCTTCAGCGCGCCACCGGAGGACTGAGGTTCCGAATCGGCTCCGTACGAGGGCCAGCTGACCGCCGCACGTCCCCATATGGGGGCTGGTAGTCGCCAACCTTGCGGACTAGGGGAAGGGGGGGACGGTCCAACCGCCCTCGTATGGGAACGGAGCCCATGACCTCTAAGATTCCTCAAATTTCGAAAATCTGCACGGGCGTCTCCATAAGAACGAATCCTGGAGGATTCGAAACCCAGCCCGTGACAAGCGGCCTACCGTTAGTCCACGGCCCTTCGAGGAGAGTTGCGCCGCACGCAAACCGTTTGAGTCCGTCGCGCTCTGAGAAGCAAGCCTTTTGTAGTGCACCTCCCTTCGTCCGATATGCCTGCCTCGGTGAGAATTGGCGTAATCGGCGACTACGATCCCGAGTCTCGCTCGCACGTTGCGACTAATCGGGCCTTGGACCACGCTGCTTCCGGCGCGCGAATCGCAATCAGCGTGGAGTGGCTGCCGACAGCTTCGCTTGCAGGCAGGGTCGAAGGGGCATTGGAGCGGTTTGACGCGCTCCTGTGCGCTCCGGGCAGCCCGTACAAGAGCATGCAGGGTGCCCTAAACGGCATTCGGTTCGCCCGCGAGTTCGACCGGCCCTTCCTCGGAACCTGTGGAGGGTTCCAGCATGTGGTGGTCGAGTACGCGCGGAATGTGATGGGGTTCGAGGACGCGCAACATGCGGAGTACGATCCATATGCCTCCCGGCTGTTCATCACGCCCCTGACGTGTTCCCTCGTCGGGAAAACCATGAAGGTCAGGATTATCGACGGCTCCGGCGCCTCTGCCGTCTATGGAAGAAAGGAAGTCGAGGAACAATACTATTGCAACTTTGGCCTGAATCCGCATCACCGGGCTGCGCTGGAGGATGCTGGGTTGGGCGTTTCCGGCATTGACCAAGACGACGAGGTCAGAATATTGGAGCTGCCGGATAAGCGGTTTTTCATGGCGACACTTTTCGTCCCCCAATTAACTTCAACGAAGAACAATCCGCACCCTGTCTTGAGTTCCCTCCTGCAGGCCGCAGCCAGGTTCAAGGAAGTGCGGGAGCCGCCGGCGGTTCCGTGAACTGAAGACCACGGAAGTGCCCATACCCGGCGCCTTGGGCAAATGGAAGACCTTACGCTCGGTGGTCCGCTTGGGCCGCGCCTGCGAACTTCGGACGCCGAAGCTGACGACGGAAGCGGAGCGAATTCCCGAGGACGATCGGCACTCCGTCCGTCCTCGCAGCGGGCCTACAACCTGCCATCAGAGGTAGCCTCCGAACTGTTCTCGACCAGCCTATCGCTCCACAGTCCATGGACGAAGAAATTACGAGCCTGGTTCGCCCCGGGTGGATGGCA
>DATGWB010000051.1:0-5016 GCA_035299725.1 Thermoplasmata archaeon
CCGCGGCGGAGCTGGCCCATGTCGAGGATGTACACGCTGGACTCGTGGAGGTTCCTCATCCCCATCCGCGCGGCCCCGGCCTTCAGGCTGTCCATGTCCTGCTCCAGGCTCACGTACAGCGACTTGACGCCGTTCAGGCGCGCGTTCTCGTGCATCAGCCAGAGGATGAGGGAGGTCTTCATCGTCCCCGGCGTGCCGGCGACGAGGACCGTGCTGCCCCTCGGGATCCCGCCGCCGAGGGCGCGGTCGAGTCCTTCGACATACGTCTGGAGCAGGGGGACCTCGATGTCCATCGTAGGCCGCACGACGAGGTCTTCGTTATAAAGCGATGGCGTCACCGTTATCGAGGGAGATATTCAATGGTGACACTTATTCGCCGAATCCCGATTTCGGAAGCAATGCTTTTGTAGCCGCGGTCCGTTGCGCCGGGCGAGAAGGGATGGCCAAGCGGGATGAGGCAGCCCTGAAGCTGCTCCGCTGGGAGCTCGAGGGCCATGGCAAGGTCGTCATGGAAGCGATGCTGCGCCACCCTGACAAGAGCCTGGCCGAGGCCGTCGACCTGATCGAGCAGGAGGTTCCGTCCTTGTCCGCGAGCGACCCGTCCGCGAGTGACCCGCCCGGGGAGATGCCCGCGCCCGTGGCCCCGTCGAGGCACCGGTCCCCGCCGGAACTGGACGCGTTGAGCCAGGAGTTCCAGACGTTCCGGCATCTCCTCCATCCGAAAGAAGCGAAAGAGGTCGAGGCGACCCTCAAGGAGCTCGTGCGAAGCCAGGACCGGGAGGCGATGACCGCCCTCCGACGGCGGCTGCGGGCGCTCTCTCTCCAGGCCGCCTTCTGGTCCGAGCTCGCCGCCGGCCACAAGGAGTCGAACGCGATCGCCCTCGTCATCCTGAGGAAAGGCCGCGAGGTCCTCGCGAAGGCCGGCGAGACGGCCTACGTGGACCAGCCCGAGGTCTCGGAGATGATCCGACGGGAATCCGAGCGGCGGGCGAAAGGCACGTACGTGCTGCATCTCCCGGTCGGCCGGCTCGTCGTGATGACGGGCGAGGGCGCGACGATCGCGGCGCTGTTCCGGCGGGCGCCCGGGAAGGACGTCGTGCAGGTCCTCGTGAAGACCGTCGAGGCGATCGAGGAGAACAAGGCCGCGGCCACGAAGACGTTCGGGAACGACAAGCTCGCGGCGAAGTACGCCGAGGCGCTCCTCAAGCTGCTCCAGAAGACCTCACTCTGAGGTCGGCCGAGCGATCTGGAAGTGGCCGTCGTCCCGGCTCAGCGCGTACGATCCGAGCGCGTGCCGCGCGCGGCGCATCTTCACGCACTGCAGGCGCAACTGCATGTCCGTCGCGCCTTTCGCGAAGTGGCCGAGGTACAGGATGCCGTCCGCGAGGAACTCCTCCTCGAAGGACGATAGCTTGCCGTGATCCCCGGACGGGACCTCGGAGATCAGGAAGCACGTCGCGTGCAGGGACTTCAGGAACCCGAAGAAGTGGAAGAGCTCTCGACGTGGGTTGTTGAGGCGGCTCAGGCTGTACAGGGCCGCGAGGCTGTCGATCGCGACGAGGTCGAACGCGTTCACCCGCACCCGCTGGTCGATGTACTTCTGGAGGACGTCGAGCCAGTTCTTCGAGAGCTCTTCGTCCTTGTGCTCCAACCGGATCCGGCCGATGTCGAGGATGTACAGCTCCATGTCGTCCAGGCCGGTCATCCCGAGGTCCGTCATCGCGCCCCGCAGGTCCTCCTGGCTTTCCTCCAGCGTGATGTAGAGGGCCTTCGATCCGGCCTTCACGTTCTCGTACAGGATCGAGAACGTCAGCGCGGTCTTCATCGTGCCCGGCGTGCCGGCGACGAGGACGAGGGAACCGCGGGGGATGCCGCCGCCGAGCGCTTCGTCGAAGCCTTCGACGTAGGTCTTCATGCGGTCCATGGGAGGACGTCGAACGAGCCGGATGGCGCTATAAAGGGGTGGTGGGGAGATTATCATGCCTGAAAGGAGCGGGCTGCTCGGGATTCGCACACCCCACCGGAAGGTTCATCGCATCCGGCGAATCTACCTCTAAACAGAGGTAGGAAGCTCATGCACATCGGCTGCGGTCTCCGCGTCCATCGGATCGATGGGAACGAGTACCTGTACTTCTGGCACTACGAGCGGGAAGGCGGTCGCAGCCGCCGGCGGGAGGACTACATCGGACCGGCCCGGGACCCCGCTTCGAGGCAGCAGGGCGGGAAGAGGCTCCTCACGTACTATCGCCGGATCCAAGCCGACATGGCGTCGCGAATTGCCCGACTCGAAGGCTCGGCGTAGGCCATCCGAACCGTTCCATTCGATGCCGGATTCCTACCTCTAAACAGAGGTAGGGTCGGGAAGGGCTCCGGACCGGTGGGGTGGGATTATCTATATCCGGGTCACGAACCTACGCCGGCCGCGATGGCCCTCGAGGCAATCCCGCAGGCCTTGTGGTTCTTCCTCCCCGCCTTCGTCGCCAACCCGACGGCGGTTGTATTCGGAGGCGGCACGCCGATGGATTTCGGTCGAACCCTTCGGGACGGCGAGCGGCTCTTCGGCGACGGCAAGACCTGGCGGGGCCTCGTGGGTGGGACCGTGTCCGGAGCGCTCCTGGGACTCCTCCTGTCCGTGCCGTTCAATCTCGTCGCGCCGAATTCATCGTGGTCATTCGGATCGTACGGCGTCGCATTCGCGGCCTCCGCCGTCCTCGCCTTCGGCGCACTCCTGGGGGACCTGGTCGGGGCGTTCCTCAAGCGGCGGATGCACAAGGCCCGTGGGGCCAAGGCTCCGGTCCTCGACCAGTACGATTTCGTCGTCGGCGCGCTCCTTCTGAGCCTCGCGATTCCCTGGTGGTCCGTCGTGCGACTCTTCTCCGGTGACGCGCTCCTCGGACTCCTCGCCATCATCCTTATCACGCCCGCCCTGCATCGGGCCGTGAATGTCATCGGATACCGGATCGGCCAGAAGCGCGAGCCCTGGTAAGATCGACCGGTCCGGCCTCGTCGCCGCGCTGAAGGCATGCGGCGCCCTCCAGTTTGGGACGTTCACGCTGGCGTCCGGAAAGACCTCGTCGTATTACGTGGATATCAAGAAGGCCATCACCCGCCCGGAGCTGCTCCGGACGATCGCGAAGGCGATGGCGCCGTTCGCCCGTGGCGCGAGCCGAATCGCGGGCGTCGAACTCGGGGCCGTCCCGATCGCCGCGGCCGTGAGCCTCGCGAGCGACACGCCATACATCATCGTCCGGAAAGCCGCGAAGGAGCATGGCACCAAGCACGAATTCGAAGGCGAGTTTAACCGAGGTGATCGTGTCTTGTTTGTCGAGGACGTCGTGACGACCGGCGGCACCCTGCGTGGCGCGATCGATCGGCTGCGGGAGCATGGCGCGGTTATCGAGGACTGCGTGTGCGTCGTCGACCGAGAAGAGGGCGGCGCGGTCCTCCTCGCCGAGGTCGGCGTGCGCCTTCATGCGCTGCTTCGGGCGAGCGAACTGGTCGGCCGGTGAGGGCGGTTCCGCACCGGTCCCGATCGCATCCGAGGCCGTCCGCAGGCGCGAGGGGCCGTGGAAACACTTTCGGCTATCTCCCCTCCGTCCGTTGATACCTCCCACTATGGGTGTTGGTGAGTGGAAATGGATCCTATCGCCGTCACCTGGGAGGACCGACCGGGCGCCCCGCAGGCTCTCACCGTCACCCAACTCGCCCGCGTGATCCGAGACACGGTCCGAGCGAACCCCATCCTCTCCCGGATCCTGGTGCGCGGCGAGGTGACCAACCTCCAACGCGCGCCGTCCGGCCACGTGTTCTTCACGCTGAAGGACGCGACTGCGCAGCTCTCGTGCACCCTCTTCCGCGAGGATGCCGAGATGCTCGGCTTCGATCTCGAGGACGGCATGGACGTCGTCGTCTCGGGGGACGTGGACGTGTTCCCACGCCGAGGCTCGGTCCAGTTGCTCATCAAGGCCGCGACCCCGGCGGGCGTCGGCGCGTTCTGGGCGGCATACCAGAAGACGCGCAAGAAACTCGCCGCCGAGGGCCTGTTCGATGTGGCGCGGAAGCGCCCGCTTCCGTCGTTCCCGCGAAAAATCGGGGTCGTGACGTCGGAGGTCGGTGCGGTCGTGCACGACATCGTCACGATCCTGCGACGCCGGTATCCGATCGCGCACATCCTGATCGCGCCCGCCCTGGTCCAAGGACCCGAGGCGCCCGCCAGCCTGCGTCGCGCCCTCGCGTTCGTCGCCGACCGCGTGGACGTCGTCATCCTCGCGCGCGGTGGGGGATCGCTTGAGGACCTCTGGTGCTTCAACGACGAAGGGCTCGCGCGAGCGGTCGCGGCTTCGCGGGCGCCGGTGGTCAGCGCGATTGGCCACGAAACGGATGTGACGATCGTGGACTTCGTGGCGGATGTCCGGGCCGCCACCCCGAGTGCCGCGGCGGAGCTCGTCTCTCCCGACGCAACGGAACTCATGGCGCGGATCAACGCGGCGGGTCGCTCGTTGGTCGGGGAAATCCGCGAGGCGTTTCACGGCGCTCGACAACGAGTGACCGCCTTGAGGGAACGGCTGTCCCCGCGGGGGCTCCAGCGGGGGATCGAGGCGAACCGCGCGCTCCTGGAACGGTCGTTCGTGGCGCTGGTGGCGGTCGCCCCTCGCGAAGTCATTCGTCAACGGGAACGGCTCGAAGCGCTCGGCCGTCGCTTGGACGTCCTGAGTCCGCTCGCGACGTTGCAGCGAGGCTACGCCATCGCGGAATGGGAAGACGGTCACGTCGTCGCGCACGCCGCCGACGTCGAATCGGGCGACGCCCTCGCGGTCCGCTTCCAGGACGGCCGGATCCGAGTTCATGTCAATCAGGAACAGGAGGAACCATGACCGAAGAGCCGAACTTTGAGGAATCCCTCGCGGCCCTCGAGGCGACGGTGGACGCGTTGTCCCGCGGCGACCTGCCGCTGGACCGTGCCCTCGCCGTCTTCGAGGAAGGACTCGGCCTGTATCGCCGGTGCCACGCGATCCT
>DATGWB010000052.1:0-7998 GCA_035299725.1 Thermoplasmata archaeon
AAGCAGCGGGCCCAGGAGGTCCTCGATGCGAACCGGAACCGGATCCCGGACGGAGGCCTGTCGGACCGGGTCGGGGAGCTCGTGAAGATCCGCGACGAGGGCGGCTACATGGCCGAGTTGGGCCACACCCGGAAGAACGTCGTCGAGATGCTCGAACACAACTGCCCGATCATGGCGGTCGCGGAGACTTATCCGGAGGCGTGCGGCGTCGAGCGGGAGATGTTTCAGAGTCTTATCCGAGCGGATGTCGAGACGTCTCACCGGGTCGTCGCCGGAGATCCTGTGTGCCGTTTCCTGATTCGTTCTCGCGGGAGTACTCAGGCCTGACGCGCCTTCTCGCGAACAAGCTCAGGATACGAAAAATCGTCGGGCCATGATCGTCAGGACGAGCCCGACGAGACCGGCGATTGACGCGTCGAGGACGAAATAGCCCAAGGTGAACAGGGCGAAGATCGCGCACACGAGCGTGAGCTTCCAATTCAACCGCTGCCAGGCCATGACTCCGCCGAGGATCGCGAGGGCCTGCGACCAGATCGACACGAGGCCACAAATCTGGAGGAAGGCGAGTGTCTCGGGCGAGGTGTTCGTGAAGTTCGCGTACTGCTGGACGGAGGGCAAGGAGACCGCATTCGCGATCGCGCCTGCCATGCCGAGGACCCCGGACAAGAGGAGGAAGACGGCCGCGAACTTCGGGAGGTTCGAGGGCCCCACCGGTCGGGCCGTCGGCCCGGCCCACGACGGAGGCACCTGGTAGTCTTCCGGCCGAGGGACCCAGGCCGCCGGCGGTTGGTCGCGCGGAGGCGCCGGTCCTTGGGTCTCCGAGGGCCTCACGAACTCGACCGGGGGCGGGCTGTCCCGCCGCTTCACTTCGTCTTCCGAGGGGTCGCTCGCCATCGACGACCTCCGCGAAGAAGCCGGCCTACTTAACCGTACCGCGTTGGCCGACGCGACTTTATCCGCGGACTCGCTCCCCGGGGCGGAGGCTTTGGAATGGAGGCTCACGAATTGACCGATCTCCTCGAGGCGCGTCGGCGGCGGGGCGAATCGTACCTCGAGTTCTTGCGGGCCGCGTCGATGAGTTGCGGGCTCTATGAACTCGCTCGAGGTGCGGAGGACAAGCAGACGCCTCACGCCGAAGACGAAGTATATTATGTCGTCCGCGGTCGCGCACGAATCCGTGTGCGCTCGGAGGATCGGGAGGTCCGTCCTGGGAGCGTCGTCTTCGTTCCGGCCCACGCCGAACATCGGTTCCACGACATCCTCGAGACCTTGGCGGTCCTCGTATTCTTCGCGCCACCCGAAGGCACGAACCCGCGTTGAAGCGAAACGCGACCTCGAAATTGGACAACGGAACATTGAGCGTTGCCGAGGCCTGGAGCTCCGCCGAACGTAAGATTCATCCTTCGAAACGCCCCTTTGCGCCTCAGACGCTGGAGGGTTCATGTTGTCGCCGAGGTCGCGGACCCGTGTCGGACTTCTGTGCATCGCTGGTGCGATTGGCCTGTACTTCCTTTCCTTTTTCTACCGGTACCTGGGCTACTTTCTGCCACCCTCGGGTTCCGGAGCACAGGAGTCGTTTTACTTCAGCCTGCACATCCTGTGGATTCCTCTGATTGGCACGCTCCTGATCGGGGCGATCGCCGCAGTCTTCGTAGTTGGAGTTTGGTTCGTATGGGGCGATCGCGCTCGCCTCGACTCCGGGCAGCGAGCGTACCTCGGTCTCGCGGCTTTGGCGTTCGCCCTCTCGTTCGGAGCTGCCGTGCTGCGAATCTCACTGGGCCTTTTCCTCGGATTCGTGTACGCGCCCGACCTTCATTGGGTCCTTGAGGCCGTGGACGTGGGCGCAGCCGTCTCTCTTGGGTTCACGTTGTACTGGATTCTGCTCGGGGTCGGAATTCGACAGGCTCGCCTCTCCGGCCTCGTCGCCCTCGCTGCCGGCTCGCTGAGCTCCGGCCTGGCGGTCCTCTGGCGAACGACACAAAACGACGGGATCGCCCTCATCGGGCTCACGGCGGGACTCATGTCCCTCACCTTGTGGATGTCCCTGTTCCTCTGGGGTTCCGAAGAGCTGCGACTTCGGGCGGAGAACCGGCCGCCCGCGGTGCCCGCGTAAGGTTCGTGTCCGCCACGGTCGTCGGGCGGGGGTATCGGCCAATTCCAGGATCACTTCCTCGACGACTTTGCCACGGGCGTTCGCGAACCCTTTGCCTTGACCGGACATCGTGAAGCCGCACTTTTCCAGCACCCGGATCGAGGCCACGTTGTCCTTCGCCGCGCGGCCGTAGATCGGGCGGACCGTCACCTCGCGGAGGAATCTCGCCAGGGCCTTCGTGGCGAGCCCCATCCCCCAATACTCCTTCCCAATCCAGTATGTGACCTCCGGCTTGCCGAATTCCTTGTCGACGAACTTCGCGACGCTGCCGACCACTTGTCCGTCGAAGATGATCGTCTTCACGAGCACCGTGTCGTCGTTGAGGATCCGGTTCCAGTGGGCGGCGAATGCCTCCTTGTCGGTCGGGTCCCGTGCGGTGAACGCGGCCATGTAGTTGGCGGCCGAATCTCGCTGAAAATCGAAGAAGATGGGGAGATCCGTTTCCGCGACATCCCTCAGGCTGACCTCGATCCTTCGGGGAATCGTCTTCTCCATCCGAATCTCGCGAGTACCCGGTCCGATCGATCGGGTCCACTCGTTCTCTTCTTCGCCGGTGATGTGGTAGCCGCGAGACAACCACCACGGCAACGACCTCCACGCAACGCCGGCAGCGTTCCGGCTCGTCCCCAGCGTCACGGCGCGCTTGCCCTCACTGCGGGCCCGCTCCTCGACGAGTCGAACCATGCGGGTGCCAATCCCTCGGCCTTGACGCTCGCGCGCGACGTCGATGTTGATCAACTCGACCACCTCGCCCCGATCCTCGACCGTCACGCAGCCCACGACGCGACCCTGGAGTTCGGCGACCAGGACTTCCTCGGCGCGGACGTGATTGGGCTCACGCCAGGCGGCCGAAAGCCGGCTGACATCCGTGAAGAGGGACTCCGAACGCACCGTCCCGAACCCGACTTCTTCGTCCTCATCCACCGAGGAGTTTGCGATCTCGACGATGGCGGGAATGTCTCGCCGATTCGCGGCGCGGATCTGGATGCTCGAGTTGGTACGGGCCACGGCGATGGATAGATCGATTCGCTTTTTCTTTTTCCTTTGCGCGGATGCACGGTTACAGGCCGCCGGTCGCGACCACCATGAGGATCAGGATGACGAATCCCCAGGCGAGGGCGACGACCTGCCCGCGGCTCGATGTCATCTGAAGGGCGGCGACCTCGGGCCCGTGAGTGCAGTTCTCTTCGTTGAGGTGCTTCAGCATCCGTTCGGCGGCGCGTCGCACGTAGCCGATTCCAAAGCCGAGCAGGCCGAGCGAGAGGACCAAAGCGGCAAGCATCGCCCGGCCCCACGTCGTGCCCCAGAGAATCTGCGGGTCGAAGTTGCCCATCATGAGGTAGAGGATCGTACCGAAGACGATGGTGGAAATCGCGACCCGCGGGATGAAGCGATTCGCAAGCGGGATGAGCTGGAGCATGGTGTCCTTTCGCGCCGGCATTCCGACCCGCGAGATCGCCGATCGGAGGACCATCACGGAGAATCCGAGGCCGCCGATCCACAGGATGGCGGATGCGATGTGCGCGTATCGGACGACGAGCTCGAGGATGTCGGCCACGCGTGGGGATACAACGAACAGGTCATGAACTCGTCGACGTTTTCCCCGCCCGTAAGCAAAACTAGCCGCGCGTGTCGACGACACAGAAGAGATTGCCCTCGGGGTCAGCGAGGACGACAAAGTCCTCGTCGGGCTCGCGGGGCCGGTAGACCGTCGCGCCGAGATGACTCAACCGCTCTACCTCGCCGTCTGGGTCGTCCGTGTACAGGTCGAGATGCAATCGGCCCCGGTACGGTTCCATCTGGTCGATGGATACGTTGGGCCCTTTTCCGGTCGGGTCTTTCAAGATCACAAATGGGTCGTCGGAGGTGGGCGGCCTCCCGGGAGAGTAACCCAAGGTCTCCTGCCAGAAGGCCATCATCCGAGCGAAGTTGTCGACGTCGATCACGATGGACCCGATCCGCACTCTGCTCTTCCCCATGGAGCCGATGACTTCGACAATCCGTCAAGAAGGTTTCGGTTGCCGCTCGAGAACCTCGTTGGAAACGCGGCTCGCAATCTTAAGGAGAACCGTCCGCATGGAGGTGCGTCATGACCCAGGACGACCTGCAGAAGGAAATCCGGGAGCTTCGCGCCCAGATCGAGGCCTTGCGGTCGGCCCTCTCCGATGTCACGCGGCCGTATACGGAGTTGATGGCCTACGTCGGCCGGCTGCAGGACGTCTCGCGCGGCTACTTCCGAATCCTGGACCTCTACGCGAAGTACGGCAAGGTGTCGCCTGATCTGGTGATCCCGGGCCTGAAGGACGACATCTCGCGCCACATCGTCGTCGCGCTGTTCGACCGGCCGGACCGCAACATCTCCCAGATCACCGAGGCTGTGAAGGGGAAACGCGGGACCGCTTCCCGCCGGATCGTGCGGGAGCGGCTCGAGGACCTGGAGCAGCAGGGGATCGTCGTCGCCACTCCGGCCTCCCGAACCCGGACGTTCCGGGTGGCCGAGGCAGTGGCCGACAAGTGGTCACAAGTGCTCGGTGTCGACAAATACCGGGACCAGCCTCGTGAGGATTCAGACAAGGTCGGTGAACGAAATGAGTAAGGAAGAGCACGGAATGATGAACGCGGACGAAGTGAAAGAGATCCTTGAAGCCTTCTCGGAGAAGATTCCCGCGCTGTTGAACAGCCTCACGGACGCGATCTACGGCAAAGATGCGTCCTCGAAGTTCGGGGCTGCGGTGGCGGACTTCTACAAGACCCTGAAGGAGAGCGGCATGACGGACGAGCAAGCCTTCCGGCTGACGGAGCAGTACATGTCCTCGCTCAACATCGGCGGGATGATCGCGAACGCCGTCGGGAAGAGCCGGCACGGCGAGGACTGATGTCGGATCGCGGGGACCGGCTGCCAGTGATCTTCCTGGAAGCCCTCCCGGTCCTGGCCGCCCGCTTCGGTTGGGGGTTCCTCCGATACCAGGCGCACCGCAAGCGCGGCGTCCGGGCGTTCCGGAGGACGCTCCTCGAGAGCGGCATGCCCCGGGACCAAGCGGAGACGCTGGTGCGGGTTTACCACGATGCCGGATCGGTCCGCCGGCTGCTTCGGACTGGCCGATTCGCCTTCCGCTGAAGACCCACCGCCTCTTCCTCCCGGGAGCAGAGGAAAACGCCACCGACGTCGATGACGGGGAGATGACCTCCAACGTCTCGGGAGAAACATTCATCGAGTCTTGATCGCATCCCTAGATGGGGGGATACGTCTCGAGGCGCACCGTATGGGTCGCTCTCGTGATCGTGCTAGGTGCGATGGTGGCCCTGGCCGGGACTCTCACCTTCCTCGTCCTGCGCTCCGCCCCGGTCCCCGTGGTCAAGCAATATACGCCCCCGCATTGGCCCCTCGCCCTGGAAGCCGGTCTCACCTACCTCGCTCCGGTTCCCGGGCCGACGACTCCCCTTACGAGCGACGGGGGAGGAGGGTTGTGGCTGATCAGTGCTGCCACCGAGGGTCAAATCTTCATGGACTTCGCTCGCTACCAAGTCGCCCCGACGTCGAGTCCATTCGCCGCTGGAAACGATTCGCTCCGACTCAAGGCCCAGACCGACTTCGACGTGGCCCCCGACCCGGCCATCACGGGCCCCCTCCGTTCCGTATTCTACATCGTTCCCGGGAAGAACCTCCTGACTTTCTCCTCCGGACCGACCCAACGGAACGGCGCGATCGCATTCTTCTCCGGACGGGAGTTCGTCGCCGCTTCCCCGTTCAATCGGTCGGTGTTCTACCACTTCGCGCTCGGCTTCGATCCCGTGTGGACCGGGGAGGATCCCGCCTCCGCCGGGCAGATGCTCGTTCAACCGCTCGAGCGGACGGCGACGATCGGAATCTACGGCTACCCGGTCGGCCCGTATCGCTACTTTTGGGCCTCGGACGGATCCCATACCGCCGTGTTCGAGGTGACCTATGTCCACGAGGGCGACTCGAGCCAGACGCCCTCCGGGCGGGCGATGTTCTTCAATGAGACGCTCTCCGCGCCGCCGTTCGTCTACTACAACCAGGAACGGGTGACCTCGACCAACGAATTCCGGAGCGGCCCGGGCCAAGCCATCCTCCTCCCTCTCGCCAACGGCACGCTCGAGATTGCCAACGTCACCGGCGTGTCGCACTCGTGGATCCCTCTGTCCCTCTCCGGGAATCCGGCCGTGATCTCCAGGCCGCTGGGATTCGTGCGGGCGACCTTCCCCACGCTCATCTACTTGCCCCTCCGCACCCCGGCCGAGACCGGAGTCGCCGCGTTCGACCTCTCGACCGAAGCAGTCGTTTGGGAGTACCGAGTCGCTGGGCCGGGGGACCTCTTATTCGGAAATCTGACGAGCTTCCGAGGTGACTTCGTCCCCGTGGCGTGGTTCGATGCCGGAAACCAATCGACGAGGGTCGTGGGCCTGGACGGAACCGGGACTGCGATCCCTCAATTCACCGCGATGATTGCGGGCCGCGTCCGGAGCACCTTCGAAGTCGTCGAGCTGAGCGAGGTGTTCCTCTACATGGATTCAGGTGCCATCGTCGCCCTCTCGACCAGCTTTCCGTCGAGCTCTGCCGTGACCCCGAAGACGTTTCCCCTTCGACCGCCCTCGAACCGGGCCTCGATCGCGTATGCCGGTTCTCCCGAGGGAACGTTGTACGGTAGCGGGTTGATTCCGCGCGAACTGTACGCGGCCTGGACCGATTCCGGGTCCGCGGGATCGATGCTGTTCGCGCTCTGGCTTCCTTCTACCTGATGGCCGACATGGCTCCGGACTCCTTTGGCCCCAGAGGAAGAGGCGACCCCGAGCGCCCGATATGCGAACGAGGATTCACTTCAAGTTCAGTTCCATGAAGACCTCGAGGACCTTCAATTCGCGAGGGACCTCCCGGTAGGGCTCAATGAGATCGAACCCGAGCGATCGGTACAACGCCTGCGCGCCCTCCATGAAGCTGGCCGTCTCCAAGCGCAGCTTCCGGTAACCGATTAGGCGGGCTGCTGCAATGACCGCTTCGATCAGCGCCTTTCCCAAACCTTTTCCGCGAAACCCCGGGCGCACGTACACCCTCTTAATCTCGCCGATCTCGGGGGACAACCGGCGGAGCCCGGCGCAACCGGCCACCTGCCCATCGAAGCTGGCGAGCAATAGCCGCCCGTCCGGCGGGGCGAACTCAGCGACAAGATCATCCGCACCGCCCTGGTAGCCGAACTCCAGTAGGGTTTCCGCGCCAAGTCCCGCCTTGCCAGACATCTCGATATCCCACGCCTTGTATTCGGCGACAAGGTCCTGAAACTGCTGGATCTGTTCCGGGGTGTGTGCCTCAATTATCCTGAGCATCTTCGATCCTTCGGCAAGAAGGCAAGCTAGCCTCCTAGGAATGCAGGCTCTTTATTTAGAAAGGGCCAGGTGGCCGCCGTACGCCCCCTTCTGTTCGGATTATGTCGTTGGACCGCGGCTTACGCCGTGGTCTGCGCTCGTTCCCCAACCATGCTCGCCCGCGAGGGCGGGCACCTTCCCCCTTTTTCTGTCGTCGTGACCATTCCCGCACTGGACCATGGCATTGCCTCGATTTCGCTTAGCCGTCGAGAAGGTCGCGAGGCCAATCATCGAGCCGCTGGGGTTCGAGTTCTACGTGCAAAATGAACCGGGCCTCGGAGGCGCCTACGAGTTCCTAAGGCCGTGGAAAAGCGGCTGGATGGAAGGGATCGCGCTCTATGCGGTCCCAAGATCAAAAGCCTTCGCCGTGGAACTTGGCGTAGTTCGGCTCGGCGGTTTCCTCATGGCATCTCCTTTTGACAACATGGGTCCTTGGCGTGAATTCGGTTTGCGAGAGCGGCTTA
>DATGWB010000053.1:0-2160 GCA_035299725.1 Thermoplasmata archaeon
GCGGTCAGAGATGCTCGGAGACATGGGGCGACCTCAAGGTCCGTCCACATTCACGACGGGGACCCCGCTTCCGACGAGGATGTTGACGACGATCAGCCCTAGGGCGCGGTCCGGATTCACGTCGCGGTGCACCAGGCCGGGAGGGATGTGAAAGAAGTCCCCCGCCCCGATTGTGGCGGCCTCCGATCCGGCCTCGCCGTATTCCAATCGGAGCCGCCCCGAGATCAAGAACCCATACAGTTCGTGGGCACCGTGATGATGCCAACCCGACACCGCCCCGCGGTCCAACCGCGTCCGGGACACGAGGATGTTGCTCGACTCGAACGCCTGCTCCCGAAGGATCCCGGGTGTCGATTGGCCCTGTTTGAGCCCGGTCCCGCGAACGACGTCGATCGCCGGCATGCACCCGCTCACGAGTGGGTGATACAAAAAGTTCTGGTGATGACGGGCGCGTGGAATAGCCAGCGAGACCGGACCGAATCAGTTCCCTCGGAGGTCGTTGACTCAAATCCGAGACTTTGGGGAAAGGGCTTTTTAACGGCCGCCCGGTACGTCGTGGGGGCTGATGGTCGAAGCCTCCCAGTGGTACTCTCTCATCTCAATTGGGAGCAGCTCCATCGCGCTCCTCGTCGCCGCGTATGTCGTCCGGAAGATCCCTAACCGCCGCGCGGGCGACACGTTCGTGTTGGCGATGGTGTTCTTCGTCCTCGCCGGTACGTTCGCGTATCTGCTTCGGACTTCGACGCTGGACTACTACGGCGCGAATTCGGGGCCTCTTGCCATCGCCCGTCTCTTCTACTTCTTCCACATGCTCGCGGTCGGATTCACGGCCTCGTTCATCGGCCAGTATTTCCTCGGTTTCGAACTCATGCGGCGCCGCCTCGTGAACCTCTTTCTCCAGGTCTCTCTGCTGATCGTCGCGATTGGAGTGACGATACAGGTCACAACCCTCCGGAACGATTATGGAGGCACCGGTGTCGTCATCGCGGACGTTTGGGCCCGAGGGAGCCTCGCCTTGTTCGCGACCCTGTTCATGTCAACGGCCCTCGCGGTCCTCGTCCGGACGCTCATCCGCAACAAGGATCCGATCGTCCGGAAGCAGGCAATCCTGATGACCGCCGGGGTCGTGATCCATGGAACGGGCGCGGAGTCGTACGCATATTTGCGAATCTTCTCGGACCTCTACCCGCCCCCGTACCTGACGATCACCGCGTTCGCGATGGCGGCCCTCTTCGCGGTTGCAGTTCTGCGCTATCGCATGTTCGTCGTGACGCCCCAAAAAGAGGAACCGGTGGGGGTGCCGCGGCGGTTCGACCTGAAGGCCGGCCACGCCTACGCGACTCGGGAGCGACGGCCGCGGCTTGCGTTCCTCGCGGTCGCTGAGGCGGTCCGCTTGGGGGCACTGGGCCTCGTGATTACGCGCCGTACGCCGACCGAGGTTCGCGACGATTACGATCTGCCCTCCACCCCGATTCTCTGGCTCACGACGGCCGTGGGCCAGAACCGCGTCCCTCCGACGAATCCGGAGTTGCTCGAGCGGCTCGTGCGAGAGTTCGTTGCCTCGCAGCCCAAAGCCGTCGTCGTGCTCGAAGGAATCGAGTACCTATCGAATTACTTAGAGGCGAGGCGGGTCGTCCGTCTCTTGAACACTATGCGGGACCTCGTGACCGCGGGCGACGGGGTCCTCCTCGCAAGTGCCGACCCCTCGGCCCTCGACGAAGCGACGGCCGGAGTCCTCGACCGGGAGTTCGAGCCACTCACCTTGCCAGAAAAAGTCGGTTACGAGGTCGAGGACGTCTTCGTCATCGAGGGAGGCGGTCTCCTCTTGACCCATGCCAGCCGATCGGAAGGCGCGAACATCGACCCCGACGTCATGGCCGGGATGCTCACCGCGATCATGAATTTCGCGCGGGTGTCATTCGCCGGCGGCGCGGACGAACTGCGCCGACTCGAGCTCGGCGATCAGACCGTCGTCATCGAGCGGAGTCCCAAGTTCATCCTCGCGGTCGCGATTACCGGCAAGCCGCCTGCGGATGTCCAGGAGGAAATGCGGATCTTCCTTGAGCGCGCAGAGCGGCGCTACGGCCCGATGATGGCCCGGTGGACCGGCGATCCAATGGAGCTCCCCGGCTTGCAGGCGATGACGAGCCGACTCTTCCT
>DATGWB010000054.1:0-2432 GCA_035299725.1 Thermoplasmata archaeon
CGTGCCGTTCGGTGCGCTCACCTCGACCTCCGCATCCTTCGAGAGGAGGGCCGCGAGCTTCTTCCCCTTCCGCGAAATCGCGCTGAAGTCCACGGAACTCGCGCGGAGGATCATGTCTCGCCACGCATCGAACTCGAAGCCGTACGTCCGCGCCCGTTCGCGGCTCACGTAGCCCAGGAGGACCCGGGCGCCCCGGAGGCCCGCCCGCTCCGCGCGGCGGTACCAGTCCGAGTTGTACGACGTGGCGGCTTGGGATTTCTCCATGTTCTTGCGGTACCGCGCGATGTCCGCAGGGCCCGGGAAGAAGACGTACGCATCCGCCTTCGAGAGGGCGGCCCATTCCGAGGCCGAGACTTGGCCCAACTTCGCCGGCGGGAGGTCCTCCACGGATCGCCAGTGCGTTTCCTCGTCCTCCAGGAGGAGCATCGGCCGGGCGCCGACCGCACGCAACTGGTACACGATCTCCTTCGCGGCGTCGAGGCCGTGGTTCCAGCACTCGACGATCACGTTCTCCTTCGGTTGGATGTGCAAGCTTCGACGGACGACGTTCTTCGCAAGAGCCTCGTATTCGGACGTGTCATTCGCCCCGCGGCCGCCTAGCCGGGACGCGGATAAATAGGTACGCTCGTCACGAGGCGAAGGGACCTTAGCGCGGTCCTCCGTACCGGTGTCGAAGGGGCGATCGACCGATGGACGCGGAGACGCTTTCATCGAAGGAGCGTGCCACCCTCCGCGTGCTTGCCGACACTCTCGTGCCCTCCCTCGCGGTGAGTCCGGATCCGGATGGATTCTACGGGCGGAAGGCGAGCGATCTCGCGGTAGAGGAGGACGTCGCCCGGATCATCGAGCGCTACCTCTCGCCGAAACAGAGGGCGGACTTCCGTCGGTTGCTCCGGACCGTCGAGAGTCCGATAGCCAACCTGCTCCTCTCAGCGAGGCCGAAACGATTCTCCACGGAGAGCGAGGCGAAGCGCGAACGGTTCCTCCTCGGATGGGCTCACAGTCGGCTTGGGATCAAACGGCAAGGGTTTCAGGCCGTGAAGAGGCTGGTCCTCTTCCTTACGTATGCAAAGGCGCTCGACGGCGGCGTGAACCCGAATTGGCCGTCGATCGGATACGCCGGTCCTCCATCCGCCGGGTCGTCGCATGGGCGCCGTCAACCGGACGTCCGGATCGAGCCGCTGCATCCGACGGACGAGACGACCCTCGACGCCGACGTGTGCGTCGTGGGCAGCGGCGCGGGCGGCTCCGTGATCGCCGCCAAGCTCGCCGAAGCCGGACATCGGGTCATCGTCCTCGAGGCGGGGCCGTACCTCACTGCAGACACCTTCCGGCAGCGGGAGGCTGAGGCGTACGACACGATGTTCCAGGGTCACGGCGTGCTGACGACGACGGACCTGGCGTTCAGCGTGCTCGCGGGCCAGACCGCCGGCGGCAGCTCGACGATTAACTGGATGACGTGCCTTAAGCCTCCGCCGTGGGCCCGAGAGGAATGGGAGCGGGAGTCCGGCATGACCGGGGTGGCCTCGTCCGTGTTCGATTCGTTCCTCGACGATGTGTGGAGCCGCCTCCACGTGAACGTCGAGGAAAGCGTGGTGAATCCGTCGAACGATGTGCTGCGTCGCGGGAGCGAGGCCCTCGGGTATCGGCTCGGCGTCGATTACGACGTCATCCCCCGGAACGCGCGAGGCTGCGCGAGCCGCTGCGACTTCTGCTTCTTCGGCTGCGTCTACGATGCGAAGCAGTCCTCCCTCGTGACGTATCTCCCGGACGCGCACCGCGCCGGCGCGCGGTTCCTCTTCGAAACGAAAGCGGATCATCTGATCGTTCAGGGCGGCGAAATCCAGGGCGTCGAGGCCACGTTCCGCAATAATGGCCACTCCATCCCTGTGCACGTACGGGCCCGAACCGTCGTCGCTGCCGGGAGTGCGATCCAGACGCCGGCGCTCCTGCTACGGTCCGGAATTCGGTCCCCGGGGGTCGGCTTCGGACTGCGGCTCGATCCGACGACCGCCCTGTTCGGAGAATTTCCGGCCCCGATCCGGATGTGGAGCGGACCGATGCAAACGATTGTCGTGCATCGGTTCCAGGGATCGGACGAAGGCCACCACGGTCCCTGGTTGGAGAGCGCACCGGGCCATCCCGGGTTATCGGCCCTCGCGATCCCTTGGTCCGGAGGACGCGCGCACAAGGACGCAATGCGTCGCCTCGAGCGGGCCGCTTCGACGATTGTCCTCGTGCGCGATGTCGCTGAGGGCCGTGTCACGATCGACGCCCGGGGGGAACCGCTTCTCGAGTATCGCCTCTCGACCCGGGACCGGCGAAACCTCACGCGAGGATTGCAGGAGGCAGCGCGGATTCAGCGGGCGGCTGGCGCGCTTCGGATGGGGTCTCTGCACCTTCGAGAGTGTTCCGTCGGCGACGGAAGGGGG
>DATGWB010000055.1:0-3106 GCA_035299725.1 Thermoplasmata archaeon
GTTCACGAAACTCATCTCGCGTGGACTCACGCCGTATCAGTACGACGGATACTGGTCCGAGGCGGGGACGCTCCCCAGCTATCTGCATTCGCAACGGGTCCTCCTCGACGCGGGACGCGGGAAGATCTCCTCCGATTCCGACGTATCCGCAGGCTCGCTCCGGCCGCCCGTGTACGTGGCCGCCGGATCGTTCGTCGAAGGTCGTCTGGGTCCGCATGTCGTCTAGGGCAAATCGTGCAAGGTCGGCCGCGCCTCCGTGACGAACGCCGCCCTCCTCGAAGCCGTCAGCGTCGACGACAAGGCGGAGATCTCGGCGTCGATTATCGGGACGGGCGCTTCGATCGGCGAGGGGGCCCACATCCGCGACAGCATCGTCGGGGATGGCGTCCAGGTGCCGCCGTACGCGACGATCTTCGATGACCGGGTGAACGCATGACCCGGCTGTTCGGCACGAACGGCATTCGCGGGATCGTCGGTCCTGACATGAACGCCGATCTCGCGCTCAAGATGGGCCGGGCGATCGGCACTTCGTTCGGTGGCGGGACCGTGGCTCTGGGCCGCGACACGCGCCTCAGCGGTCCGATGCTCGCGCGTGCGGCCGCGTCCGGCCTAATGTCGGCGGGCTGCGACGTGATCGACTTGGGCGTGGTGCCGACGCCGTGCGAGCAATTCTTCCTCGCGAAGTCCGGCCACTTGAAAGGAGGCGTGGTCATCACAGCCTCCCACAATCCGCGGGAGTTCAACGGGATCAAGGCGCTCGACGCCCGCGGCATGGAGATGCGCCGGGAGGACGAGGAAGCGATCGAATCGATCTTCTTCGATGGCACGTTCCACGTGGCCGCCTGGTCCGAGGTCGGGTCCATCCGTACGGACGACACCGCCAACCAACGGTATCTCGAGGCGATTCTCGCGAAGGTGGACGCTGTGGCGATCCGGAAGAGTGCGTTCACGGTTGTCATCGACCCGGGGAACGGCGCGGGCTGTGTGGTGACGCCGTACTTGTTGCGGTCCCTCGGATGCCGCGTGATCTCCCTCAACGGGCAACCGGACGGCGCGTTTCCCGGCCGCATGCCGGAGCCGATTCCGGATCATCTCGGCGATCTCATGCACGTCGTCTCCGAGGTCCACGCGGATCTCGGGATCGCCCACGACGGCGACGCGGACCGTGCCATCTTCGTGGACGACAAAGGATCGTTTGTCTACGGCGACAAGAGCCTGGCCCTCCTGGCGAAGGCCGCGATCCAGGGCCGCGGCGGGACCGTCGTGACGCCCGTCAGCACGTCGAGCCTGATCGATGACGTCCTGCGCGAGGCAGGCGGGCGTGTCGTGCGGACCCGCGTGGGGTCGCCGATCGTCGCCCGGACGATGTTCGAGACCGGTGCCGCGTTCGGCGGCGAGGAGAACGGCGGCGTCATCTTCCCGGATCATCAGTTCTGCCGCGACGGCGCGATGTCCGCCGCGAAGATGCTCGAGCTCCTCGCCCACGAAGGCAAGAGGCTGTCCTCCCTCGTGGCGGCGCTCCCGCAATACCATCTCAAGAAAGCAAACGTCTCCGTGCCGGTCGAGAACCGCGATGCCGTGCTTGCGTCCCTCGTCGACCTTACGAAAGGCCGCACCGTCGACACCACCGACGGTGTGAAGATCGTCGAAGGGGACGGCGCGGTCCTCGTGCGGCCATCGGGCACCGAGCCGATCTTCCGCGTGTATGCCGAGGGACGGTCACCGGAGCGAGCGGACGCGCTGGCGGCGGAAGGCGTGGAGCTGATCCAAAAGGCGTTACGCCGTCGGTAGGGGCCCGGCCGCCAGGAGGACGGCGTATGCCAAGACCGCGCCGGTGGCGGTCGAGACCAAGTTCACCACTTTCTTGTCCACGAGGCCGCGGCGTTCCAGGGTGGCGCCAAGGACGCTGTCGAGTTGACAGCCGAGAAAACCGACGGCCATCGGGATCAGCAGGTACCACGACGCTTCCGGCATCGTCGGGATGAACGTGAGGTTCCACATTCGAGAAAGATACGAAAGGAGGATCCAGCCGGCGACGGACGTGTAGGCCGCGGCTCCGAACGCACACAGCTGGCCGAGTCGGGAGACGCCGCCGTCGGTGCCGGGGGGCACGGGTTCACCGGTTGTAATGAGGGCGGTCTTCCGGGAGAGCACTCCAATCTCGCTCGCGAGGGTGTCCGCGCCCGCGACGGACAGGGCCGCGAGGAAGATGACGCCGCTAATGATCTTCGGGAAACCCGCGGGTATCGTGAGGGAGATCGCCGCGACGGCCATGGGAGCGAATCCGTTCGCGAGCACGTTCGTCGCCTTCCGTTCGCCTCGGACGCCCTCCTGGACGCCCAACGCCTCCTTCAAGGCGAACCGGTACCGGGTCGCGAGAAAACTCGAGAGCAGGAAGAACAGCAGGAGGAACAGCCACGTCACGTCGCCGAAGATCCCGATGACCATGCCCACGACGAACGCGGCCAGGCTGCCGTCCCACGTCAGGACGTTACGCCGGTAGGCGAGCGCGCTCAGGGCCCCCGTCAGGACCGTGCTGACGAGGACCGAGGACACGAAGTCCAGCGGCATTGGCCGGGGAAATCGAGGTCCGGTTATAGCCTTTCCGACCCGGTTGTCGGACCGTGACTACCAGGAGTCGAGGGAGCGTTGTTTCTGCTCGGATCGCGCGGTTCCGAATTTCTCCAAAGCCGCGTTGATCCGGTCGGGAGAGAAGTCATGCTCGTCGCAAAGCATGCGCCGGACGCCGTCCGCATCCGGATCGCGGAATCGCAGCTCGACGTTCGGAAGGACGTTCGGCTTCAGGAAGATCTCACGGACCTCGTCCTTCGATTCGATATCGACGTGGAGTTCCTCGAGGGCCGGTTCGAGGGACCCGTGTTTCTTGATGAGGCCAAGGGCCTTCTTCGGCCCGATTCCCTTGACGCCGTCGTTGAAGTCCGTGCCGATCAAGAGGCCCATGTCCACGAGCTGTTCGCGCGTGATGCCAAGATTCGTCAACGTGGCTTGTAGCGAGATTTCTTCCGGTTGGACGTCGACGTAGACCTCCTTCCGCGGCAGCTTTCGACGCCCGGTGATCGCGAGGTTCTTTACGAGCCGCGGCGAG
>DATGWB010000056.1:0-9743 GCA_035299725.1 Thermoplasmata archaeon
GCGTCCGATATGTCAAGCTCGAACGCGTGAGGCCTTGACGTGCGGATTCGCGGTGGGAGGAAACGTACCTCTAAGTAGAGGTATGCTTGCCTGGCTGGGCCGTTTCCTCCCGGTGGCCGTCCGGACTCAGCGACGCTCGGACGCGGTCCGGATTTCGACCCAGTGCGGGAATCCCGCGAGGTTCCGGAGCGTCGCCTCCACGTACGGCGGCATCGCCTCGGGGCGATGCGCGCCTTTCCGGTCCAACAGGAGCGCCAGGATTCCGACCGACGCCGCGGCCTCGAGATAATCCAGACGATCGTCCACGAGGACACACTCTCCGGGTCTGGTGCCGAGCTGGATCGGGATGTCTCGCCAATACCGCGATTGTCCTTTCTGCGCGTTCTGCGAATGGCCGGTGAAAATCCCGTCAATCAGATTGGTGAGGCCGGCCCCGCGGAGCGCTGCATCGTTCGTCTCGCCGCCTCCCGTCGCGACGTAGACTTTGTGGCCCGCCGCGCGGAGCCGTTCGATCGCGGTACGCGCATCCGGGTACCGTGCGTTGACGCGAGCCATCGCCTCTCGTTCGAGTTTGCGCGACACGGACAGCGCATCCGTCGGTGGCGCGCGGACACCGGCGCGGTCGAACATCTCGACCAGGTGCCGGGCATCGAGGTCATCGACGACGTCGGCGTAACCTCGCGACTCCCAGTCGGCCGCGTTCACCCGCTGGACGTACGTCACCCAGGCCTCGTCGTGGGCCCGCCGCCACGCGTCCGGATCGCCTCCGAACCGCGCCGTCAAGAGCTCGGCGAGTCGCTCGCGGTATCCGCGAAACATCTTCTCGTGGTCGAGCAGGACTCCATATAGGTCGAGGAGGACGTGCATCGCCGGGGTCGCGGAGCTTCGCGGTGAGGATAAGCGTTGTGGGCACGGGGAAACGACGAAATAGCGTCCGTTCGTTTCCGGCGGCATGACTCGGGCGCGACCGTCCACGTTCAGCATCGTCGCGTTCGATCCGAAGACAAAGGATCTCGGCGTGGCCGTCGAATCGAAATTCGTCGCGGTCGGGGCGGTCGTGCCGTTCGCCGCGGCGCGCGTTGGGGCGGTAGCAACCCAGGCCTACGCGAACACCGCGTACGGGCGCGACGCCCTTGCGATGTTGAAGCGGGGGATCGCTCCGAAGGACGTCGTGAAGAAGCTCGTGACCGAGGACAAGGAGGCGGCGCAGAGGCAGATCGGCGTCGTCGACGCGCGAGGCCGTGCCGCATCGTACACCGGGAAAGAGTGCTTTCCCTGGGCGGGCCACGTCGTCGGTCGAAACTTCGCGGCGCAAGGCAACATCCTCGCGGGCGAGGACGTCCTGAAGGCATTGGCCCGGGCGTTCGAGGTGACCCAAGGCGACCTTCCGGTCCGTCTGCTCGCGGCGCTCAGCGCGGGACAACGTGCCGGAGGCGACAAGCGGGGCCAGCAGAGCGCGGCTCTCCTCGTCGTCCGCCAAGGCGGTGGCTATGCGGGCTTCAACGACCGCTGGATCGACATTCGCGTCGACGATCATCCGGCCCCGATCGAGGAACTCATCCGCATTTTCAACGTGTACGACTTGACCCTCCTGACCCGAGAGGATCCGAAAGACGTGGTCATCCTGAAGCCGGAGGTCGTGCGGGAGATCCAGGCGGGTCTCGCGGCCCTCGGGCTCTACCGGGGCTCGGACTCCGGCAAATTCGACGCGAAGACGAAAGCCGCGTTCGAGACATGGGCCGAGATGAACAATTACGAGAACAAGCTGCGCAAGGACGGGAAGGTGTGGGGCAGCCTGCACCGCGCGCTCCAGGCACAGGCCGCGGCCTTGAGCGGCTGAACAACCGCGAGGCAGGATCAGTCGGGCCGCGCCCCGGTCGATCGTAGGTCGCTTTCGGCGCCGTCAGGACTTCGGCGATCCCGCGTAGACGCGTTCGCCGCCGATCCACGTGGACCCGATCCGCAGCTGCGCGATTCGCTCAGGAGTATCGAACGGGTCGCCGCGAAGGACGACGAAATCGGCGAGCTTGCCCGCCTCGAGCGTTCCCGTCTCGCTTTCCGAGAAGCTGGCGTACGCGCCTCCGGCGGTGGCGGCCCGAATCGCCTCCTCCGGGGAGATGCGCTGGTCCTCGAAGAATCCGTTCACGGCCCAGTGGATGCCGAAGAGCGGCCCGTACGGCATGCCGTCGGATCCGAAGCACAGCGGGATGCCGGCGCGCAGGATCTTTCGGAACGGATTGTTCGCCGCAGACCGCTCTCCTCCGAGGCGGGTCTCGTACACGTCCCCCGGGCCGCTCCACTGTCCGATGAAGTTCGGCTGGCACGACGCCACGATGCCTGCGGCCTTCGTCCTTCGCAAGACATCGGCGTCCGGAAGTTCGTAGTGTTCAATCCGGTGCCGCGTATTCTTCCTGGGCGCCGAATCCTGGACATCCTCGAGGGTGTCGACGACGAGGCGGATCGCCGCGTCCCCGATCGCATGGGTCGCGGTCTGCAAGCCGGCCTCGTGTGCCGTCATGAGGATCGACCGAAGCTCCGTCGGCGAGTGAATGAGCATCCCTTTCTCCCCCGGCCGTCCGGCGTACGGAGCGGCGAGGGCGGCCGTATATGCGCCGAGGGAGCCGTCCGCGAAGATCTTGATCGGACCGAGTCGAAGCCACGGGTCCCAGAATCCGGTGCGGAGTCCGCCCTCCACGAGCGCGGGCATCAGCGAGTCCCTCGGTATCGCGTAGACCCGGACGCGGGAGCGCCCGGCTCGTTGGGCGCCCTGGTGTGCCATCAAGCTCGCGCGGCCCACGACGTCGTGGATCGATGTGATCCCGAGACGGTGCGCCATTCGTGCCATCGCCGGAAGGCCCTGTTCGATCGCCACCTCGCCCGCCTCGAAACGAAGATGGAACTGGGCAAATGCATCCTCCGTCAGAATGCCTGTCGGCCGGCCCGACGCGTCGACGTCGAAGCCCCGAACACCGACGAGATCCGCCGCCCGTTCGGGGGCCACCGAGTTCAGCGAACCGATGTGGCAGTCGATTCGGCGCGCGACCACCGCGTGGTCCGTCGAGACCCGATCGAGGTCCTCGCGTCCGAGGAATCGACGCTCCGGCCACTTCGCCTCGTCCCAGTCGATCCCGACGACCCATCCGCCGCGCGGTGTTGAGGAGGCCGCCTTCCGCAGCCGGGCCAGGGCGTCCTCCAGGTCGCGCGTCCCATCGAGCCGAGTCCATTCCCGTTCGCCCGCGAAGTCCGCCAGGTGCGCGTGGGCGTCGATGAAACCGGGGACGACGACGGCTCCGTGGAGGTCGACGAGCCGCGTGCCGCGACCGCGCCATCTCTCGGCCTGGGCCGAACTACCGACGGCGAGCAGTCGATCGCCTCGAACCGCAAAGGCCTTCGCCCACGGGCGCTCGCGCGACGCGGTGAAGACCTTGCCGTCGACGAAGACGACGTCCGCGTCGCCGGCCATCTCAGGGCACGTCCCGCAAATCGGCGAGGCGGGAGATCGCTTCCCGGAGTGTCTCCTCTCGCTTCGAGAACATGAACCGCACGTATCGTCGGCCGTCGACGGGGTCGCCGTAGAACGAGGACCCGGGGACGACCGCGACCCGCAGCCGCTCGACGAGGTACATCGCGAACGCCCAGTCGTCGTCGAACGGGAAGCGCTCGAAGTCGGCCATCACGTAGTAGGCGCCTCCGGGCGGCCGGCAATCGAGACCTGCGTCGCGCAGGCCTCGGACGAAGATATCCCGTTTCGCCTGATACGAGCGGGCCAGCTCGGCGTAGTACGATTCCGGAAGGCTCAGGGCAGCGACGGCGGCGATCTGAAGCGGATGGGGCGCGCCGACGGTCAGGAAGTCGTGGGTCCGGCGCATCGCGTTCGCGAGCGTCTTCGGAGCGATGGCCCAGCCGATCCGCCATCCGGTCGCGCTGTACGTCTTCGAGAGGCCGTTGATCGTGATCGTCCGGTCCGCCATGTCACCGATCGTCGCGAGCGACACGTGACGCGCGCCGTCGAAGACGATGTGCTCGTAGATCTCGTCCGTCACCGCGACGACGTCGTGATCGCTGCACAGGTCCGCGATCGTCCGGAGCTCGTCGCGGGTGAACACCTTGCCCGTCGGATTGTTCGGCGTGTTCAGGATGAGGACCTTCGTGCGGTCCGTGAACGCGGCTTTCAACGCCTCCTCGTCGACGGTCCAATCGGGCCACGCCATGCGGACGTATCGCGGGCGTGCGCCGCTGACGATGGCATCCGGCCCGTAGTTCTCGTAGAACGGCTCGAGGATGACGGCTTCGTCGCCTTCGTTGATGAGCGAGAGCATCGCGGCCATCATCGCCTCGGTCGAGCCGCAGGTGACGACGAGGTTGGACTCCGGATCCGCGTCGATTCCGTTGAAGGCCTTGGCGCGTCGCGCGATCGCGTCCCGCAACTCGCGGGCGCCCCAGGTGATCGAGTATTGGTTGTACCCGCCGTCGAGGGCGCGCTTCGCCGCCTCGGTCAGCTCGCGCGGCGGCTCGAAGTCCGGGTATCCCTGGGCCAGGTTCACCGCCCCGTGCAGCGCCGCGATCCGCGTCATCTCGCGGATGACCGACTCCGGGAATTTCTGTACGCGGTCGGCGACCCGTCGGTCTCGGATCGCGATGTCCTCTCGGACGGCCGACCTCGGCGTCGGGATCGATGCCCCCCGCGTCGGAAGGTCGGCGCGCGCAAAAACTTGTCGGGCGACCATTAAGAGCGCACATCCCCATCCGCGCGGACCGAGGTCGCGCGCATGACCGAACGGTTCTTCGATTTCTGGCGGGTCGACGTCTTCACGGACACGCCGCTCACCGGGAATCCGCTCGCGGTATTCCCGAGGGCGACCGGCCTCTCAACGGTCGAGATGGCGGGGATCGCGCGCGAGATGAACCTCTCGGAGACCACGTTCGTGTTCCCGTCGACCAACCCCGCGGCCCACTACCGGAACCGGATCTTCACGCCGGGCGGCGAGATCCCGTTCGCCGGCCATCCGTCGATCGGCACGGCGTTCGTTGCGGCGATGGAAGGCCTCGTCCCTCACCCGGACGGCTCCTCCGTGGTCTACCAGGAACTCGAGATCGGCGTGCTGCCGCTCGAATTGATTTGCGAGGGCGGCCAGGTGAAGAAGGTCATCATGACGCAGGGCGAGCCATCCCTCGGGGCCGAGATCAAGAATGCCGAGCCACTCGCATCGGCCCTCGGGGTTCGCACGAAAGACGTCGGCCTGAAGGGGCTTGTCCCCCAGGTCGCGGCGACCGGCGTCCCGTCCCTCCAGGTCCCCCTTCGATCGATCGACCTCGTGAAAGGGTTGGATCCGGAACTGCGGGCTCTGGGGAAGGTCCTCTCCAAGTTCGGTGAGAAAGTCGTCTGCTACGTGTTCGCCCTCGGCGGCGAGACGCCGGGCGCGGCCGTCCACGCGCGGTCCTACGTCCCGGACCTCGGGATCGAGGATCCGGCGACCGGGAGCGCGGCCGGCGCGTGCGGCGCATACCTCGCGTCGCGCGGCAAGCTGCCCGGGCCGACGTTCGTGATCGAACAGGGGATCGAGGTCCACCATGCGAGCCGCATCGAGGTGAGCGTCGAGATGGAGGACGGGAAACCGAAGGTCGTGCGGGTCGGCGGCCAATCGATCGCCATCATCCGGGGCAATCTCCGCCTCCCCTGACCGCACCAACTCGATGGAAGGGATCGACGATCGCGACCGCCGCCGAAGTCCAATTCGTCTATCTATTTGCGGCGATGCTCGTCGCCGGAGCCGTCCTGCTGGCGTTCCTTCCGATCTTGCACCGCGCATGGACGTTCGCGGCGTCCCGGCGGATTTTTGCCGCGCTCATCGTCGTCATCGTGGCGCTCGGCATCGCGGCGGTCCTGCTCGTGAACTCGGCGATCTCGGATCCGGTGTATTTCGTCCCGATCGCGGGGGTCACCGTGACCCTACGCCTGTCGTCCCCATTCCTCCTGTACCGACGGATTCAGGATCGCGTCGAGGGGACGCGATGGTGGAGCTTCCTTCGCTGGTCCGTTGCGGGCGGCTTCGTGGTGCTCGTCGGGATTCTGATCTATCACCTGCTGGTCCTCGCCGCAGGCTCGGAGCCCGCCGGAATCGCGGTCTTCAGCGAGAAGCTCGTGATGGCCGTCGGGGCCTCGGTCCTCATCGTTCGGGCGGGTCTCCGAATCCGGCCGCGGGAGACGACCGAGATGTGGCCGATCTGGTCCGCCGCGGTCCTCTTCGCCCTCGCGTTTGTCGTCGTCCTTCCGTACGCAATTCCTGCGTTCGAGATCGTCTACGTCGTCTCCGGGATCATTGGCTGGTCGATTGGAATCATCGCCCTCGTCTACGATCTGTGAACCGACGGAACCGAGTCGAGCGCGATTGCTCGCGCCGACCCGGTTACAATTCCACCTTGATGCCGAGCTTCTCCGTCAGTTCCTTGTAGCGGTTCCGGATCGTGACTTCGGTCACGCCGGCGACGTCGGCGACCTCTCGCTGCGTGCGGCGCTCGTTGCAGAGGATCGACGCGATGTAGATCGCCGCCGCGGCGACGCCGGTGGGCCCACGGCCCGAGGTGAGTTCCTTGTCCTGGGCTTCCTTCAGGATCTCGACGGCGCGCGACTGGACCTCGCCGGTGAGCTTGAGTTCCGAACAGAAGCGGGACACGTAGTCCTGCGGCTTCGTCGGCATCAGCTTGAGTTTGAGCTCGCGGGTCATGAAACGATACGTGCGGCCGATCTCCTTGCGGCCGACCCGGGACGAATTCGCGATCTCGTCGAGGGTCCTCGGGACGTTGCACTGGCGACACGCCGCGTACAGCGACGCGGCGACGACCCCTTCGATCGACCGCCCGCGGATCAGGTTCTTGTTCACGGCTTTTCGGTACACCATGGCCGCCGTTTCTCGGACGTTCCGCGGCAGTCCCATCCCGCTCGCCATCCGGTCCAATTCGCTCAGGGCGAACGCGAGGTTGCGCTCGGTCGCGTTGCTGACCCGGATCCGCCGCTGCCACTTCCGCAGGCGATAGAGCTGGGCGCGATTGCGAGTCGGGATCGACTTGCCGTAGGAGTCCTTGTTCTTCCAGCCGATCGTCGTCGAGAGGCCTTTGTCGTGGATGGTGTAGGTCATCGGGGCGCCCGTGCGCGCGCGCTTCTCGCCCTGCTCGACGTCGAAGGCCCGCCATTCCGGGCCTTGGTCGATCATCTGGTCCGTCAGGACGAGGCCGCATTCCTCGCAGATCAGCTCGCCGCGCTCGTAATCGAACGACAGGTGGCCCGAATTGCACTCGGGGCATCTAGTGACTTCTTCGGCTTCTTCGATCTTCTTTGTCGGCATGATCTCCCTCAGCAACGAATACGTCGGCTCCAATCAAGGACAGCGAGGCGGCCGCGGCGGGCCGTACGGCCGAGAAGGGCTCGCGGACAGGCCCGAAGACCTTAACCACCCGGCCCAGCGGTCGGTTCCGTTTGTCCCGCACGTCGGCGCCTCGCGAGGGGGCGAACTCGGATCGGACGAGGACCGTCCCGTCGTGGGCGATGTTCTCGACCACGCCGAGCCGCCTCATGCCCCCTCTGGTTCGGCCGCTGCAATGCGTCCCTACTATTTAACGAGAGCGGAATTTATTTGTAGCGGCACCGGTGGCGGGGCCGGTCGAAACCGAGGATCCATGGCGTTCCGGCGGGCGAGGCAACTCCGCTTCATTAACCTCGTTCAAGGTTGATTTGTGTTTCGATCCGCGAAGGGCCCCGGACGGTCTTCGGTCTCGGTATGATCCGACCAAGATTGCGCGACGAACCTATTAATCGCGTGCCTCCGATGCGGCGAAGGGGAACGCATGAAGATCGTCCCGTTCGAAATGGAGCGATGGCAATCCACCTGGGAGAACTCGGTCGACTACAATCTCTCCGAGAGCGGGGTCCAACCGATCCCGCTGCGGGAACTCCTTCGAGACGAGCCCGCGACCGAGCGGTTCCTGGACCATCCGCTCGCGTACTCGCAGGGCAACGGCACGCCGGAGCTCCGGTCTAAGATCGCGGACCTGTACCGAGAGGCGACGCCCAACCACGTTCTGGTGACGACCGGTTCGTCGGAAGCGAACCTCCTCGCGATGTGGCACCTCGTCGAACCGGGGGACGAGATCGTCGTCGTGCTGCCGAACTACATGGAGAATTGGGGCCTCGTCCAGGCCTTCGGCGGGACCGTCAAACCGCTCCGCCTTCGGGAGGATCGGAAGTGGCAGTTTGATCCGGACGAGCTCGGCTCGCTCGTGACCCGCAAGACGAAAGCGATCGCGATTTGCGATCCGAACAATCCGACCGGCGCCGTCATGGGCGACGCGCAGCGGAAGTCGCTCCTCGACGCGGCCCGGGACAGCGGGGCGTGGCTCCTGTCCGACGAAGTGTATCTTGGCGCGGAACGGGAAGGGCCGCGGACGCGGAGCGTGTGGGGGGACTACGAACGGACGTTGATCGTGAACGGGCTGAGCAAAGCGTACGGCCTTCCCGGGCTGCGAATCGGATGGATCATCGGGGCTCCGGAGATGGTCGGGACGCTGTGGGGCTACCACGACTACACGACTCTCGCGCCGACTTACCTGTCCGATCGTCTCGCACAGATCGCCCTCTCGCCGGCGCGCCGCGAGGAGATCCTCGCCCGAACGCGCTCCATCCTCCAGCGGAACTATGCGATCCTCGCCGACTGGATCCGAGACCATGGCTCCCTGTTCTCCTACATTCCTCCGACCGCGGGCGCGATCTGTTTCCTGCGGTACGCACTCCGGATCAACTCATCGGACCTCGCCTGGCGGCTGCTGAAAGAGAAATCCACCCTCATCGTGCCCGGCGACCACTTCGGGATGGACGGCTACATCCGGATCGGGATGGGCGACGCGCCCGGATACCTCACCCAGGGACTGGAGCGAATCGACGCGCTGCTCCGCGAGGTCCGTGCTGAGAAAGGGAAGGCGTGATGGAAGTCCTCCTCCTGTCGGAACGGGAGATCCGCGATCTGATCGGGCCCGCCGAGGCGCTTCCCGCGGTCCGGGACGCGTTCGTTCGGATGGCCCGAGGCGAGGCGACCCTCCCGGGCGTCATCCATCTCGACATCCCGAAGTCCGGGGCCGAAGCCCACGTGAAAGGCGCCCACCTTCAAGGGTCGCGGTCCTTCACGATCAAAGTCGCTTCCGGGTCGTACGCCAACCCGGACCGAGGCCTTCCGACCGGAAGCGGAATCGTCCTCGTCTTCGATGCGACGACGGGCTTCCCGCAAGCGGTCCTCTTCGACAACGGCTACCTCACGGACCTCCGGACCGGAGCGGCGGGGGCGCTCGCGGCGGAACTCCTCGCGAAACGCGAGGTCGAGCGGGTCGGGATCGTCGGCGTGGGGACGCAGGCCCGCTTCCAGCTCGATGCGATCCTCCGCGTGAGGAAGCCGGAGCGGGTCATCGCCTATGGGCGGTCCGAGGCGAAGGCGAGCCGTTTTGCGCAGGAGATGGAGAAGCTTCAAGGCATTCGGGTGCTCCCCGCGAAGACAGTCGAACAGGCCGTGCGCGGATCCGACGTCGTCGTCACGGTGACGCCCTCTCGCGAGCCGCTCGTTCGCGCCGAATGGGTCCTGCCCGGGACGCACATCACGGCCGTCGGAGCCGACAGTCCGGACAAGCAAGAGCTCGATGTGCAGGTGCTCGAAAAGGCCGACAAGGTCGTCGCGGATCACCTCGATCAATGCATCCGCCTT
>DATGWB010000057.1:0-12298 GCA_035299725.1 Thermoplasmata archaeon
TCAGCGCGACGTTCTGGGGGTACGTTGCCGCGAACGTCGTGTGGTCGCTCGGCGCGGCGTTCTCGATCGGGACGTCCGCGTACCTGTACGAGACGTTGCTTGAGGCGGGCCACGAATCGGAGTTCCCGCGGTACATCGGCCGCGTCACGATGATTCAGCTCCTCTCGAACGCCGCGGGTGCCTTCGTCGGCGGCGTGTTCGTCGGCCTGGTCGGCGACCTCCGGCTCACGCTCCTGGTCGGCGCCCTGCTGAACCTCGGGGCGGTCGCCGTCGCGGTCACGTTCCGGGAGCCGACGGTCGATCGCACGCCCGAGTCGACGTACGTCGAGCAACTCGTCCAGGGCCTCCGCGTCGTGCGTCGACGCGAGGGCGTCGCCTTGTTGATCGGTGTCGAAGTCTTCCTCGGCGTCACGCTGTACGTGATGGCCGTGTTCCGGCCACTCTACCTTCAGGCGCTCGGTCTCTCTGAGTCCGCAATCGCGATTTCGATCAGCGGCTTCCTCGTCGTCGCGGCGATCTGGTCCGCGTTCGCGGGGACGATCACCCGGATCCTCGGGGAATTCGGGACGCTCGCACTCCTGGTCCTGATGGCTTCGGCCGCGTTCTTCGGCATGTATGGTGCAGGGCAGTTCGCCGGGGCGGCGTTGTTCCAGGTGCCGATCTACGTTGTCTGGAGCCTGCAGCCCGCCCTCACCACCGCATTCCTGAACCGCCGGCTCGAACCGGGCCAGCGAGCGACCGTCCTATCGATGGGCGCGTTCGCGTACACGCTTGGGCTGGTCGTCGTCGAGCCGCTCGCGGGTGCGCTCACCACGACGACCGGATTGCTGAACCTCGGCCTCTTCCTCGGGATCGTGACATTCTTCCCGTGCGCCTACATCCTCGCGCGCTGGCGCACGACCGTCGCGGCGTGGCCCGCCGTGACCCCGTTGCCGTCGCGGCTCATCGCCGGACACCGCGTCTCCCGGTTCCACCGCCTCCTCGAGCGCATGAGTCGACTCAGGCCGTGACGGGCTCGGCGGCCATCGCCTGCGGCGTCACGAGGTGGCACGCCACCGTGTTGCCCGGCTCGATCTCGATGAGCGGAGGCTCCGACCATTCGTGCAGCGTGATGTGGACCGCATCGGTCATCTCCCGGACCTCGGCGATCCCTTTCAGGGCGAGCCGCGAATTCTGGTTATCGGACACCACTCGACGGAGCGTCGCGGCGGCCGTTCCCGGAGCCGTGCCCGGAGCCATCGCGAGCACGACCGTCGCCGAATCGAGCGGTTGGATTCCAGCGAATCCGGGCAAGACTCCCCCTGCCGAGAGCGACGTGAGTTCCTCCGCGATCTCGGCGGCGCTCCATCCGCACTTCTCGAATGCAAGTGGGCAACGCGGGTGGAAGCGGCATCCGCTCGGGATGTTCACGGCGTCCGGCCGCTCCCCCTTGAGGATTGTCCGCTTCGCGAGGTGCCTTGGATCCGGACTCGGGACGACGGAGATGAGGGCCTGGGTGTACGGATGCTTCGGATGCGAGATCACCTGGTCGGCGGTCCCTTCCTCGACGATCTTCCCGAGGTACATGACCGCAATGCGGTCGGCCAGGATCCACGCGAGGCTCAGGTCGTGCGTGATGAACAGGTACGTCAATCCGCGTTTCTCCCGAAGGTCCGTCATGAGCTGAAGGATCTCGGTCCGGATGGAAACATCGAGCATCGAGACCGGTTCGTCCGCCACGATGAAGTCCGGCTCGAGGGCCAAGGCCGCCGCGATGGATACGCGCTGCCGCTGACCGCCGCTCAGCTCGTGCGGGAAGCGGAAGACGAACTCCTGCGCCGGCCTCAGTCCGGCATCCTCGAGGGAGCGCGTCACGAGCGCCGCGATCTCCTCCGGGTCGTGCGCGATTTTGTTCACGATGAGCGGCTCCGAGACGATTTCGTAGACAGACTGTTTCGGGTTCAACGACTCGTACGGATCCTGGAAGATCAGGTGCAGGCGTCGGCGAAGGGTCCTCATCTTGATGCCGAGGAGTCCCTCCGTCTCCCGTCGACGGCCGAGGAGGATCTTCGCCGCGCCGCCGGCCGCGACCGGGGCGAAGATCACGCCGAGCAACATCGCGAAGGAGGCCGCTCCCCATACTGCTGTCCAGATCCCAAACGGATCGGACGGTGCGTTCTGCAGGCTCGAGGGCCATCCTAACGCCGCGACGATCGGGACGAGGTTGAATGCAAGGATTGCAAGGAGCGCGAGGATGGCCGGCGTGCGGGTGGATGGCCGTGTCGGAGGCAGCGAGCCGATGACTCCGATGAGCAAACCGCACAACAGGCTCGCCCCGAGGATGAAGCCGTTGTCCACGAGCGCGCCCGGGATCACGGCCGCGGCGAATACCGGGAGGCCGAGTCCGAGGATGAACGCCGCCGTGACGGCCCCGAGCCAGATGAGGAGCTGCCGGTTGTCCCACGGGAGCTGCTCCTTCCAGGAGAAGGAGTACTTCCGTCGGAGCGCGTCGATCCGAGCGGCTGCGTCCGGGCCACCGGCCGAACGCAACTCCTCGTACCTTCGATACTCTTCCGTCGGGATCTCGAAGAAGACGTCGCCTTCGGTCGCGTCCACGAGGCGGAGGAGCGCTTTGCCCGTCGTCGTCTTGCCACAGCCGCTCTCACCGACCAGGCAGAAGACCTCGCCCCGCTTGACGTCGAACGAGACGCCATCCACCGCCCGGACCCACAGGGAGGAGCGACCCGTCAGTTCCCGGAGGAGGCCGCGCCGGAGGGGGAACCACACCTTGAGATCGCGGACCCGGATCAGCGGGCTTCCACCGTCATCGCCCGTGGCGTCACCTCCGGGACCTCGGGATACAGGAAACACGCCGCCCGCCGCCCCGGGGTGACCTCCGCGAGGGCCGGCTCCGCGGTCGTACATCGGTCGAACGCGAACTTGCATCGCGGATGGAAGACGCAGCCGGCTGGGGGATTGATGAGGCTCGGCACGTCACCGGGAATCGAAGTCGGCATCGTGCGCTGACCCCGGATGTCGGGGAAGGCCGCGACGAGTCCCTGGGTGTACGGATGCTTCGGATCCGTGAAGACGTCGACGGTCTTGCCGACCTCCATCATCTTCCCCCCGTACATGATGGCGACCTTGTCGCACGTCTCCGCCATCACGCTGAGGTCATGGGAAATCAGGATCATGGAGAGATGGAGCTCTTTCCGCAGCCGCTCGAGGAGTTCGAGGATCTGGGCCTGGATCATGACATCCAGGGCCGTAACCGGCTCGTCGGCGATCACGAGCTTCGGATCGCAAGCGAGGGCCATCGCGATCATCACGCGTTGGCGCATGCCGCCGGAGAACTCGTGGGGGAAGTCCCGACGCCGCTCCCGGTTGATCCCGACGAGCTCGAGGAGTTCGCCGACGCGCTTCATCGCCTCGTCTTCGTCGACCTTCTCGTGGAGGATGATCGGTTCGGCAATCTGCCGCCCGATGTTGCGCACCGGGTTGAGCGAGTTCATCGCGCCCTGGAAGATGATCGAAATGTCCTTCCACCGGATCCGCTGGATCGATAGCTCCGACAGCTTGACGAGATTCCGGCCGTTGAATCGGATTTCGCCGCTCACGATCCTTCCGTTGTACGGGAGCAGGCGCATGACCGCGAGCGCCGTCGTCGTCTTGCCGCAACCGCTTTCGCCGGCGAGACCGAGCGCCTCCCCTTCCCCGAGGTCGAACGAGACGCCTTGGACCGCGCGGACGGTCCCGGCCTGGGTCGTGTATTCGATGAAGAGGTCCTTGACTTCCAGGCGGCCCAGCCTACCGCCTCCGGAGACGCGGGTTCAGGATCTCATCGAGGGCGTATCCGAACAAGTAGAAGCCGAACACGAGGAAGACGATGCACAGACCCGGGATGATGAGCCACCACGCGTTGTAGAGGACCGCGTCGTTCTCGATCGCCTCCGCGATGATGCGTCCCCAGCTCACGGTGTCGGGGGGCCGGAGGCCGAGGAACGCGAGGACGCTCTCCGACAGGATCGAGACGGCGATCGTGAGGATCGTGTTCGCGAAGATCAGGGGGAACGCGTTCGGAAAGATGTGTCGGACCAGGATCCGCGAGCTCGGGGTGCCGATCATCTTCGCCCGCTCGACGAACATCCGTTCCTTGATTGAGAGGACCTGGGTCCGGATCACGCGGGCCGTCACGGACCAGCCCGTGAGCCCGATGACGAGGATGACGCCGGTCAGGTCGACCACGCCGACCTTCGCGGCGACGACGATCATCAGAACGAGCCACGGGATCGAGAGGACGACATCGTTGAAGCGCATGAGGACCTCGTCGATCCATCCGCCGACGTACCCGGAAATCAACCCGATGCCGGTCCCGACGACCGTGGCGACGACCGCCGAGGCGATGCCGACGATGAAGGAGATCTGGGTGCCCCAGACCACCTGAGAATAGATGTCGTTGCTGAAGTAGTTCGTCCCGAGGGGATGGGCCGAACACGGCGGCTGAAGGTACGTCGCGGGGACCTGGAGGCGACTGCACGTGGTGTCTCCGACGGACTGCATCGGGCCGTAGGGCGCGATCCACGGAGCGGCAACGGCCAGCGTGGTGAAGAAGAGCAGGATGATGAGACCGGCCATCGCGTTTCGGCTGTGGTAGATTCGGGTCCAGACTTGGTTGGCCCGTCGCCAGGCCACGGTCAACGTGGCCCGGAAGGGCGAGAGCGTCGGTCGTTTTGTGACGACTTCCGTAGCGCCCAACCGCAGCCTCCGTTACGTGATCTTGATTCGCGGGTCGAGCCACAACAGGAGGAAGTCGGAAAACAGATTCGCGAGCACGATCGCGACCCCGCCGATCACGATGATGAATTGCAGGGTCGGGAAATCGAGATGTTCAATCGCGGAGATTGTCCGCCAACCGATCCCCTTGTAGTTGAACACCCACTCGACCTGGTACGCCCCTCCGAAAATGAACGCGATGTCGAGCGCGATCAAGGAGAGCATCGGCGGGAGGCCGTTGGGGAAGATGTGTCGTCGCAGGACTTGTCGATCGCTCAGCCCTTTCGCCTTCGCGGTGAGGACGAAATCCTCCGTCATCACGTCGATGAGGGAGCTGCGCATCACGAGGGAGATGCCCGCGAGCGTGCCAAGGCTCAGGGTGAGCGCCGGCAGGAATAGATGGATGAGGACATTCGAGACATGGAGCCAGTCCCAGGCCCAGACCTGCGGGAATCCGGTGTTCGGATCGTCCCAATATCCTTGCGTCGGCAACACGGGCCACCAAGTGAATGTCCCGGAGAGGATCGAGTTCTTCTGGAAACCGAGTTGCAGCATGATGCCGAGCCAGAAGATCGGCATCCCGTACAGGAAGATCCCGCCTCCGGTCGAGAGGAGGTCGAACGGCTTCCCCCGCCGGACCGCGGCGTAGGATCCCACGGTCATCCCGATGAGCGTCGTGAAGATCGTCGAGGTGCCGACCAGGAGAAGCGTCCACGTGAGGTCATGCAGGAGGAGGTCCGCGACCGGCTGCTTCCAGTAATAGGAAATCCCCCAGTTGAGCGTGAACGCGTTCTTCAGGTAGATCGCGAACTGCGCCTCTTGCGATTGGTCCAACCCAAAGATCCGGATGTTGTCCGCCAAGTACCCAGCATACTGCGGATTATGGGGAGCGAGGTTCGCTTCCGCGTTCCCCGGCATGAGCCGGATGAGGACGTAGTTGAGGCAGAGGATCCCCAGAATCGTGATCACTGCGTTGACCGAACGCCGGACCATGATTTTCAGGATCTTCCGCATTTGGACTCATCCCGTGCTCCGGTCCCGGATGGACCCCGCCTGCGGATCATGGGGGAGGCGGTGGCGGGGGCGGACTTTGCGGTGGCTCCTCTCGTTCCCGTTCGGCCTCCTTGGATGCTCGCCGTCGTTGCACGAGTACAACCGCGGCCGCGACCACGATGATCGCCGCGATCCCGAGCGGAATCCCGTAGTTGATCAAAGGATTCACCGTGGTGCCCCCTCCCCCACCGCCGCCACCTCCGCCACCGGCCTGCGGGTACCGGATCGTGACGTTCGTGTACGCCGTGATGGAGTGCGGCAGGTTCCCTCCGGTCTGGTTGTCCGTCACGGTCGCGGTAACGGCGAATCGACCGGCCGCCGTGTACACGTGGGTCGTCGTGATCGTTCGCTCCGTCGACGAGGCGGGCGTCGTGCTCGTCCCCGTCCTTCCGTCGCCGAACGCCCAGCTCACGAACAGGTTGTCGCCGTCCTGGTCCGCCACCGCGAGCGAGAACGTCGTGGTCGAATTCGCGAGCCCGAACGTCCCGTTGCTCAGGGTCGCGCTGAATGTCCCCACCTGCGGTGGTGTGTTCTGTCCGGGGACGTACTGGGAGATTGTGACCGTCGTGCTCGAGCACGCCGGCCACTCGGAGTCGGTCGCTCGCACCTTTGCTGTATACGTGCCGACTTGGGCATACACGTGCTGCACCGAGGCGGCGGTCGTGTTCGCGAACGAGCCGTCCCCGAAGTCCCACGAGTACCCAGAGATATCGTTCTCCGGGTCCGTCGCCGTGACGGCGAGGGTCGTTGGGATTGTGTTGAAGTACGAGACCGCGGGGAATCCGGTGATCTCTGGGGGGCCGTTGTCGAGCGGAGCGACCTGGAACCAGAGATTCGGCAAGTCGCTGTCCGGCGTCAGCCCGACGGACTGGGTCCAGTCGCCGTAGTTCGTCCAGCCGGCCGAGTACCCTGGCGGGCGGCCGTTCGTGGCCGCGTAGAGGTCCAACCGGTAGTAGGGCAGGATGTACGATCGGTAATCGTAGACCATCTTCTGGAGCGTGTCCGTCATCGTCCGGCGCGCGGAGGGATCCAACGTGGTGAGTGATTGCGCGTAGAGCGCGTCGAACGTGGCGTTGCTGTAGAAGTTGTCGCTCGTCGGCCCAATCGCACCCGTCGTCTCGACCTCCATCACGTCGAGCGCGGGGTCCGAAGCGGGCGTGAAGATCCAGTCCCAGAACCAGATGTCGTAGTCCGCGGTGAACCAGGCGCCGCTGAGTTGGCTGACGCTTTCGAGGGAGTACCCGGGATTGCCGCGCGCATTCAGGGTCTGGATTCCGGTCTGACCCAACCACGCGGTGATGTTGAGGGCGGCCACCTGCCACTGGGGCGCCGTGTTCAGGGTGAAGAACCGGAACGAGAGGGGCCAATACACCGTGTTGTTCGTCGCGCCTTTCAGGTAAAGCGGCGTCGCGGCCGGGTTGAGCGCCCCGGTTGAATCGTACTTCCAGCCGGCGGCGTTCAGCATCGCTCGGGCGGCGACCGGGTCGAAATGGTACTCGTCGGCCGCCGGGACGTCGTAGTGCCACGGGTTGCTGTCCGGCACCAAGGTGTCGGCGACATTCCCGAGGCCCAAGAGGGCGTACTTCACGAGGGCCGTCTGGTTGATGCTCATCGCGATGGCCGTCCGGACCGTGTAGTTCAGGAGGAGCGGGTTGTTCGCCCCGTTCCGGAACTGGGAATAGGCCGCCCGGATCGCGGGCGTCATCACGTTGATGGAGATCTCACCGACGAACCCGGTGTCGACCGCAAACTTCGTCGTCTTGCCACCCGGCGAGTTTGGAGGCAGCGCATTGAGGTACGAAGCCGGATCGATCGACATGATCGCGTCCAGGCCGCTCGTCCCTGACTGGAAATCGGAGACCATCGTCGCGCCGCTCGTGTAGTCCTTGAAGTAGACCTGGTCCGGCCGGGACACCTGGCAGTAGGTGGCTAGGCCGTAATAGTTCGGGCTCCTCCGGAGGATGATGTTCGACCCAAAGGTCGCGTTCAGGGTGTCGTAATACATCGCGTTCGAGCCGATCGGGTTGGTGTTTCCATAGTGAACGGGATTGTTGATCGTTGCCCAGACGTACTTCGGCAGGATGCTGATCGCGCTCGCGGTAGAGTAGATCGCCGCGAACGGCTGGTTGGTCGTCAGGGTGAACGTGTAGGGATCGGGCGCGCTCATGCTCGCGATGTTCGTCGTGTACGAGTGCAGGATGCTCCCGGTCTGTTGCTGGTTGAGGGTGAACGTGAAGAGCACGTCATCGGAGGTGACCGGGTGACTCCGGTCGCCCGGATTCGTGGGGTCCGTGAAGAAAGCATTGTGGACCAGGTTGAACGTCCAGGTCTTTTGGTCTGTGGACAGATTCCAACTGGAGGCCAGGTCGGGCCTCACGTGGTAATTGCCATCGTACGTGACGAGGGTGCTGTAGACGTTGTAAACGACGACGAACTCATCGAGGAGCGTGATCGCCATCGGGTTGTACGTCACGACGTTCATGCTCACCAGCCCGACGGTGAGGCTCCGGAACGGGGCCGCGGCCCGCGCGTGGGTCGAGCCGATCATGATGACCCCGACGAGGGCCGACAGGATCAAAACGGCGACCACGGCGGTCGATGCGACTGAGTTCACCCACGCCCTGCCACTCCGGTGCCCTCCTCCTCGAAGCACGTCCGTCAACCCCCCGTCCTCGGAGGCAACGGCGCACCATCTGAGCCCCTGCGACCCCCAAGAAATCGGATGTTGATGGGATTCGTCGCATCGTATATGAAGGTTCTCGGACGCTATCCACCCGAGGAATGTCCGCATTCCGACAGAGGCCGCACGCGTCGTGCCTACGTGTATTCCGATTGGCTCTGCTCGCGCAGGAATTGCGGTAGATAGTAATGGCCGCCGGCGGACTTCCCCGAAGTGCCGGACCTCTTCCAACCGCCAAACGGCTGGACGCCGACGACCGCGCCCGTGGTTGCGCCGGCCGTTCGGTTCGCATACAAGACGCCGGCTTGGACTTCCGCGAGGAATCGCCGGATCTCCGCCGGCTCGCGGCTGAAGATTCCCGCGGTGAGGCCGTAGTCCACGTCGTTCGCGACTTGAATCGCGTCCGCAAGGTCGTCCACCGGGACGATCGACAAGATCGGCACGAAGAGCTCTTCCGTGTTGATCCGGTGGTCCCGCGGCAGGCCGTCCACGATCGTAGCCTGGACGAAGTGGCCGTTTCCCTTCAGCGTCTTCCCGCCGGCGATGACCGCTCCCTTCGAACGCTTGATTTCCGCGATTGCGTTCTCGAAGGTCGTCACGGCCGCCCCGTTGATGACCGGCCCCAGGTACACGTCGCGAATGATCGGGTCGCCCACTTTGATTTTTTCCGTCTCGGAAAGGAGCTTGGCCACGAACGCGTCTTTTACGCCCCTGTCAACGAGGACCCGCGAGCACGCGGAGCACTTCTGACCGCCGTATCCGAACGCGGCCCGCATGACGCCGATCGCGGCTTTGTCCAGATCCGCGCTCGCCATGACGATCGCCGGATTCTTCCCGCCCATCTCCGTGATGATGGGCTTCGGGCGCGTTCGGGTGAACGTCTGGAGCGCCTTCATCCCGACCGCCCGCGATCCCGTGAAGACGAATCCGTCCACGTCCGGATTGTCGAGCAGCTCCTGCCCGACGGTCGCGCCCGGTCCGGTGACGAAATTGAAAACGCCCGCGGGAAGGCCGGCGTCGCGGAGGCTCTCGGCAAGCCGAAGGCCCATGAACGGCGTGTCGCTCGCCGGCTTGAAGACGACCGTGTTGCCAGTGATTAGTGCGCCGGTCGACATCCCGGCGGCGATTGCGAGGGGGAAGTTGAATGGCGCGACCACGGCCCACACGCCGTACGGCTTCAGGATCGAGCGGGTCGTCTCCCCAGGGAAGAACTGACCCATCGGTCGCTCATACCCCTGGTTCCGCAAGATCTCGGCGGCGTACCAGCGCATCAGGTCTGCAGCCTCGTCGACGTCCGCCATGGCCTCGTAGCGGTTCTTTCCGTTCTCGAACGACATGAGGGCCGCGAGGGCGAATTTGCCCTGACTGATTAGGTCGGCGGCGCGCTGAACGACTCGGACTCGATCCGCATATGCGGTCGCGGACCACTGCGGAAACGCGCCCTGCGCGGCTTTCACCGCTTGTTTCGCATGCGCGCGACTTCCCTTCGGAAACAGACCTAACACCAGCTTCGTATCGGCCGGGCTCGTGTCCGGGAACGTCGTCTTGGACCAGACTTCCTGGCCGCCGATGATCATCGGATGCGTCTGCCCGAAATCCGCGCGGACTTTGTCGACCGCGGTCTCGTACGCGGCGTGGAATTCCTCGGTCCTGTTCATCTCGACGGCATTCTGCCACGTCCGTTCGTTCCGGAACTCCACGATCCCACGCCCTCGGGCCCACGGATGCGAGTGGCGAGAATAAGGTTTCGCCTCGGTGGACCACTCCGAGCGGTTCTACTCAATTGAGCGGAAAATCTCGTGGACTTTCGGCGAACGCATCCCGATTTCGGAGGTCGGTCGGCTACACGATGTACGTGTCGGGTGAGCCCTCGTATTTGTCGTACTGGGCCATCGCCCCGATCGCCGCGAGCAACTCCCGAGCCCACTCGCGGGTGTACGAGTTCGGCGGGACATCCGGCGTCGTGCCGAGCCACTCGAAGATCTCCTTGAACGCCGATCGTTGCTCCTCCTTCGTGAGGCGCGCATCGATCTTCGTGATCGTCTGCTCGAGCCGGTTCATCCCGAGGACGAACTCCTTGCACTGGGCCAGGAACTTCGCATGCTCCTCGCGCGTCATGGAAAGACCCGCCCGCCCATACAGCCCGGCCTCGATAAAACTTCGCAAACGTTCATGGGGACGGTCGCGGCTCGGTAGACTCGATGGCGACGTTCGTTCGGGTCGCGAAGACCTCCGACGTTCCACCGGGGGAAGGGCGAGTCGTCGTGGTCCAAGGCCATCCCGTCGCCCTCTTCAACGTGGATGGACGATTCTACGCGGTCTCGAACGTGTGCCTCCACCGTGGGGGTCCGATCGGAGAGGGGATGCTCGATGACGCCGTCGTCACATGTCCGAACCATGGATGGGAATACGACGTCCGGACGGGAGCGAACCTCGCGAACCCGACGGCCCGCCTTCGGACGTTCGAGGTTCGCATCGACGGCGAAGACGTCCTCGTCGGCGCGTGACCACCAAGGTTTATTCCGCGCATGGAGGTTCGCGCCGCGGTGGCGCTGGATGTTGTCTGGATCGGATTGACGGTCCTCGCGGTCCTGGCGTTCCTCGCGAGCGTTGCTTCCCTGGTGCAAGGCATCCGGCTCCGGGGCGGGGTCCGGCGCGGGGTGCGCCTCGCCCTTGGCGCGTTCCTGCCCTCCATCGCGTTGATCCTCCCCGTTCGCGGGCTCGACGAGGGCTTCGAGGAAAACGTGCGGGCCTTCCTCTCGCAGGCCTATCCTCGGTACCGAATCCTGGTGGTCGCGGACGATTCCTCCGATCCCGCCTCGGCGCAAATCGAGACGATTGCTCGCGACTTCCCCCAGGTCCCCGCCACGAAGATTCTCGCCGACGCAAACCCGCTTGGCGGCAAGGTGAATGCACTGCGATCCGCTCTCGGTTATCTGGGTCCCGAGGACGAGGTCGTGGTCTTCGCCGATTCCGACATCCGGCCTGCGTCGGATTGGTTGCGGCAGCTCGTGCAACCGCTCGCCGATTCGACCGTCGGCGTCGCGACGGGCTTCCGCTGGTACGTTCCGCCGCGGCCGACGTTCTGGTCCCTCATCCGTGCGGAGTGGAATGCGGTCAGTGCGAACGTGCTCTTCGATCCGCGACGGTCGTTCGCCTGGGGCGGCTCGTGTGCGGTTCGGGCGGATCGCCTGAGCGAGTTACGCCTCGAGGAGCGATGGCGAGGCGTGCTGAGCGACGACCTGGTGCTCACCCAAGCGGTGCGGGAGGCGGGCCTCAAGATCGCGTACGTGCCCGCCGCCCTCGTGCCGACCTATGAGGGCGCGAACCGAGCGACGTGCACCGAATGGTGTCTCCGACAGATGACGATGGCCACGCTCTACCTCCCGGTCGTCCGCCGATACGCGATCGCCGCATTCTCCGTGTTCAACGGCTCAATCTTGTTTGGTCTTGCCTGCCTTGCCCTTGCTGCGCTCTGGGCCGTCGCCTATCTGATTCCCGCCGCGTTCTTCTTCGCGCCGCTCCCCGTCTCGATTGCGAAAGCGTCCCTGCGAAGGCGAGCCCTCTTCTCCGGCGCCCCGACGGTGGCCGCGGCGTGGGAGGTCCCGGCGTGGCGATCCGCCGTCGCGGCGATGGCGGTCCCCTGGGTCATGGCCTCGGGCCTTCTGCGGACCCGAAACCCGACCACGATCCGTTGGAGAGGCCACACATATGACGTGAGCGATCCGCGCGCGGTATGTCTCATCGATGCTGCGGGCAAGCCTGAAGTTACCCCTTGAGGTGGCACGGGCCAGTCTTGTCCGCTCCGAGTTA
>DATGWB010000058.1:0-6427 GCA_035299725.1 Thermoplasmata archaeon
ATCGAGTTCAAGGTCGAACAGCTGAAGTCATTCCTGTGTATCAAGGGCATCTGCGACGTGCAGAGCCGCGGCTGGATCCGGTACACGTACACGAAGTCGAGCTTGTCGATCGGCTCGTTCTCGCTGGACCACATCAAGTGATCAGGCGATTTCCGGCGAGCGCCCCTTCGCGGGCTTGGCCGGTTGTTGCGGGACGTTGACCTGGGGAATCGGCACAGGCGGCGGAAGTCGGAGTTCCCGCGCGAGGATGACGGCCTCCGGAATGCAGTTCGACATGATCACGGTGTGAATCTCTTGGGCGACGTCGGGCGGCATCTGGCCCCCGACCGACCAACTCTTCGCGAGCGCCCTCGCGTCCCCTTCCCAGAGGAGGTTCCCTTCGATCTGGATCAGACCGACGACCGCTTCGGACGCGTGGTAGTTTGCGGTGAAGCGAAAGTCGACGGACGCCTGGCGGTCTCCCAGTTCGGAGATCAGGGTGACCGTACTGTTGTGGTCGACCCGCAGATTCACCCAGCGGTCGGTCGGCTTGACGAATCGGCGGCCATCGACGCTGGAGAACTCGAAGGTCTTGACGACCATGGACTTCGCTTCGAACGGACCGAGTCTATTTGAAGGTTCGCGGGAGCGGCTGGTTTTAGCCTCGCTGAGCGTTCGAGGCGGCGATGGTCCTCTGGATCGGCATCGACGACACAGACACTCTCCAGGGCATGTGCACGACGTTTCTCTTGACGGAGATTGTCCGCGACCTGACGCAAGATTTCGACCTGATCCGATATCCGCGCTTGGTTCGACTCAATCCAAACATTCCGTGGAAGACCCGTGGCAACGCCGCGCTTTGTGCGCGGTTCGGTCATGGACAAGGGCCGCCCCGACGGGTCGGGGAGATTGACGGGAGACCGGTACTCGCATTTCCGCGCTCCCGGCTCACCCCGGATATCGACGATGCCCGCCAACGGGTCGCCTCGCTGGTTGAACGGTGGGCTTGTTTCGAAGACCGCACCACGAACCCCGGATTCGTCGTGTTGCGCGCCCCCGCGCCTCCGTCGCTCTATTGGAACGCCGTCCGGAAGGTCGTGACGAGGCGTCAGGTGCTCCGGGCCGCCGCGGGCCTCGGTCACATTGCTGGGTACAAGAACGGACGGGGAATCATCGGCGCGCTCGCGTCGACGGCGTGGAGACCTCAGGACCGGACCTATGAGATCCTCGCCTACCGACGTCCTTCCCGGTGGGGAACGCCGCGGGAGATTGACCCCGCGTCGGTCGTCGAGATGGATCAGCGATTCCCCTCGACTTTCAACAATTACGATTACCAGAACCACCGGGTTGTGATCGCTCCCCATTCTCCCTGTCCGATTCTGTTCGGAATCCGCGGAGACGATCCCGATGTGCTTCCCGATGCGATGCGGGCCATTCGGTCGGAGTCCCGAGATCGCTGGCTCGTCTTCGAGACGAATCAGGGGACGGACGACCATGTGTCACGCACCCGGCGGCCGGCGGTTGGCAAAACGATTCGGATGAGCGGTACCGTTTCTTCGTTCCCGCGCTCCGTTCGCGGCGGCCATGTCGTGGTGCGAGTGGGTCGAATCGATGTAGTCGCATACGAGCCGTCCAAGCAATTTCGGACGGTGGTCGGGAGCTTGATCCCGGGGGACCGCGTCGTCGCGGTCGGTTCCGTCCGGGATCGGCCACGGAGCCTGAATCTCGAAAAGCTGAGGATTCTGTCCACGGAGGCGAGCGTGAAGAAGGAGGCCAACCCGTGGTGTGGCGCGTGCAACAAGCGGGCGAAGTCCGCCGGGAAGGCCGGCGGGTTCCGCTGCGTCCGTTGCGGGGCCCGGTTTCGATCGGACCAAGCAGAATGGCGGGTCGTGCCACGCGAGATCGGACCGGGATGGTATCAACCGCCCGTCAGCGCCCGGCGTCATCTGAGCAAGCCGTTGAAGCGACAGGTCGCGGCGAGGCTATCCCAGCAGCCGGACCTACTCTCGGATCAACTCGATGCCCAACCCGGGTACCCGGAACCGCTGCTCGAGGAATTGTAGGACGCGGGACAGGACGATCGTGATGAGCAGGAAAATCCCTGTGATGATCGCGAAGCTCTCGAACGGATGGCCCTTGTAGGCCTCCTGCTTCGATAGGAACGTGACCTCCGCCACGCTGATGAAATACAGGAGCGAGCTCGCTTTGAACAACCCTATGAATTCATTCGTCAGTGGCGGGATGACGAGACGAAGCGCCTGCGGCAGGACCACGTACCGCATGGCGCGCCACCGCGAGAGCCCGAGTCCACGCGCCGCTTCGACCTGACCCGATTGAACCGTCTGGAGACCGGCCCGGAAGATTTCGCCTTGATAGCCGCCCGTGTTTACGATGAGGCCAGCAATTCCTGCCAGGAGCGCGCCCGCGGTTCCCAGCTGGGCGTAGAACGTGATCACGATGGCCCACGCGAACACGATCTGCGTCAGCAAGGGAGTGCCACGGATGATCTCGACGTACGCGTCCGCGATCCTGTGTAGGATGTGCCTCACGCCGGCCGCGAAGAGCGCCAAGGAAAGTCCGATGTTAAGTCGGGTCCGGTTTGACGGTTGCTCCGCCTTCGCCTGCCGGAAGTCCTGGACGATCCGCTGCGGCGAAACGACCCGGATGGTCCGCGCCCATCCCACCAAGAAACCAATCCCCATCCCGATGATGAACGCGAGCGTGGTCGCATACAGGTTCACCCGGACGGCGTCCAGATACACCGGGAATCTCGTCTGGAGATAGCCGGTGTCGAGGCCACGCTGGCCCACCATGACGGAAACGAGTTCGGCAACCGCCGCGAGGACGACGACGATCGCGAGCGCGGACTCAAACACGACCGACCGGGACGTGCGTCGAAGCGACGGACGTCTCGCATGCGAGGAAGCGGTTGCCGTTGCCATAGTCATCTCAGGATCTTGCTGACGAAGGCCTTCGTGCGTTCGTGTTTCGGGTTGTGGAACACTTCTTCGGGGACGCCTTCCTCCAGGATCACCCCGCCATCCATGAACACGATCCGCCTGGCCACGCTGCTCGCGAAGCCCATCTCGTGGGTAACGACGATCATCGTCATTCCGTCCCGCGCGAGGGACGTCATCACGTCGAGGACCTCCCGGATGTACTCGGGGTCGAGGGCCGAGGTCGGCTCATCGAAGAGCATGGCCTTGGGGTCCATCGCCAGGGCCCGCGCGATCGCGACCCGCTGCTGCTGTCCCCCGGAGAGTTCGGCGGGATAGGCGTCGGCCTTGGCCGCGAGACCCACCCGTGCGAGAAGCTGCTTCGCCTTCGTCTCGGCCTGGGCCCTGTCCACGCCCTTCACCCGAATCGGACCGAGCGCGACATTCTCGAGGGCCGTGAGGTGCGTGAAGAGATTGAAACTCTGGAACACCATCCCCACCTGTTGCCGAACCCATTCCGGGCGGACCTCCGGCCGGTTCACTTGCACGCCTTCGATGAGCACTCGGCCCTGATCCGGCTGGACCAGCAGGTTCACGCACCGCAGGAGGGTACTCTTTCCAGAGCCGCTCGGTCCGATGATGACGAGCACCTCCGCGCGGTCGACGTCGAGTGTGATGCCTTTGAGGACATGGAGCGCGCCGAAATATTTGTGGACGTCCTCGAGGCGGATCATAGCGAGACAGCCTCAAGGCCCGGAGTCTGGACCCGGTGTTCGATGAAGAGCAGGACACGCGTCACGACGAATGTCATCGCGAAGTAAACGATCGCGATCGCCGTGTAGACCGCAAAGTACCACCAAAGTTGCGGTTGAACCCCTGGAGGCGGCTGCGTGAAGATCTGCTGCGTGAATTCCGTCGCGAGGCCGAACATGTCGAGCGCACCGACGGCACTCAGGAGCGACGTGTCTTTGATGAGCACGGCGAATTCGTTCCCCAGCGGGGGGAGGCTGAGCCGGAACGCCTGAGGGAGCACGACGTGTCGCATTGTCTGTCCAGAGCGCATGCCCAGAGCCTGTGCGGCTTCGAGTTGCCCGCGTTGGACGGACTGGAAGCCCGCGCGAAAGATTTCAGCCTGGTACGCGGCCGAATGAAGCGCGAGGGCTAAGGTGGCCATCTGAAGCCCGGTGTCGATCGTCACGAATCGAGCTGGAAGAAAGCGGGGTCCGAACAAGAGGGCAAAGAGGATGATGACAATTGGCGGGACGCCCCGGAAAAAGTCGACGAACGCCCCGATCGGCCAGGTCAGGATCCGGTGTCGGGAGACTCGCGCCCATCCGGCGAGGAACCCGACGACGACGCTAACTGGCACAACGACGGCCACGAGCGCGAGGGTCCCGAGAATCCCTTCCTGAAACGGGGATGCGTATTCCTTCCAGAGCTGCGCGTCGAGGAGATTGAAACCGAGGATGTACTCGAGCAGCAGAATGAACAGCACGCCGCCGACGACCATCTCGGTCGCGCGGAGCGCGATTGACCACGTCCGAAGCGATGTGGTGCGCGTGCGAACTTCGGTCGCGGCGACGGTGGCCATTGCGAGCGCGGCGGAAAGCGAGGAAAACGGGAAAAGGTTTGCGGACGCCGATGCGTCCGCAATTCGGTCTCAGAACCACTTGTTGAGGATTCTTGTGTACGTCCCGTCGGCCCTCATCCCGGCGAGCTGCGAGTTGATTTTCGGCAACAGTGCAAGGGGGTCTCCGTGGGCCACTGCGAAGCCGTACAGCTCGTTCGTCAAAATGGTGCCCTCGACCGCGAACACGGCGTTGCCCGCGGCAATCCCGTCCGCGGCCGGCTTGTCGATGACGACAATGTCGACCGAACTGCTCGAGAGCGCCTGAAGGACCTGCGAGACGTCCGGGAAGATCGACAAGTGGTTCGCGTTGACGACCGCGGGCAGGTTGTCCTCCACCCAGAACTCGCTCGTCGTGATCGCTTGGACGGCGATCTTCAGGTCGGTTCGGTTCAACTCGGTCGCGGTGCAGTTCGCGCGGTTTGCACAGAACGTTCGCGCGTCGCTGGTCCGCTTGAGGACCCCCTGGTTCGACACGAAGTAGGGGTCCGAGAATGCCAAGGTCAAATTGCGCTGGGTGCCCGTGGCCCCATTCTCGGTGATCGCACCGATGCCGATGTCGATCCCTTGGGCGCTCACCGCGGAGAGCAACACCTGGAAGTCACGGAAGTCGCGCCACTCGTACGCGTATCCGGCCCGCGTCAGAATTGTTTGAATCAACTCGATGTCGAAGCCCTGAAGTTGGTGGGTCGTCGAATTATAGAATTCGAAGGGCGGGAACGGCGTATTCGTGCCGAGGACGAGGGTCGTGAGGGCTTTCGGCGGGGCTGGCGCCAGGACATAGTACCCGAGGCCGAGACCCGCGACGAACGTGATGATTGCTATGACGACCACGATAATAGCCGAAACACCTTTCGCCCCCCGCATCGCTTCCGCCGGGGGCGCACTTCCTCCCGCCGCCATGCCGGGTGCAAACGCATGTCACTATTTGAATGTCACCGGGAACCCAAACGTTGGCACAAGCCGCGAACTCGCACCAGTGCGATGCCCCTCAACTTGCCGAGCGTCTGAAGCATTCCTCGAGGACGTCGAGGCCCGCGTCGAGCACGTCCCTCGGAATGTTGAGCGCGGGGATGTACCGCATCGCCGAGTCGCCGCATGGGAGGAGGATCAGGCCGTGCTGGTACGCGTCCTTCTCGATCGCGTCGCGGCGTTTCGGATCCGGCTTCTTTGAACGCTTGTCTGTGACGAACTCCGTCGCCTGCATCATCCCGAGGCCGCGGCGGTCCCCGATGAACTCGTATCGCTCGGCCATCTCATCAAGGCGCTTCGCGAGGTGCTCCCCGATCTTCGCGCTCCGGGCCACGAGGCCCTCTTCCTCGATCACATCGAGCGTGGCCAGCGACGCGGCGCACGCGACCGGGTTCCCGCCGAACGTGTTCGAATGCTTCCCGCTCTCCTGGAAGTCCATCTCCGCGGGATACACCGCGGCACCGATCGGCAGCCCGCCACCCAGGGACTTGGCCATCGTCAGGATGTCCGGGACGGCCTCCGAGTGCTCGATTGCCCACATCTTTCCGGTCCGGCCGAGACCTGACTGGACTTCGTCGTCGATCAGGAGCACGCCGTGGTCCTTCGCGATCTTCGCGATCCGATCCATCCATCCCGGGGGCGGCACGATGTACCCGCCTTCGCCTTGGACGGGCTCGACGAAGACGCCTGCGAGGTCCTCGGGCGGCGCGACCGTCTTCATGTAGACGTCCTCGATGATGTTTGCGCAATACAGGTCGCAGGACGGATACGTGAGCTTGTACGGACAGCGATAGCAATATGCGTAGGGCACGTGCACGACGCCGGGCATCGTGGGGATGAATCCGGCGCGTTGCTTCGCCTCACTCGCGGTCAGCGACAGCGCACCCTGGGTCCGGCCGTGGAACGCGCCGAG
>DATGWB010000059.1:0-2702 GCA_035299725.1 Thermoplasmata archaeon
GAAGCGACTCACTCAGTTCGAACGACTCGAGTCCCCTCGCTTCGTCCATCGCAGCGTAACGAAATCGCACCTCGCGACACCGAGACGTCACCGAGGTATCAATCCTGATACCGATTTCCCCGGAGAAACGTCGCTCTGGAAACCATTTTGCCTGCGTACTCACATCGCGCGCCGTGGGCCGGGGAAGGGGAAGAGTAGCCCTTCGAACGCGCGTGGGCCTCGCGTCGGCGGGGTGGGCAATCGCGTTCAGCCTCCTCGCGGTGGTGGCCGCGACGCCCCGGGGCCCGACCGCCATGCTGTCGGTCGACGACACCACGCCGGTGATCGGCCAGATCGTCTACTTCGATGCGTCGGCGAGTATCGGTCACGACAACGGGAACGGACGGATCGTCTCGTATGAGTTCGACTTCGGGGACGGCAACCGGACACACGAGCAGGAGTCGGCCCTGGCCAGCCATGCATATTCGCTCGCGGGCCCGAGACGCGCGAGCGTGACCGTGGAGGACGCGCGCGGAAACGAAGGGACCGCATCGGTCCGGATCGATGTACAACTGAGGCCGCCACCGGAAGGGACTCCCGATCTCACGCCCCAGTCGGCGTCGACGATCCCCGCCGAACCGATCGAGGGCCAGATCGCAATCCTGTCCATCACGATCGCGAACCACGGGAACGGCTCGGCGGACACCGCAAGCATCGATGTAACGGATCAACGTCCTAACGGGACGATTGTTCCGATCGGAAACGCGTCTCTCCCCACGCGGCTCGCTCCGGAGGATACCGTCATCGTGTACTCTCCGACGTTCATGGCCTCCGGGGTCGGCAATCACTCGTTGCAAATCGTCGTTGGCAACGTCACCCCCGCGGAGAAGGATCTCGAAGACAACACACTGACCATCCGGATGACGGTCCTCCCGGTCATCGGACCGCCGCCCGGAGGGATGCCGGACCTGGCGCCCGCGGCCGCGTCCACGATCCCGGCGCAACCGGTCGAAGGCGAGACGGTCATCCTGTCGATCACCATCATCAATCGGGGAAGCGTCGCGGCGGATGCCGCCATCCTCGATGCATCGGATGTGCGGCCGAACGGAACAATCGTTCGGATCGGGACGACGGTGCTCACGTCGCCGCTCGAGCCCGGAGCCTCGGTCGTCGTGTACGCCCCGACCTTCGTGGCGACCGCGACCGGGATTCATGAATTGCAAATCACCATCCGGAGTGTGAGTCCCCCGGAGACCGACGTGGCGGACAACACGTTGACGATCCCGATGACCGTGCTCTCGGCGACGGGGCCACCCCCTCCTCCGATCCGGGGCGGCGTCGACGCGGCGCTCATTGCGGGCGGTCTCGCCGCGGCCGCGGTGGCTGCCGTGCTCATCGCGACGTGGCTGCTCCTGACTCCGCGCGAACCGGAACCTCTCGAGCCGCCGCCCCCCGAGCCGCTAGACGATTCTCCGCCGCCAATCCGGCCGCCCTAGGACCAGGATGGCGGTCAACTCGCATCGGCGTCCCCGCAACGACTAAGGAGACGGCCCGCCTTCGGTCGCGACGGCGAGGTCCATGGCGATTCGCGAGTGGCTTGCGGCCTTTTCGAACGACGTCGTCGAAGTAAAGGAGCCCGTGGCGACCGACCTCGAGGGGACGCGCTTCTTGCTCCAGCATCCGCGGAACCCAGTCCATCTCAAGGACCTCCACGGCGGTGAGGCGGTCGGAAATCTCTGGTCGACGCGAGACCGCGTCGCGACCGCGCTCCGCATCCCGAAGTCAGATCTCCTCCCGAAGCTCATGGAAGCTCAGACGCATCCGAAGGACGCCCGCGTGGTCGAGCGTGCGGACTTCATGCGCCACGAGACGACCGACGTCGACCTGCGGGAGCTACCGATCCCGAAGTTGTTCCCGAAGGACGCCGGGCGATACATCACCGCTGGGGTGTGGGTCGCCGAATGGGAGGGCGTGCGCAACCTGTCCTTCCACCGCATCCTGACCCTGGGCGCCGATCGGGGCGCGTGCCGCATCGTCCCCCGTCATCTGCGTCATATGTACAACGAGGCGATGAAGGCCGGGGGCGAACTCAGGGTCGCCGTCTGCATCGGACTCGATCCGTGGAACCTCCTCGCGGGCGGGACATCCGTCGAGTACGGCGTCGATGAGAGTCGGATCGCGTCCGCGCTCACGCAATCGTGCCTGGGCAAGCCGACCGACATAGTGCGGATCAAGAGCGGCCTCACGGTGCCCGCGGAAGCCGAGTACGTGCTCGAGGGCCGCCTCATCAACGAAGTCCACGACGAGGGCCCCTTCGTCGATGCGGTCCGCACATACGATCGCGTCCGCAAGGAACCGGTGCTGGTCGTCGACCGGATCTACCACCGCGACCGTCCGATCTTCCACATCATCGTCGGCGGCCTCGATGAGCACTTCATGTTCATGGGGATGCCCCGCGAACCGGTGATCTACCAGGCGGTCTCCCGCGCCGTGCCACACGTGAAGGCGGTCCGCCTCACGGAAGGCGGCTGCGCGTGGCTTCACGGGGTCGTCTCGATCCGGAAGCAACACCAGGGCGACGCCAAGAACGCGATCATGGCGGCCTTCGGGGCGCACACCTCGATGAAGCAGGTGGTCATCGTCGACGAGGACATCGACGTCTTCGACGACCGCGATGTGGAGTGGGCGATCGCGACGCGGTTCCAGGCGGACCGCGGACTCGT
>DATGWB010000060.1:0-2121 GCA_035299725.1 Thermoplasmata archaeon
ATGGTCTCCCGCGGTCTGAAGGTCATCACGTACCGGCCGCTCGGCTCGTCCCTCGAGCAGCTGTATCTCGACCGCATCCAGGAGTCGGATCGCCTATGACCGCCAGCCCCTTCGCTCAGGTCATGACCGTCACGAGCTACGAGATTCGCAAGTACTTCCGAGGCCGACGCCTCCTGGGAATCCTCATCCTCGTTGGGCTGATTGTCGGATTGTTCCTCGGGCTCCCGCCGGCACTTGGAGCATCCTATCCCTCGACCCCGAACGCGTTCGTCTCGACGTTCGCCACGTTCACCGGGCTCCTCGTGGTCCTTAGCGGCGTCCTCTTCGCCGCGGACGCGCTCGTATCGGAGCACGAGAAACGGACCGGCTACTTCCTGTTCCCGAATCCGGTCCGTCGGGAGGTCCTCGTCCTTGGGAAGATTGCTGCGAGTTTGATCGTGTCGGCCGCCGTCATCTCTCTGTATTACGGCGCCGCGGCAATCGCCGCACTCATCGTCACGAAATCCCTCACGTGGGCCGTCGGCCTGTCGTACCTGTACGCCCTCGGGTACATGATCGCGGTCGTCGGCATTGCGTACCTTGTTTCCGCGACGTTCAAGAGCACGGTCGCGGCGACGGTCCTGACGTTCTTCTTGTTCACTCTGATCTTCAGCATCGCCGGAGCGCTCCTGACCGCCGCGAAGATCGACCCCTGGTTCATCCCGACGTCCGCATCGGCGATCATCTCAAATGTCCTCGGCCGCACCGCCGTGCGACCAGGGCCGGGAGGCCCGGTGGACGTCGGCTTCGTCCCGGACCCCGCCACGTCGCTGCTGGTCTTCGCCGCGTACGCCGTTGTTGGGGCGGTCCTCGCGGTCCTCCTCTTCCGCCGGAGGGAGCTGGCATCATGAGCAGCCCGGAGAAGTTCGGCGGATTCTTCCATTTCTTCGGCAAAGGCGACTTCAAAGGCCTCGTCCTCCACTTGCTCGAAGAACGCCCGATGCACGGGTACGAGATCATCAAGGCGATTGAGGAACGGTACCACGGATTCTACAAGCCGAGCGCCGGGGCGATCTACCCGGCCTTGCGTGCCCTTTTGCGAAAGGGATACCTGTCCGTGAGCGGCGAGGAACGCCGCAAGACCTACCGGATCACCCGCGAAGGCAAGGCGTACCTCCGGAGCCGCCGCAAGGAGATCGAGGAGCGCTTCCACGCCTTCGAATCGGCGGTTGGCCCGGAACGAGCCGCACTGTTCCGAGAATTCCGGGCCACGGGGAAGCTCCTGCGCACGAACATGAGCGAGGTCACCCCGAAGCAGGCGAACGAACTCCGCCAGATTGTGATCGAGATGCGAGAGAAGGCGATGCGGATCCTGTCGAAGTGATTGAGGTGTTGCATGCCGGGTGATGCAATCGTCACGGAGAATCTCACGAAAGTGTACGGAAAGCTGACGGCCGTCGACCATGTCAACGTGAACGTCGCCTCCGGGACCGTCTTCGGTCTCCTTGGTCCGAACGGTGCCGGCAAGACGACGATGATCAAACTGCTCACGGGCCTCGCCGACATGACAGAAGGCGAAGCGTGGGTCGCCGGATTCGACGTCCGTCGGGATCCGATGCACGTGAAGCAGCGGATCGGTTGGGTCGCTTCCGAGGTCATCCTCGATGACGACTTCACGGCCTGGGAGAACCTCTGGCTGCAGGCGAAGCTGCAGAGCCTCCCGGAGTGGAAGGAACGCGCGGGGGACCTCCTGACGTACTTTGGACTCAACGACCGGCGCAAGGATCGGGTGAAGACGTTTTCTACGGGCATGCGCAAGAAGCTCGAGATCGCGTTGGCCTTACTGCATCAACCGGAGGTCGTGTTCATGGACGAACCGACGATCGGCCTCGATGCGAACACGCGGCGGATGCTTTGGGACCTCATCACCGGCGTGAACAAGGAATTCGGGATCACCGTCTTGCTCACGAGTCACTACATCGAGGAGGCGGACGCGCTCTGCCAGCAGATCTCGATCATCGATCACGGCAAGATCGTTGCGTCCGGCTCTCCATCGGCCCTCAAAGCCAGGGTCCAATCGGACTTCGTCGAGCTGGAGACGAGCGAGGCGGTCGACGAAGCCAAGCTCCGTTCGATCCCCGG
>DATGWB010000061.1:0-12936 GCA_035299725.1 Thermoplasmata archaeon
CGGGCGGGCGAGTGCGGGAGGACAATAACGGACACGAAGGTTCATGCCCGCGGTAACGTCTCCGTTGAGGGCTCAGAGGACCGGCCGCTCTGGGCCTGAGCATGCAGTCAAGGGGGAGGAGAGTCGGAGCCGCAGGAGGAGTCCTAGTGCCGACTCTGCTGGTTGCGACGATCGTCGCTTCCGCGTTCTTGACGACGTTCCTCTTTCCGACCTCGCCGCCACCCTCCAAATCGATTGTCCACCCCGTGGAGGAGCGATCGGTCGGCTCCCCGGTCGCCTCCCCCACCGGACTCCATTTCGACTACATCCTGATCATTCTGATGGAGAACCACGCGATCTGCAACATCCTGACCTCGTGCGGCGGCAAAGCCCCGTACATGACGGGCCTCGCGAGCGCCAATGGACTCGCGACCCACTACGTGGACTGCACGAAGCCGAGTCTCCCAAACTACCTCTGCCTCACCGGAGGCACTGATTTCGGCTGCACCGGTTACGATGGCGGTCCGCACTCCAACACTTGCACGAACGTGGCCTGGGGGTCCCCCAACATCGCGGACCGGCTCGAGGCCGGCGGCCTCTCGTGGAAGGCGTACATGGATGACATGCCGCACAACTGTTCGACGACCACCTCGGGGTTGTACGCGGTCAAACATGATCCGTTCGTGTACTACGGCGACGTCGTGAACAACGCGACCCGGTGTGGTCTGGTGATCCCCGCGGGCAGTTCGGACGACGCCCTCCTCGACGACCTGAATTCGACGTCGACCGCTTCGAACTACATGTGGCTGACGCCGAACCTATGCAACGACATGCACGACTGCAACGTGACGACGGGAGACACGTACCTGTCCGGTCTGGTCCCGCAAATCCTCAACAGCACCGTGTTCCGGACCCAACGAGCCGCCTTGTTCCTCACCTTCGACGAGGACAGCAGCGGAGCGGGGGCACCGTACCTCTACACGGTCTGGGCCGGTCCCGTCGCGAAGAGTGCCTACACCTCGTCCGCCGCGTACAACCACTTCTCCCTCCTCGCCACGCTCGAGTCCAACTGGAACTTGACTCCCCTCACGAGCAACGACTCGGCGGCGGCGAACATGAACGAGTTCTTCGTGACCCCGCCTCCGCCCCCGCCACCTCAGAACCCCACCGCGCGCTTCAACCATGCGCCGGCCTGGCCTCAGGTGGCCATGAACGTCACCTTCAACGGCTCCGCCTCCACCGCCCCCGATCCCAACTCGAGCTTGCAGTTCCGATGGGACTGGACGGACGACGGGAGTTGGGACACGACATGGAGTGCGTCCCCCATCGCGGACCATCCGTACGGCTCAGCGGGCGTCTATACGGCCGCCCTCCAAGTCAGGGACACGAACGGCACGATGAACGAAACCGACAGGCAAGTGCCGGTGGACGGCGCAGCGCCGGTCACGACAGCGTCGCTGTCCGGGGCGCAGAGCCCGGACGGTTGGTTCACGGGAAATGTGACCGTGACCTTGACCGCGAGCGACGATCTCAGCGGGGTGTCGTCGACGGACTACAGCGTGGACGGAGGCGCGTGGCAGGCCTATCAAAGTCCGTTCGGCGTCGGTCCCGATGGCAACCACACGATCCGAGCGAACTCGACGGACAACGCCGGCAACGTCGAGACGACCGAGAGCACCTCGTTCCAGAAGGACGGCACCCCGCCGGTGAGCTCCGCGACCTTCGCTGGCACCGTGGACGGCGGCGTCTTCGTGACGCCGATCGTCGTCACACTCGAGTCGAGCGATGCCACGTCGGGCGTGGCCGTGACGAGGTACTGGGTCGACGGCGGTCCGTGGACGAACTACACGGCGGAGTTCACGGTCGACGAAAACGGTTCCCACACGGTCGACTACCGTGCCGCCGACGTGGCCGGCAACGTGGAATCGCCGAACTCCTTCGCCGTCCTGAATGGATCCGTCAGCGGTGTCAACCTGCTGAGCTCCACGGCGACGTTCGAAGGGACGCTCGGTTCCGCGAACTGGTACACCTCGGCCGTCAACGTGACCTTGGCACTCGTCAACGGGACCTCTCCTCCGGACTCGATCTCGTATCGGCTCGATGGGGGTGCGTGGACCCTCCTCTCCGCGTCCTTCATGGTCACCGGGGAAGGCATTCACCCGCTCGAATACAACGCGACGAACCACGCGGGCGTCAACGAGCTCACGCACTCCGCAACAATCCAGATCGACACCGCGCCCCCAGCGAGCGATGTGACGCTCTCGGGGACCCTCGGCGACAACGGATGGTACGTCTCGAACGTGACGGTTACCCTGACCGCGACGGATGCCACGAGCGGGATTGCCGGCATTTCCTATCGCGTCGACTCGGGCGCTTGGACCGCGTATGCGAGCCCCTTCCTCCTCAGCGACGGGCCGCACGTCCTTCAGTCGTACGCGACCGACCGCGCAGGGCTGGTGGAGGCGGCGCACTCCACATCCGTTGCGATTGACACGAACGTCCCCGTGACAGTCGCAACCCTCTCGGGGACCCTCGGCGACAATGGTTGGTACACGTCCAACGTATCGGTGACGCTCAGCGCGTTCGATGCGCAGAGCGGGATCGCGAACGTTTCGTACCGCGTGGACAACGGATCTTGGACGACGTACTCGGGCGTCTTCACTCTCTCCGACGGCGACCACTTCGTGGAGTACTACGCGACAGACCTGGCGGGCCTCGTCGAACCCGTAGAGGCAACGACGGTCTTGATTGATACCTCACTGCTAAGGACCACGATCACTCTGTCCGGTATCCTCGGGAACGACGGTTGGTATGTCTCGGATGTGATCGTCACATTGAGCGCCACCGGCGGGCCCAGCGGCATTGCCAACATCTCGGTCCGGCTGGACAACGGCTCGTGGGGACCCTACTCGAGCTCGTTTTCGCTCAGCGACGGTCAGCATATCGTCCAGTACTACGCGACGGACGTGGCCGGTCACGTCGAACCGGTGGAAACGACGAACGTCTGGATCGATACGGTCCCGCCTGCCACGGACGTCACTTTCTCAGGGACCCTCGGCGATCACGGCTGGTACATCACGAACGTAACCGTCACCTTGAGTGCCGTCGACACCTGGAGCGGTGTCTTGCGCATCGCGTACCGGGTCGACAGCGGTCTCTGGGAGACGTACTCCGGTCCCTTCGTCCTCGGCGACGGTGCACATGTGTTGCAGTACTACGCAACCGACGTCGCGGGTCTTGTGGAACCGGTGGGCACAACGAACGTCTGGATTGATGCCTCCGGGCCGGACACGACCGCCACGATCTCCGGTACACCGGGCGACAACGGATGGTTCATCTCGAACGTCACCTTCGGACTGAACGCCACGGATGGGACGAGCGGGGTTGCCAGCATATCCTACCGCGTCGACAACGGATCTTGGGTGCCGTACGCCGGCCCCTTCGTCCTCAGCGAGGGTCGACATCTACTTGAGTACTTCGCCACGGACGTCGCTGGCAACGTCGAGGGGGTCGAGACCGCGGACGTCTCGATTGACATGTCCCCACCCACGACGGATCTCACGTTGTCGGGAACGCCCGGCGATCAGGGTTGGTACATTTCCAATATGTCCGGAACGCTGACTGCGTTCGACGCCGGGAGTGGGGTCGCGACCGTTGCGTGCCGCGTGGACAGCGGACCTTGGGTGCCCTGCCCCAACGTCGTGACTTTCACAGACGGTCAGCACTCGCTCGACTACTTCGCGACCGATGTCGCGGGCCTGAGCGAGGCTGTCCACTCCACGAGCATCTTTGTCGACACCACGCCGCCCGCGACGAGTGAGAGCCTCTCGGGCACGCTCGGGAACAACGGATGGTACATGTCCAATGTGACGGTCTTCTTAAGCGCCTCGGACGGCTCGAGCGGAGTGGCGAGCATCTGGTATCGGGTCGACACCGGCCCCTGGCTCGCCTATTCGGGCGGGTTTATCTTGGACGACGGTCAACATGCCTTGCAGTACTATGCGATCGACGTCGCGGGGCTCATTGAGTCGGTGCACTCCGCGGGAATCTGGGTCGATGCAACTCCCCCCACAGTGGCGGTAGTCCTGTCAGGCTCTGGGGGAAGCAACGGTTGGTACATCTCGGATGTTTCCGCCACCTTGAGCGCGTCCGACGCCGGCAGTGGGGTGGCCGGAATCTGGTTTCGGACGGATGGCAGTCCGTGGCTAGTTTATAGCTCGGCCTTGACGCTGAGCGATGGTCCGCACATCCTCCAGTTCCGGGCGACCGATGTTGCGGGCGTTGCGAGCGCGACCCAGTCGACGTCGATCTGGATCGACACGCGGCCGCCCGCCCTAGGCATCGACGGCCCTGCGGATGGTTCGTTCTCGGCTGCGGGGACCGTTGCGGTAACTTGGACGGCCTCCGATGGCACGTCCGGGCTCGACCACTTTGAGGTCCGCATTGACGGGGACGGGCCCATCTCCCTGTCCGGGACGGCTTACACCTTCGCGAGCCTCGCGGATGGAAGCCACACCTTTGCGGTGACCGCCTTTGACCGTGCCGGTCACTCCACGACGGTCTCAGTGTCTGTCATTGTGGACACGACGCCCCCCAGCGTGGCCATCACGTCTCCGATGGCGGGTGCCGTCGTCGCCTTCTCCCACTTCACGATGACGTGGACCGCGGCCGACGCGACCTCCGGCATCAACCACTTCGACGTGAGCTTCGATGGAGGTCCGGTGACGGCTCTGCCCGCCACCAGCGCGGGATACACCTTCACGGGCCTTTCGGACGGCTTGCACACGGTCCGCCTTGACGCGGTCGATTGGGCCGGGAACGCGGTCACGACCAGCACGGACGTAATGGTTGATACGGTGGTTCCGTTAGTTTCCATCACTGCCCCCGCGAACGGGGCTGTTCTGAACTCGTCCTCGATGATGGTAACTTGGGCTGCGTCGGATGCCATGTCCGGGATCGATCACGTCACGATCCTTGTGGACCGCGGGGAGGCGATCACCCTCCCGGCCACAGCGACCTCCCATCGCCTCAATGGCCTCATCGACGGATCCCATACGGTCACCGTGACCGTGTTCGACCGAGCGGGGCACTCGGCGACGAGCACCGTGATGTTCCGAGTGAGCGCCGCGGTCTCCCCAGCCGGTGGGTACGAGGGCGTCCAGCTTACGGTCGTGATTACGTTGATCATCCTCGCAATCGCCGCCGTCGTCGTCTTTTTGATCCGGAGGAGTCGGGGTCCCGGACTTCCGTGAACCTTTCTGTGTTCTACTTCTGTTCTTACGTTCCACGCGACGTCCCTCGTTTTCATGTAGAGACGGTCGAGTGCAAGAGTTAATATCCGGTTGTCGTCGTGCCGCCGCGATTCATGCCAAAAGAGAGTTCCGCAGACAAGCCTAGGGCTCCCCGCGCTGCCGCCTTCTTCTTGGTCGGAGCGATGCTGCTCGCGTTCAACCTGCATGCCCCGCCTCCGATCTCGTTTTTCCCCGGCGGCCTCGTTGGCGGGCCGAAACCCGAGTCCGGACCGGCCAACAATCCGGTCATCAACACGACCTCCGGGCGCAACTTCGACTATATCCTGATCATCCTGATGGAGAACCATGCGATCTGTAACATCATGACCTCGTGCGGTGGCTCGGCGCCCTACATGACCGGCCTCGCGAACGCCAACGGACTCGCGACCCGTTACGTCGACTGCAACCGCCCGAGTCTCCCGAACTATCTGTGCCTAAGCGGCGGTACCGACTTCGGCTGCGGCGGATATGACGGTGGCCCGCATTCGAACCCGTGCACGAACGCCGTTTGGAATTCTCAGAGCATCGTGGACCGGCTGGTCAATGCGAGCCTCACGTGGAAGGCGTACATGGAGGACATGCCCAGCAACTGCTACGGCAGCGATTCGGGACTGTACATCGTCCATCACGATCCATTCGTCTACTATGGCGGCACTGCCAACAACGCGACCCGTTGCAACCGGGTCATCCCGGCAGGAACCGGCGCGAGCACCCTCTTGAGCGATCTCGGGTCGACGTCGACGGCCTCGAACTACATGTGGCTCACCCCGAACAATTGCAACAACATGCACAGCTGCTCGGTCTCCACCGGGGACAATTACCTCCAGGGCCTCGTCCCGCAGATCCTGAACAGCACCGTCTTCAAGACGACGAGGGCCGCCCTCTTCATCACCTTCGACGAGGACAGCGGCGGGAGCGGCCACCCGAACCTGTACACGGTCTGGGCCGGCCCGGTCGCGAAGAAGGGTTTCACGTCGTCCATCGCCTACAATCACTTCTCTCTCCTCGCGACGATCGAATCGAACTGGAATCTTTCGTCGCTTACCTCGAACGATGGAAGTGCCGCGAACATGAACGAATTCCTCGGGACGAACCCTGCGACCCCGAATCCGGCGGGCCTGGACCTGGGCCTCCTGACGTACGCGCTCATCGTCGTCGCGGCAGCCGGAATCGTGGCGGGGCTCCTTTGGCGTCGCCGCCGGAGACGGACCCCGCCCACCTGATTTCGATCAAGGGCCCGCAACGCAAGGGTGCGTCGACTGCGCATCTCTGCCGCCCGGGAATTCGCGCATCTGAGAATGGGCGCAAAAGTCATCCGCAAGCATTCCATCCCATCGATGCCGTGTTCATCCTGGCCCACGTGGGCATCGGCCTCGGGGCGGCGTGGCTCCTCACTTATCGTCGACCGAGCTCGATCGACTTCCGAATCGTCCTCCTCGGAACGCTCTTGCCGGAGCTGATCGACAAGCCGCTCGGACTCCTGCTTGAGCTGCAAGGTCGGCTCTGGGCCCATTCGTTGCTCTTCCTCGGCGGCACCATCCTCGTGAGTCGGATCCGTGCGTTCCGGATGCTCCAGTGGATCGGCTTCGGCGTCGCGACGCACCTCGTCCTCGACGAGATGTGGGAGTGGCCGAACGCGGCGCTCTGGCCGTTCGGGGGACCGTTCCATCGGGGCACATGGAGCCTGTCGACGTTCATCCACACGCTGTTCACCGACCCGATCGTCGTTTCCACGGAAGTCGTGGGCGCCGTCGTCCTGGTCGCCCTCGCTTGGGCCTACGGGATCCGGTCGTGGGCGGCACTCCGGGCGTTCCTCCGGCACGGCCAGTTGGTCCGACCTCCCGTCGCCACCTAGGTGAACCTCCACGGTCCCGGGTCAGCAGCGCTGTCGAATCGACAAACAGCGCCGAGTCGTTCCCGTCATGGGGGGGCGAGGCGGCTCCCGTTAAGTGTGTCCGCTTTCAGGCGAGATCAGGCCCCCCGGTTGTTTTAGACGATCTCTTCGATCGCGAGCTCCTCGCCCTTCGGCCTGCCGCTGCTTGGTGGTGCCGAGGGTCGTCCACGAGGGGAGATCGGCAGGATCCGCAGCGGTGCGAGCGGCCAACGAGTCGGCTGCTTCTTGGCGACGGGGAAAGGCTTCCCCATTTAGTAGATACATGTAATGAAAACATGTAAATAGTCCATTCCCGCTTCCTTTTCAGATGCGTGGGAAGAAGGTCATTCAAACGGAGGTTGATCCCGTAGTTTATTCGTTCGTCTTGCGGACCGCGGAGGCCAAAGGGCTCACCTTGAAGGAGGCCGCGCGACAGGCTCTCTCCGAATGGGCGTCTCGGGAAGGAGATCTGTCTTGGGACCCGCTCTTCGATTTGTCCAAGACGTTCTCGACGGGCAAACGCACGGACGCTTCAAAGGTCGACGAGGTCCTCTACCGGCGGCGCAAACGGTGAAACTGTTCGTGGACTCCGGAGCATTCATCGCCCGGGCTCTGAAAGACGATCGATATCACGCAGCCGCAATCGGCGTCTTTGACGGAATCTCGAAAGCCCGCCAACCGTTCCGTCTCCTCTACACGTCGAACTACGTGGTCGACGAGACCGTCACGTTTCTCCTCTACGAGGCGGGTGGACGCGTCGCTGTGTCCGTCCTCGGCCTGATCCGGAGCTCTCCGTCCCTGCGAGTGCTGCATGTCTCCGAAGAGGTCGAGGGGGAGGCCGACACGGCATTCCGGCGATACGCTTCTTCGCGCGTTTCGTACACGGATTGCACGACCCAGATTCTGATGCAGCGGGAAGGCATCGACACCGCGTTCTCCTTCGACCGAGACCTGGAAACACTCGGCTTCCAGAGAATTCCGTAGCCCGCGGTGCTTGTCACAAGATCTCATCGATCGCGGGAAGGAGGCCGAGGAACGGAATTCATCGCCTCGCGCACAAGGCTGCGGCGTGCCCGATGCGTCGTCGTATTAATGGCAAGGAGAGCCTGTGACGCGGCGCCGGCGGCTAGTCCGCCATGCAGTCCATCCAGGCCTGCAAGGCATCGTGGGCCGCATCGATGTTCACCGTCCGCGGCTCGTCCGCATCCTCGATCTCAAATCGTTCCAGGATGATGCGCTCGCCCTCCCGGCGGAATACGATTCGCATGCAGGGGACGGCGAACGACCTCCCCGATTCCGTGAACCATGGCTCGAACGCCAAGGACAGGGAGTCTCCTTCTTCCGTCACACAATACCCTCGCACGCGACTGAGCCCCGCGGTGAACCGCGAATACGACGCCGCGATTGGCACGGGAGAGGTCCCCCCCGAGACCTCTCGCTCCACGCCCACAAGCCCTCCGGACTACGAGTTCCTCGGTGGTGTATATGTTGTCTCTGGACCGGTTTTTGTCAGCCGCACAATGTGAAAACGATTTTCGGTTCGCTTGGAAGCGTCGTCCAACCTGCGTTGCGAACGGAGAAATAGCCTGACGCCGATTCCCCCCGCGGGAGCGGGGCGGTGGAGGGGAGAGGCAGCCTCCGAGCGATTGCGCATCTCTGGAAGGCGCCGCGGGTCCTCCTCCTCGTCGGTGGCGTGCTGTTTCTCTCCGGACAAGCGCTCCTCGCGGCTTCATTCTTGCAAGGGACGCAGGGGGCGGTCGCGACGATTCCTCCCGGACCTTCGTGGTTCTACGTGTACCAGTTCAAGGTGATTGGCAGCAGCCGCATGTCCGGGCAGTTCGCGGCGCTCGCGGGCGACGTCGTGAACCTGTACGTCTTCGGCGAGAAACAATACGAACTGTATGCGTTCATCGGGTGGGGCAATGGCCTGTTTTCGCTCAACGGCTCCTCCGGTTCCTTCGCGATCGATCTCCCGAGTTCCGGCACTTATTTTCTCGTCCTCGCGCACGGCCACGGGTCCGAGAACTCGGCGCAGAACGTCCGGGTGTCGTATCGTGTCGCGGGGATCGAGCCTGAGTTCATCACCGTCGGGTCGGCCCTCATCGCCCCGGGGATCGCGCTGGTCGCCCTCGGGCTGTGGATGCGGGAGCGGCGGCGCAAGCGGGCAGCCAGCCCCGCTTGAGAGCGTCCTCCCGAACGGTCGAAAGGGGAGTGCGCGGCCCTCCCGCAGACACTAGTAGGTCTCCACCGTCAGGCCCCGGATTCGGGCGAAGGCCCGGTCCCGCGTGAGTAGCCGTTGGCCATGCCGCTTCGTGATGGCCGCGATGAACAGGTCCGAACTCGCGAGTTCTTCACCATGCGAAATCAGCTGAGCGCCGAGCCGGCCTGCTTCCTCACAGGCCTCGAAGTCGAAGGGGAGGAGGACGAGGGACGCCAGGAGTTCACGGGCCCGTTCGAGCGCTCGTCCCCCGCGCAGCGTGGCGCCAATCAGAATTTCGGCGGCGGCCGGTGCCGTCACGCACCTCGGTTCGCCCGACGCCTCGAGGATCTGCGCGCGCGCCACGGCGGCCGGGTCTTTCCTCAAGAGATCGATGAGGAACGACGTCTCGAGGCTGACCAGTCCTGTCACTTCCGGCGGCGCCCGAGTTCACGGCGGAGTTTCGCCTTCGAGAGCCGATCCCCTGCCTCGAGGAAGGCGAGGTACGCGGTCATCTTCTCCTCCGGGAAATCCTTCCAGTCCCCCGCGAATTCGAGGAGCGACCGGTTCCCGCGGGCGAGCCGGCGGACGACGTCGCTGAAACTCTCGCCGTCCTTCTTGAGCGCGGCCAGCGCCACGTATGCGTCCTCGGAGAGGGTGACCGTCTTCACCGGCACGTCTGTGTTGATGTAAACACACGTATATCAACATTGTCGGGAGGTGGATGAATCCCTTATATTCCGAAAGGGCATAGGCCGCTTCCGGGTGTCCGAAGCCTCCCTCGAACGCCTGCGGAAGTTCCTGCTGCCCGTCGAACTCGCTGAGGCGGAACTGAAGGCGAAACCCGCCGCCGCGGTGATGATCATCCTGCGCGACGGCCCTCATGGCCTCGAGGTCCTCCTGGGCGAGCGGACGAAACGCGAAGGCGACCCCTGGTCCGGGCAGGTGGGCCTTCCGGGCGGACGGCATCGGGCGGAGGACCCGACGATGCTCGCGACCGCGACCCGCGAGACGAGAGAGGAAGTCGGCATCGATCTCGAGAATCGCGCCGAGATCCTCGGACACATGCCTCCGCGGGCGCCCGGCAACAAACCGGAGGTGCTGGTCGTTCCCTTTGTGGCGCTGGCGACGGAGCGATTGGGAGCGACCGCCGGACCTGAGATGGCCGCCGTGTTCTGGGTCCCCCTTTCCGACCTGCTGGCAAATCAAGGGAGGGCGACCGTCACGACGATCCTCGGGGAGTTGAACGTCCCCTCGTTCACCTACGATGGCCGGCTCATCTGGGGATTCACGTACCGGATCCTCGAGGAGCTGCTCGTCTTCGTCGGGCTCAGCGCTTGAGGCGCGGATCCCGCGGGGGATTCGGGCTGTGCCGGAGGCGCTCGAGTAGGTCCGGGTCGTCAATCGCGGCGACCAGATCGCGGCTCGACACGTTCTCCAGGTCCTGAGCTGTGGTCGAGAGGTCGTCTCGGGAAACGGCCTTGGACGCGCGGGTCGAGAAATGCGCGGCATCGACGGCCTTGCGGAGGGCTACCGCGGAGACGATCTCTCGTTCGGAAGGCTTCGGCGTGAGCTCGATCCGGCGGTGGGCGTCGCGTCCCGCGGCGGTCAAGGTGTCGAGGCGCTGTCCGCATTCTGGGCATCGGATCGCTCCGTTGCGGGACCGGGTCGGGCGCATCTCCACCGCGATGATCAGCATCCGCAGGAACAGGTAGATGACGATCGTCGCGAGGAAGTATGCCTCGATCGGGGCGTTCGACAGGGCGAAGGGCTCCCTCAGGTAGAGGTTCTCGTGGTTGAGGAACAGGAACGAAGCCAAACCGGCGAGGCTGACGATGGCGAATTCCCGCGCTGCCGACGGTCTCTCGCGCGTCCGGTAACCGCTCAACGGATCCCTCCGTCCGGGCCGACTCCGAAGGAATCCGGCCCTCCTCAGGAGGACGCACGACCCTGGGCGGGATATACCTTTTGGACGGCGAGCGAGCGGATATCAAAAATGAGAAGGAGGGGATGAAGTATATCCGACTCCCCGGTAGGACTGTGGAGTCGGATGGCGAAGCGATGAGACCGAGGACGCTCTCGATCATTTTCGGCGTTTTCTTCGCCATCGTCGCGTACTTCTCGTGGACCTTCGCCGGCAGCCAAGCGACGGCGTGGTTCCCCGCGGACATCACGCGCTGGATCTACACGACGTACATGCTCGTCGCAGCGATCTTCCTCGTCGGCTTGGGCGGGCTCGGCCTCAGCATCCGCCGTTCGTTCGCTCGCCAGATTCGCGAACTCGAGGGAAAGTTCGATCGCGGCTCGTGGAACAACCCAACTTCGAACGCGTTGCCGCCGCCGCTCCCCGACACGACCTCAGGTCGAGACCACGTCGACCGCGACATCGACGAGCTCCTCGAGAGCCTCAGCGAAGTCGAAGCGAGCGCGGCTCGCGACGCGCGGGCAATGGAGATGGAGCCAGCCGGCATCCCGGACGTCCCGACGATCGAGGCGACGGATCGGGAGATTGCCATCCGCAAGTCGCGACTCGTTCAGCGGCAGAAGCTCCTCGGACGGTACGTCGTCGGCCCCGCCGGCGCCTCCGCGCTGATCCTCGGGATCTCGGGCATGATGCTCCCGGGGGCCGACGCTTTTGCGCAGACGAATTTTGCGTTGAACACGGCGCTCATCCTAGGCATCAGCTACAGCTGGATCGGAATCGGAGCGTACGTTGCGGCGACGATCGCGGCCCTCGTCAGCCGAGGCGGCGGGAAGGGGAAACGGAAGTAGATGCCGGCCGAATTGACGATTCTCACGATTGATGGTCGAAACGAACACTCATCGAGGATGTATTTATATAGACCAACCTTCCATCGACCTTATTGGACAGAAGGGAGCATCACATGATTACAACCGTCGTCACCGTCACGTCGACGTTCCTCGCGGGGAGCTTCGGCGCCGCGGCGGTGGCCGCCCTCATTCTGTTCCTGATCATGCGTGAGCTGACGAGCGCCCACGCGGAGGAATCGGGCAGCACGAAGTCGAAGATCCTGTCCCACACGCTCCTCGTGCCGATCAGCCCGCTCCTCGTCGTCTTCGCGTTTATCGTCGCAGTGAAGGTCCTCGAAGTCTTGTAGGTCGGGTTCGACTCCGACCGGTCCGTCCCGCGCGATCTTTCTCAGGATCGGACCGGGTCCGAGATCATCGTGCCCTCGAGCGGGTAGCCGGCCGCGCTCCAATCGTGCAACCCACCCGGGTAGTGACCGACTTTCGTGTAGCCGGACTTCTCCAAGAAATCCGCCGCGGCCCGGCTCGCGTAGCACGCGTCATCGGAGCAGTACACGATGGCCTCCACGTCCTTCCGAAGCACTCGACCCGCCTCGCGTTTGTCGGCCAGAAGAATCGAGCCTGGGATCCGGCATGCCTCGTAGTGCCATTGGTCCATCGCCATGACGAGCTGGAAGGCATCTTTGCGATCGAGCTTCGCTTTCAACTCTTCGCGCGTGAAGATCTGAACCATGCGTACACCGACCCGGTTCCCCGGCCCGACCGTTCATTGACGAGACGGAGATGAACATTTCCGTCGTGCAGCTATCCCGGTGCCATGTACCTGA
>DATGWB010000062.1:0-2917 GCA_035299725.1 Thermoplasmata archaeon
GGTCTGCTTCATCACCGCGGAGAAGCGGGACGAGGCCAATCTGGCGGGCACTGCCAGGGCCGCGGCCGCGAACGTGGCCGACGTCGCGGGCCAGCTGCGCACGAAGCGAATCGTCCTCTATCCGTATGCTCACCTCAGTTCGTCCCTCGCGGCCCCGGGCCCCGCGCAAGAACTGATCGCCTCCTTGGAAAAGGAACTCATCGCTCGCGACTTCGATGTCCACGCCTCCCCCTTCGGGTACTACAAATCCTTCCGAGTCGCCGTGAAAGGCCACCCGCTCAGCGAGCTGTCCCGCGAGATCGTCGCAGAAGGGACCGCCGACGGCAAGGAGGAGGTCTCCGACGCCGTGAAGGCGGAGGCGAAGCTCGTCTCCGACTGGCATATCCTCGAGCCGGAAGGGCACATGCACCACCTGTCAATCAAGGACGGGAAAGTGAGCGGATATCCCTTCGAGGGACACGACCAGCTTCGGAGGTTCGCGACGTACGAGATGGCGAAGTCCCGGGAGGCGAAGGAGGAACCGCCCCACGTGCGACTGATGCGGGAGCTCGAGCTCGTCGATTACGAGCCGGGATCTGATCCGGGGAATCTGCGGTACTATCCGAAGGGCCGTTTGATCAAAGGCCTCTTGGAGGAGTTCATCACCGAGCGGCTCCGGGAATACGGCGCGATGGAAGTCGAGAGTCCGGTCATGTACGACTTCGAGCACCCCGCGTTGAAGTCCTACTTGGCCCGATTCCCCGCCCGTCAATACATCGTCCAGACGCCGAACAAGCGGACGTTCTTGCGCTTCAGCGCCTGCTTCGGGCAGTTCCTGATCATGAAGGACATGGTGATTTCGTACAAGCAGCTGCCCCTGCCGCTGTACGAGCTCACACGGTATTCGTTCCGCGCGGAGCAGCGCGGCGAGGTCGCCGGCCTCCGACGGTTGCGGGCCTTCACCATGCCGGACTGCCATGCCCTGGTCTCCGACCTCGAGATGGCCAAGGAGGAGGTGATGGTCCGCCTCGAAGTGGCATGGAACCTCCTCGAGGACTGCGGCCTCTCGATGCCCGACGACTTCGAAGTCGGAATGCGCGTGACGCAGCCGTTCTGGGACGCCAACAAGGACTTCGTGACCGCCTACGCCAAGCGATGGGGGAAACCGATCCTCGTCGAAATGTGGTCCGAGCAGTTCTTCTACTTCATCATGAAATACGAATGGAACTTCGTCGACGCGAACGACAAGGCCGCCGCCCTCACGACGGACCAGATCGACACGGAGAACGCCGAGCGCTTCGGCATCACCTACGCAGACGAGGCGGGGAAGAAGCGCCATCCGCTGATCCTGCATCTCTCCCCAAGCGGGGCGGTCGAGCGTGTCTTGTATGCCCTGCTCGAGAAGGCGGCCGCAGCGGCCAAACGGGGGACGCCTCCAATGCTGCCGATCTGGCTCTCGCCGACCCAGATCCGCATTGTGCCGGTCAGTCAGGACCATCTCGCCTACGCCCGGACCGTCCTCGACCGGCTCGCAGACCTCCGCACGGACCTCGATGATTCGGACGACACCTTGGGCAAGAAGATCCGAACCGCGGAGAAGGAGTGGGTTCCGTACATCGTGGTGATCGGCCAGAAAGAGGTCAACAGCGGGAACCTCAACGTCCGGGTCCGCGGGACCAAGGAGCAGACGGAGATGTCGATTGACGCGCTCCGCAAACGGATCGCCGCCGACACGAAAGGGCTCCCGTTCCGACCCCTTGCGGAGGCACCGCTCCTGAGCGCACGCCCTATTTTCCGGGGCTAATTCGTATTCTCCTTTCTCGGACTTGAGAACCGAAGCTTTCAGCTTTATGCGGCTCATTTGCATCGAGCGCCGGATGGCTTTCCTGAAGCGAGAGCACGTGGAGCTACTGATGGGGATCGGCGTCCTCGCCCTTGGCCTGGGCCTCCTCCTGTTCACCTTCTCCCACGCGCTCGCCATCGCGACGGCTCCGGGAGACTTCTTCCGGAGTCAATTCCCGCAGAACCAAGCCCCCGCCGGTCCGACCGCGTCGTTCCGTTGGGACTCGACCGATTTCAACGCGACCGTCCAGGACACCTCTCGCCAGGGCGGTGCGGCCATCAACTCCTGGCTGTGGGATTTCGGGGACGGTACGCGGGTCGCAGGACCGAATCCGGGCGTGCACCGGTACGCGAATGCCAGCGTCTACCAGATCAGCCTGATCGCGACCGACGTCAACGGAAAGGAGAGCCGCGCTCTCGCCCAGGTGCAGGTGGTCCCGACGCAGACCCGGTCCGGAGAAAGCGTGGGAGATCCGACCTCCGGTCTGAACGTCAGTTTCGACTTGAGCGGGATCCTCCAACCGGTCGCGATCACGTTCCTTACCTTCGGGATGTACGTGATCCTCGCGATGGTCGGCGGGGCGGTGACGCGGGCCGGATGGAATATGATCAAGCCCAAGCCGGAGACGATCCGCGTCCGATTGAAGCCGAAGCACCTCACTCAGGCGATCGAGGAAGACTCGACCTCGGCCGTCATGCTGCCGCCGCCTCCCGCGCGCTGAGATCAGCGTCGTCGGTTGGTCCGAGGGAGCTCGTCCTCGACGGCTCGTGGCAAGGGATTGTCCGTCACGACGTCAGCGAGGGAGACGGACTCCCGAACCGCCTCGACGAGGGGCGAACGCACCCCGGTCATGATTGTTAGGACGCGGACGACTCCCGCGTACTTGCGGTCCACTCGCACGCCGAAGATCACGTTCGCATCGGGCCGCATCGCAGCGGTCAAGCCTTCAACGACCTCGTGGGCAGTCCTCAGAGGCAGACCCGGGCCCGCACTGATATGGATGAGCGCCCCGTTGGCGCCGCGATAGTCGACCTCAATGAGGGGATTTTCGAGGGTATCTCGGACGAGCTTGTCCGTGTCATCGTCTGCGTTCTC
>DATGWB010000063.1:0-4819 GCA_035299725.1 Thermoplasmata archaeon
GGCCTCGCCGCATCCCGTCACAATCCGCTTGTCCTTCCCTGGATACGACACCATGTCGCCGCACGCATAGATCCCGCGGACGGACGTCGACATGTCCGCCTTCACGCGGATGAGCCGGTCACCTTCGAGCTCGACGCCCCAGCGGGGCAGGGGCGTGATCTTCGGCTCGAAGCCGATGTTGACGATTACAGCGTCGACGTCAAGGACTGTCTTCTTCAGCGTCCGGTTGTCGTACACGACGGCGCGCTCGACCTTCCCGTCGCCTTCCAGGCTCGTGACCTCGGCGTTGAAGAGCACCTCGATCGGGCTGTCCATCACGGCCTCGACGTTCTTCTCCATCGCCCGGAACTCTTCGCGGCGGTGGACCAGGATCACCTTCTTCGCGGCCGCGACGATCTCGAGCGCGATCTCGAGGGCGCTGTCGCCGCCGCCGACGACGACCACCCGTTTCCCCTTGAACTCGCGACGGTCCCGCACGCGGTACTCGACGCCTTTCGTCTCGAATTCCGCCTCGCCCGGCACGTCCAGGCGTTTCGGCTCGAGCAGTCCCATCCCCATCGCGAGGATGATCGACCGGCCTTCGAAGACGTTCCCTTGCCGGGTCGCGAGCTTGAAACCGGACGCCTGTCGCTGGACGTCCACGACTTCCTCGGCCCGGATCTCCGCGCCGCTCTCCCGCGAATGGAGGACGAACAATTGCGCGAGTTCGCCGCCCTCGATCGCGATGTAGCTCGGATAGTCGTACACGGATTTCGTCGGGTACAGCCATTCGAGCTGGCCGCCGGTCGCCTGCGCCTCGAGGATCAGGGTCGACAGCTTCCGGGTGCGCGCGTAGACGCCGGCCGTCAAACCGGCGGGGCCACCCCCGACGACGATGACGTCGTAGACCATGGGCGCAAACGACAAAGGCCCTTCCTTCTTAAACGTTGTCCCCGCAAGGGTGACTGTGTCACGAAAGGTCACGGCTATCTTATGATGGAATGAATAATTATTGAGTATTTCGGAAGCCGTTTGCAGCGTCCGCGATACCTTTAAATTCGTGGTGTCGGCTATGGGGCGTCGCAGAAGGGATGTGGCATGGCCTTCATCAAAAAGCCATTCCGTCGGTTGTCCGAGGGCGCCGAGGCGGATACGTACATTGACTTGGGAGAGCTGAACTTCGAGGGCGAAGGCGGGGCCTTGGGCGAGCCCGTCGAGCACCTGGTCAAGGTCGCGGAGGTGTACCGCTACGAGGACATCGCCGACCTCACGACCCACGTGTACAACGGGAACATCCTGTTGATCGACTACACGAGCCTCGCGAGCGACGACCTCGCCCTCAAGCGCATCACGGCGGAACTGAAGAGCGCGGTGCGGGATTGCGGCGGGGACGTCGCCGTCGTGGGCAAGAACGTCCTCATGGCGACCCCGGCCGGGATCAAGATCGACCGGGCGAAGATCAAGGGCGCCTTCTGATCACGTCCGGCGACTCCAGCGGGACGGCTTGGGCGCCTCGTACGGCTTCGCGGCGAAGCCTTTGTCATACGTCAGGACGAAGTAGTCGCGCGAGTGGTTCGTGTGGCGCATCTTCGCGCACCGGAACAGCAATTGGACCCGTCCTTCTCCGGCGCCGCTGAACCGTAGTTCGAAGACGCCGTCCGCGAGGAACGAGACGTCGTTCGCGACGCCGCCCCGTGCCGGATCGACGTTCGCGATCACGTACGTCGTCACGCCCATCGACCGCAGGAAGTGGAAGAAATGAAACAGTTCATTCCGCACGTCCTGCAAGTGCGCCATCGACACGAGCACGTCCATCGTATCGATGACGACGAGATCGATCTTCTCGCGCTGGTTCCGCCGGACGAGGAAGTCTTTCATCACCCGCAACCAGTCCCGGATCTCCTCGGCGCCTTCGTGCTCGACGCGGAGGCGCGCGATGTCGACGAGGAAGTCCTCCTCGTTCCCGAGGCCATGGTGTCGCATGGTGCGGAGGATCGACTCGCGGCTCTCCTCGACAGTCACGTAGACGCCGCGGCGACCCGCGGCGCGATTCTTGATCAGGATATACAGTGCCAGTGACGTCTTCATCGAGCCGCCCGGTCCGGTGATCGCGATCACGCTGCCCTTCGGCACCCCGCCTTCGAGGGACGCATCGAGCCGGCCGACGTACGTCGGGAGGCGTTCGTCTCCGGGCGCCGGTCGCGCGGACTCGACGGCCAACGCGGCCACCTGCTCCCTCAGCCTCCGGACTTCGTCGCGCAGTTCCCGCAACTCGGCGTCGAGATCCTCCGGCGGCTTCGCCGGCTCCCCGGGCTTCGCCCGCACCCACTCCACGTCCACACCGTGCGCCATCCCGTAGCATAATGCGAACCGCGCGCGTTAACCTTTTGCCGAGGTCCATCGCGCATCGATTCGACTATCAGCTCTGAGAGGACGGCCCGCATCGCCGGGATGGTGAGAATCAACGAAGGGACGGCGGCGCAGAACTCTTAAATAGCATAGACCCCCCATAGGAGCCGCCCGAGGCGACCCATGGCCGTGAAGACGAAGTCAGAGCGGGGACCGGCCGGGACGCTGACCGTCGACGACCTCACGCGGGCGATCAAGAACTCGATCGACCGGACCGGGATGAAGGAGGAAGAGGCCCGGGCGATGGCCCAGCACGTCCTCAACTTCTTCGGCTATTCGGAGCGGATCATCGATAACGTCCTGGAACCGGAAGACCGGGACGCGTTCTACATGCTCGAGGACTCCGGCATCCTGACGACGGAGCGGGAGGAGACGACCCTCTACGACGGCCGGGAATGGCGGATCCACTACTGGATGTTCCGAAAGGAACGGATCGCGGAACTCGTCGAGGCGCAAAAGGCCAAGGAAGAGGCCGAAAAGCTGGGGTCCGTCTACGACGACGTCCCCGAAGACTTCTGGGCCTCCCGCAGGGAGCGGCCCGAGGCGCCAAAATAGGCCTCAGCCGAAGGCGAGCTGCAAGACGCCGCCGTGGCGTCGCACGAGGTCCACCGCGAGCGAATGGGGCAATGCCATCCGTCCGTCCCGGAACGGGAACGCCCGGTCGAACTTCTCGACGGCCCGCAACGCCTTCGCTCCCAGTTCGTCCGTGAGATAGGCGCTGTCCGAGTCCGAGGAGGCGACGAGGGTGAGGGGCAGTCGAAGGTCGTCCGCTTCTTCTCGCGTGAGGACCGCCGCATACCGGTCGAGGGCCGCCCGATCGAACGGATGCGGGTCCCCCTCCCGCGTCCGGCACGCAGGCTCCGGTTCGGCGAGGAGACGCCTCAGGCTTTTCTTCTCGACGACGAGCCCTACGTTCAGCCGGCCGAGTTCGAACGAGATCCAGCGATCGAACGGACCGGGGGCGGCCATGGCGATTCCAATCTCGGGCCGCGATTAAGCTTTGCGAGGCCCGATAGCATTTTCAACCCCTATCCTGATTCCCCGACGGAGGGGGCCGATTGGCAACCAGCGTGACGTGTCCTCGTTGTGGCGCGGCGAATACTCCGGGAACGATGTTCTGCGCGAACTGTGGAAGCGCCCTGTCCGCGGGCGCGGGAGGCGCACCGGCGGCCGGGGCGCCGATGTACCCACCCGCGATGCCCGGCCTTCCATCGGCTTGGGAGGCTGATCGGCGGAATCAAATCGGCCGCACGAAGACGGGCGTCCTCCTGCTGCTTGTGGGCACGCTCATCGGATGGCTGCCTTTCATCGGGATTGTCGGGTCTATTCTGGTCCTCGTCGGGGCCATCTTGGTAATCCTCGGCCGGAAGGCTTTCGGGGCGACCCACTCTCGAAACGTCGTGCTATCGATCGTACTGTTCATCCTGGGAATCATCATCGTCGCCGTGGCCACGGTCATTCTCATCGCCGCCACGGTTGCAAGTTTCATTCCGGGGAACCCGCCCAGCCAAGCTGCGATCACGAGCGCCTTCACCAACTTCCTGATCATCTTGGTCGTCGGCGCGATCGTCGGTGGTCTCGCCAGCGTGTTCTTCACGTTCGCGATTCAGAACAAGACGGGTCGAATGCTATTGTTGGGAGGCTACGTGGCGAGCATCGCCCTCCAGATTGCGATCTTCGTCCTCTTGAGCCAGGCCATTGGATCGTTGGTGGCGGCGATGTTCCCCGGGGGCACGTACGATCCGGCCGCAGCGGCCGCCGCCTCGGCCAGCTTCTCGGCCCGAGTGCAATCACTCTCGTATCTGAGCGTGATTCCTGCCCTCCTCTATGCGGGCGCCTATTACCTCGTCTGGAACCGAATCAACAAGGGCGAGATCCCCGCGTCGACCACGACGCCGCCGATGGGTCCGGCACCGATGCCCCCGCGGTAGAATCCACGAAGCGGCGGGCGCCAGGCCTGCCGCCACTTCACTTTTTCTTCGAGATCACGTGGGTCACGAAGAACTTCTGGCCGTCGTGGTTCAGGGCGAGTGCGTTGTGGTCGTGGTTCATCCAGCGCATCTTGATGCAACGAAGGCGCAGCTGCACGTCCGTCTCCCCGACCTCGACCTGCCGCAGATTCAGGATCCCGTCCGCGAGGAAGTCTTCCCCCCATTGCGCGAGGCGCGTCGAGCCGAACGGTTGCTCGGCGATCAGGAATGTCGTCAGGCCGAGCTCCTTGATCGAGGAGAGGAAGTGGAACATCTCCCGCCGCGGCGTCTTGATCTCGGAGAGGGCGTACAGCGCCTCCAGGCTGTCCAGCGCGAGGACGCCGTATCCGCTCGAGTTCACGGCCTCCTTGATGATCTCGAAGAGGATCGTAAACCAGTCTTTCGACGATTCCGACCGCTGGAGACCGCGGCGGAGCTGGCCCATGTCGAGGATGTACACG
>DATGWB010000064.1:0-22607 GCA_035299725.1 Thermoplasmata archaeon
GCTTCCAACAGGTCAATCTCGAGTTGGCTGGCAACGAGATCCCCGGGAGAGTTATCGTCCACGAACCGGACGAGGACCGATCCCGACCGAATCTCGGACGCCTGGACCGCGTGCACGAAGACTTGATCGGACGTCGTGAACGACGAGTCGAGCCAAAGCGTCCATGCGCCCGCGCTGTAGTCCCACACGTAGACATCGAAGTTCTCGCCCGCCGATGTGAGCCGACCTTCGAGGCGCAGGGAGACGCTCCCAGTCGCCGTGATGCCGGTCAGGTTCTCCTGGACATCCAGGCGATATTCGTGTCGCTCGATCGCAACGTAGTCGAGCCAGAGATCCGACGGCACCGTGTCGCCGCCACCGTCGTTAGTCCCGACGAATCGGATCTGGACTCCGAGCCCGGACGAAATCTCGCGATCCTGGAGCAGGTGCTCATGGGTCACGTCCGTCGTCGAATCGATCGTGAATGGCGTGGTCCACGAGGAGCTCACCCAGTCCCAGACTTGGACGTTCACGGTCTCGTCGCTGATGTGTCCCTCGACCTGCAGGATATCCTCGGCCGACCGAACGCCGATCGAGGACCAGGAATAGACGATGTCCATCTGATACGAAAGATCCGTGGCCCTCACGACGCCCAGGTCGACGTTCAGGGATGTCTTCGAGAGGTCCGCCCCGGCGACATCGACGAAGCGGATTCGAACCGATCCCGGGGCCGGCCCGGAGACTTCACAGTCCGACGGCGCGACGGTGCACGCGGTCGCAAGAGGCGTCGAATATGCGAAAGGAGTCGGGGAGTCGATGCCGAACGCCGCCCGCCAGCCCAAATCCTGCCAATCCCAGACATCGACCTCGATGGTCTCGGAGTCGCCGCCGCGCGAGGCGACGAGTTCGAGCGTCGTCGCCGCGGTCGGCGTAACGGAGTTCGTCCAGTCCCATTCGAGATTCATGGAGTATGTCGAATCCAGCCGGACGATTCGGACCTGGTCGATTCGGAACGATGAGGCAAAGACGTCCGTGGGATCCGCATCGACGAATCGTACGGACGGAGATCCCCCGTTCAGCTCGTCGTCGCTCAGCACGTACGTCTGGACGACGTCGCTGGTCGACGAAATCGTGAGGCGCGTCGTCCACGTGGACGGCGGAGTGAGCACTTGCACGAGGATATTCTCGTCATCCCGCTGCGCCTCCAAGCGCAGCTCGTAGCTCGACCCACCGAGGGAAATCCCGGACCAGTCGTACCGGACCGACAGAACTTTCGTCACGATCGTTTCGTGGACGTACGCCCGGTCCACCAGGAACGAGGATTGGCTCGCATCGCTCGACCGCGAGGTGTCCTGGAAGAGAATGTCTGGGGTTCCGCCGTCGAGCTGATCCACGGTCAGCGGGCCGCAGTCGTACAGCGCGTCGGCCACGGTGCTCAGAGTGCACACCGCGGGACTCAGGGTGGTCTCATCGGAGCCGTAGATCCGGATGTCGATCGTCTCCGGGTTCGTGGCGCCCTCGCGGCCTTCGACGTAGAGCCGCCATTCCGTCCCCAACGTCCCGACGCCGGTCCAGCTGTACTTGACCTCGACCTCGTAGATCCCGCCGACACTCGCCTCCCGATAAGCGCATTCGACGTCGTCGGAGCCTTGAGCGCACGCCGGGAACGGACTCCCTTGGCCCGAACCACCGATCGCAAGCCACGGCCACTTCTGGCCCGAGCCAGTCTGAACGGTCGACCACGTGATCGTGAATCCGTCCGCGTCCGAGGACTTGTAGGAGGCGAGGTTCTGGCTCGACTGGCTCGTGAGGCTCAGGTCGACGATCACCCGGCTGTTCGAGGTGTGCATGTGTGCGTTCGCGGGATTGTTCGCGTTGTTCTCGCCGCCCCACATGACGCCTTGGACGGTCGACCCCGTCGCCTGGGTTCCCCCGCCAAGGATGAACTCGGCCCCGCTGTCTTCGGCCCCGAAGGCCAAGGACGAGGCTTCGCCGAAGAACAGGACGCCCTTCGGTTGGAAGCCCACCCCGGTCACGACCTGGTCCCCGGTGACGGTCGGTCGGGTCAGGTAGTTCACCTTGTAATTCCCACCCTGGAGGACCAAGGCCCAGAACAACACGTTTCCCGTCGTCGCCTTCACATGGTTCAACGTGAACCCGTCCGCGTCAAAGGAGACGAAGTCCATCGATTGGTCCGTCGCCGGATTCGGTGACGCCGCGGGGTTCTCGACGACCAGGGCTTTCAGGTCCTGCACGCTTTCCGTGAGCGCCGTCGATGTGTCATCGGGAATCGCGATCGACCCGGACGCGCGGTTCGAGGATCCCGTCGCGACACCGAACCCCATCGTCGCACTCGTTGCGTCGCCCAGGGATGTCTGGAGGCTCGTGAGGAAAATCGCCGCGTTCCCGCGGAAACCCACTCCCGTGTACGCGCGGTTGCCCGTGACCCCGGCGGCAGGACCGACGAACTGCCCCAGGTAGGCGTTCGACACGAACGATCCCAGGACGACAAAATGGATGATCGTCGCGGGTGCGGGGTTCGGGTTCGTCGTCCAGCCGAGGGTGAAGCCGTCCGCGGTGAACCCGGTGAAGACCGCCTCTCCGTCGAGGGTCGGCGTCCCACTACCCAGGATCACGATCGCACTCGCGGCCGAATGCCGGCCCGTGTTCGACGGCGTGATGCCGTTGTCCGCGGCCCAGGACACGGAATATTGCTGACTCGTCGACGCGACGAGACCAACCCCTGCAGAGTCGCCCGCGGCGGTCCCGAAGGCAATCTGCCGGGTCCACCAGAGGATGAGAGCGCGCCCCTGGAACCCGACTCCGGAGACGGCCTGCGGCCCCGGGCCATCGGTCTTGCGCGCGAAGGTCCCCTGCCTGTAGACGGCGCCGAGGTCTTCGCTCCCGATCAGCACGGACTGGGACGACGCCGTGTAGTCGGCCGTCGACGTGGAACCGTCTTGCTCGCTGTACTGCACGAGGTCATCGTCGCTCAGCATGATGTCGTCCGGGAATCTTCCTTGGGTCCGGGAGCCGAGGGCGATCGTCTCCGTCCCCGGATAGAAACTCTGCTCCGAACTCGTCGCGGACTCGGAGTAAGTGCAGTTGCTGCCGTCGCTCGACTCCAGGCATGTCGGGAACGAGCCCGAATCGTGGGTCGCGGCCGTGAGGATTTCGGAGTCCGGGGGGGTGTCGTTGTGCGTAGTGTCGGTCTGCTCCTGGTAGTGAATGTTCACATCGTCGCTCGAGCTGGTGTCGCCGTGCGTCCCTTCCAACGGAATGCCGACCACATCCGTCTCGCCGTCCGAGGCCTGCGTCGACTCGATCCCACCGATCGTCTCCGTCTTCGTCTCGCGAAGGTCGTCGGAGCCGCACTGGTTCACGGTGCCGGTACTCGTTCCCGTCGCGACCGTCTCAATCGTCTGGGCTGCGGTGGCGTCCCGCAAGATCGCGTCGACCTGGGTCACGATGGGCGTACCCGTCCCGTCGCCCTTGAGGAAGAGCCGAATATCGATCCCGGAACCGCAGACCGTCAGGGAAGGAGTGACGGTGAGGAGGTTGTCTTCGTCGAACGCAGCCAAGACGGTCCCGGACTTTCGGATTTCCGTCCGGTCCAACGCCCAGGTCGGTGTGAAGGATCCAGTGATTGCAACCTGGTCCAAGACCTTCCCGCTCGGGATGTCGAACGGGGGCGACGTCCAGTCCCCCGCGGTCCGGAAGCCGCCGACGCCGACGGCCTCGGAGACGATCGTGAAATCGTCGAGATCGAACTTCGTGGGCGGCCCCGACTTCTCGTCCGTCGCGAGGAGACTCGGATACAACCCGCCCGCAACTCCTGCAAACGTGCACTGCCGGTCCAGCAGCCATGTGGATCCGTCGAAGCTGTAAGACCACTTCCACAGGTTGCCTGCGCGCGCGATTCGGAGCTGGACGGGGTCACCCGTCAGGGTCGTCGAACCCCCGCACGAGGTGCCGGTGCCGTTCAGGACCTTGACGGCGCGCAACGTGAACTGGTTGTCCATGACTCCTTCGTTCCATTCGTAGAACACGCCGTCCGCGGTCCGAGGGGAGAGCCCCCAGTCGCATCGGGGCTCGTTCAGGAGCTGGAACCAAATGTGGGAGCTGTTCTGCGTGCTGACCTCATGCAAGGTCACGCGTACATCAAGGTCCCCGGAGACGGTCGCGGAGCCGACGACGCCCACGCGGGTCTTCGCTTTCTGCTTGTCCGAGCCGAGATGAAGGACGCCTTCGGAGATGGCGCGCGTGATTGTCGTAGGGGTGCCGACCGTGCACGTGCTGGCGGGCGCGTCCCACTTGAAGGTGTCCGCGTCCGAGTCCGCCGTGGTGAAGGAGTCGCCTTTCACACTGGCGAGTTCGAGTTGGCCATCAGGGATTCCGGGGTTGTCCGTGTGAGTCTCAACCGCGTAATTCCCGTCGCCGGGCGAGCTCTTCGTCCCGGAATCGAAGTCCGAGGTCGAGGTGAACGACGGATTCGCGGATGCCTGGCCATGGAGGGGCGTTAGGGCGATGAGGACGAGGACGACGGCCAGAGCTAATCCTAGGACTCGCCCTGGGACAATCCTCCGTCCGGAACCCGGTTGCGTAGCTTCCCCCCTCGATTCTTGCAGATGCGTATATGCCCGCCCGGACGGTCTGCGGGCAAAAGGGATGGCCCTCCACCCTTGATTGACATGGGTATTCGAAGGCGACGCTAATAAGACTTACTCTCCCGGCTCACCGCTCCTTCGTCTCGACCGGTGCGGCCGCCTTCCCGCCCCCGATCGCTTCGTTCCGCCGGCGATTTCTCGGACGGACGGATCGGGATGCGTCGGAGGTTTTGCCCATGGCGCTTCTTTTCCGAGTAGGCGGCCACCGCGAGGATCGCCCAAAACGCAGGAGGCTTTGGACGATCCCGACGAGCCCGACCATCGAGACGACACCCTTCCACGCGGGGAGGCCCGCGAACCGGAGTCCGAACGCCGCGGCGAACAGGCCGACCCAAGTTAACACCTTCGGGCCGAACGCGAGGCGCTTCCGCCCTCAATCGGCCTGGCTCACCGCGCGACGCTCCTGCCGATCAGGTCCGCCACAGTCGAAAACCCACGACGTTCCAATGAAATAGTTTGGCCTAAGCCTTGGTGGACCCTCGTGGAACCGGGTCCCAACTCTCATTTCCGATGCTAGCGGCGTACGAACATCGATTCGCGTTTTCTCTCCTGAAAGTAGGGCCGTAGGGCCGGCGGTGCCAGCCGCGTGGAAACACTTATGTTGGAACGGTACGTGCACGCAACGGAGGGACGCCGTGCGGATTCATTTCCAACAAAGACCGTGGGACTTGTACATCCTCATCGGGTACACACTCGGGATGTCGTTCGTCCTGCTCGTCGCGGAAGTCGGTAATTTCGCGGCGATCCTGTTGGTCCTATTCGTTCCCGGTTACGCCATCGTGGCGGCGCTCTTCCCGGGGAAACGGGAAATCGATTGGATTGAACGAATCGCGCTCAGTGTCGGTCTGAGCATCGCGGTGGTGCCTCTGTTGGGGCTCCTCCTGAACTTCTCCCCTTGGGGAATTCGTTTCGCTCCGATCGTGGTCACGATCGCGGCATTCACAACGCCCGTCGGTCTCCTCGCATTCTGGCGACGAAACCGCCTGCCCGAGGACGAGCGTCTATCGGCGACCCTCGAGCTGAACGTCGCTGGATGGAAGGACCAGACGCTAATCGACAAGGTGTTGACCGTCGCGCTCGTCGCCAGTATCATCGTCGCCGCGGTCTCACTCGCATACGTCATAGCGACTCCGCGACCCGGAGAGGCCTTCACCGAATTCTACATCTTGGGACCTGGAGGAAACGCGAGCGGATACCCGACGAACCTCACCTCGGGCCAGCCTGGGACGGTCATTGTCGGGATCATCAACCACGAGGCGGCCCGCGTGAACTATTCGACTCGAATCGACCTCGTCCAGATCAACATCGTTTACAACAGCACATGCAACTGCAACACGACCGTGGAGGGCAACCGGACCACCATGGCATGGTTGAATCAGTCGATCGACAACGGACAAAACTGGAGCCGGCAATACTCGTTCACGATCAACGCCACCGGGAAGTGGAAAGTCCAGTTCCTTCTATTCCGGGACAACAACCTGACCTCCGCCTATCGGGAACTCCATCTCTTTATTCGGGTGTCCTAGCCCCGAGGCGTTCGCTCCAGTCCCGAGCATCCAACTCGGACTGCCACGAATCGACCTCCGCGACATCGAGATTCCGCTCGAGACGCGCGCGCTCTTTTCGATCGAGCGTCTCCGGACTCAACGGAACGAGCAACGTCGCGCTCGTCCGCGCGAAGAACTCATTCAGGTGCTCCACGAACATGAGGACCGAGTCGAACCCGTTTCTTGAAATGAGATACTCGACCCCGTCGAGCAGGACGACCGCGTCTCCGTGGGCGTGAACGAAGGACTCAATCTCCTTTGACAGACTGACGATCGGGTTCGGTCGCACCACGTCCTGCCCGGGAGCGTCGGAGAGCCAGACGACGCGCACGCCGTCGAGCCGATATCGATCACGCGCGATGCCCGGATGGAGCCGGGTGATGCAGAGACCCGGCGTCCCCCGACGCGCGAGCTCCGAGACGATGCGAAAACTCAAATTCGGTTTCGGGTCCTCGATGAGATAGCACGCGCCATCGAGCAACTCCACGGACGCGCAGTTCGCGGGAAGAGGCAAATCTGCTTTGGAACGGATTTTGACAAACCGGCGGGCTACAACTCTGGCTCGTCCGCGGGGGTCTCCACAGGCTCTTCCTCGTCCGGACGCCGACGATACCAGAAGAGGACCGCAACGCCGACCAGGGCGAGTCCCGCGATCAACCCGATCGCCGCGAGGAGCACGGGCCAGTTGACGAGCGTCAGATCCTTCGAAACCCCGGCGCAGTGGTCCGGCACCGGGTCGCATGCCATGAGGGTGACCGTGTACGTCGACCAGAGGCCGGAGATCGCGTAGGTGTGGTCGGGCGTGGCCCCGGTCCCGGTCGTCCCGTCCCCGAACGCCCAGAGATGTTGGGTGATCGGCAGGGCGCCGTCCGACGTGCTTCGGTCTGTGAAGTGGACCGTGGCCCCGTCGATCGTGAAGTCAAAGGAGGCGGTGAGGTTCCCCGACTCCGAGGCGAGGATGAAGTCCACGACCGTCGTCTGATTCTCGGAGACGACAATCGACAGCCGAGAGACCGGCGCGTAGAACGTGGCGCTCGCGTTGACGGTATAACTCCCGGCCGCCACGCTCACGTTGTATCGGCCTTGGACGTCCGTCGCCTGACCGTATCCACCGGGAACGACCCCGATCGTCGCTCCGGAAAGCGGCGCGAACGTCGCGGCATCCCGCACGGTGCCCTCAATGAAGCCGATCCGCAGGGGTCGCGGTATCACGTGGACCGCGAAGAGCTCCGAGGTCACGACGCAAATCGAGTCCGTGACGCTCAGGCTGACGTTGTAGTCCCCCGTCGTGGACCACGTGTGGCTCGCCGTGGTCTGATCCGTTCCCGGAGGGGTCGAGAGGGTGCTCGACAAGCCGTCGCCCCACATCCAGGTCCAGGTGAGCGGGTCGCGATCCGGGTCCATCGACGTGCCGACGAACGTCACTGAGGACCCGACGAAGGTCGTGAGCGGCGGGTTCCCGGGGATGGCGGGCTCCGCCGGGCACTGGTTCACGGGTCCGCCGGACCGCGGTCCGAGGAACACGTTGAAGTCGTGGGTCGACCACGCGGACCAGGGGAACGACACTTGCCCGGAGGCGCTCGTGAACTTGCGCGCCTGTTCGACGCCATCGACCTGGAGAAAGTATTCGCGGTTCGCGAGGAGGTAGGTGAAGTTGAAGTACACGATCGAGGTGGTTGGAGAGGTCGCCGAGAACCGCACCGACGTCGCGTTCACCGTGGTCTGCGTCGGCCGCCACGTACCGATCGTGATCTCGACCCGTGGCAGTGCGTTCGGGAATTTCTGGATGCCGAATCGGACGCCGTCGAACGTGACTCCCGTCGGATCTACGACGATCGTGTTGAAGGTCTGCGTCGAGGCAAAGGAGAGGTTGCCCCAGGATTGGGACGGCTGAAAAATCACACCCGGTTGAACCGTAATCGCCGCGACGGTCGGGAGGATTGACGACAGGAACACGGCGAAAGCGATACACGCCACGAGGCGACAGCTCGCTCCGACCGCCCGCGGCGTCCCCGTCCTTCGCTCCACATCGTCCATGGACACCGCTTCACGGGCTCATGCTTCGGCGTACCAGTCCACGTCCCGATTCGCGGTCACGGCCGCCGGAACAGCGATCGTGATGTTCGTCGCGTCCCGTGCGGACACGTAGGCGCTCGCGACCTCCGCGTGACGCGGCCCGAGGGTCGCAAGCACCGGAATCTTCGTCAATCCATGCGCCGCGATCACGGAGTTCTGACCGTTCAGCACCGTCGCCACTCCGCGGTTCTCGGTCCGATACCCGATGTTCCCCCGCACCACGGTGCCCGGTCCGATCACGGAGAGCGGCGCGGTCAGATTGCCGTCCAGGCGATTTCCGAGGATGTAGTTTCCGTCGGCGGGAGATTGCTCGAGGATTCCGTAGGCCTGGGTCTTCGTCGTCTGGTCGTCGAAACACCGGTTTCCTTGGACGAGGTTGCCTATCGTCGCGAGGAGGATGCCCGCGTACCCGGCGTCGGTCGCGGAGTTCGCGAAGCAGATGTTGTCGACGATCACATTCTCGTTTGAGTTGAGAGACAACCAGATTCCGTTCCGCGCGTTCGCGTTGCAGACGTTTCCCCGGATCAGGTTGTACACGCAGCCGTTGTACATGGAGATGCCGTGCCCATTGCCGGAGGTTGCTTGATGGTACAGCCAGTTGTCCGCGATAATCGAGTACTTCGTGCTCGCATTCACGAGGATCCCTCCGTTCAACGCCTCGTTGATCGTGTTCCCATGGACGACCATCCGGGTCGCGCTGTACAATTGGATCCCCGTCGCGTCCCGGTACGAGGTATTGTCGGCCAGCGTGCTCCGCTCGCTGAAGACCGCGTTGATTCCGGTTCGGGCGTTGTTGTACGTGATGCAGCCGAGCATGCTCCCTTGGGCCTGATTCCCGTCGATGTAGAAGCCGTCGAACAGATGGTTGTCCGCTCGACAGCCGATGATCATGTACCGGCAGCGGTGGACAACCACACCGATCTGGTTCCCGTCGAACACGCAGTCCGACACAACCGCCTCGAGGAACGGCGGGCCGGAGGACGGGTTCTGCTGGATGCTGATGCCGCGCGCCCTCTGGGACAGGGTTCCGAGCCACCCTGTGAATTTCATACGGGAGATAATCGGATCCGACCCGCCGGTCGCGTTGATTCCGAAGCACGTGTCGGTGCCCGCCCCGTCGAGAGCCATGTCGGAAAGCGTCACTCCCAGGCGGCCGTTGAGCAGGAACATCGCGCTCGTGTTTCCCGTATAGAACGTGGGATCCGCCGCGAGCTTCGTGCTGAACCCGGATCCGCTCAATCGGATGTTGTTCGAGGGGAACGTGATCGGGCGCACCCTCCAATTGCCGACGGGCAGGAATACGAGTCCCCCGGAGCTCCCGAGGTCGGCCATCGCGGCGTTAATCCCCGCTTCCGTCCACGGGTCGGCCGGCGTGCCCGCGTGCTTCGTCGGTTCAAACTCCGTCGCAATGCGGATCGCTGCGATCCGCTTCGCGTCGATGTCGGTGTCCGAGATTGTCGTCCCCCCGATCGCATCGCCAGGCGCGGCGCCCGCGTGCCCGATCAGGCGATCCGCAACCAAGGCAGCGACGAGTCCTCCGCCGGCGGCGATGCCCACGCGGAGCGCATCCCGCCGCGTCTGCTCTTTCGTCAGCCGAGCGGCGAGCGCGTCCCGCGCATCGTCGTCAACGCGGATCCCGGCGTGGGGAACCTCGTCGACGGCGGCGACGGCAATTTTCTCCTGCTCCCGGCGGGTCCGGCCGAGGCGTCGATGGGGGAGTCGCATACGGGCGACACGGCCGATGGCACGTATAAATTACTTTCCGCTCGAATAGCCGTGGATCCTCGGTCCGCGTTTATCCGGAGCCCGACGAATCGGTTCCGCAGAACTTACACGTGCACGGCTGTCCTCCGGGAGGGAGTGAGCCACGGGGCCGGGAAGGTCGCGCCAGAAAATTCGTAAGTCAGATAATTATTGTCCAACTCACCAAGTGCGTCAAAAAGCGTTCCAAATTCCTTAAGCCCAAGTGCCGAAATAAGACCGACTCACACAATCCTTACTGATTACGGGTTGGGGGGACAAGACTAGTGGACGAGGGGTTCCAGTTGCAGGTTCCGCCCGCGATACTGTGGGCGCGGGAGCGGCTTGCACCGGACGCGACAAGGGCCCGGGCGACGGGCCAGGCAGCGTCGGGAGCGGATCCCCGCCGCTGTCTCCACCTCCACTCCGTTCGGAGGGAGAAGTCGGAGGTGGAACCGTATGGCACAAACGCTGGCCGCAATCCCGGCCTACAATGAGGAGAAGACGATCGGCAGCATCGTCCTAGCGACGAAGCAATACGTCGACGAGGTCGCCGTCATCGACGACGGGTCGACAGACAGCACGGCGTGGATCGCGCAGCAGGCGGGAGCGACTGTCATCCGTCACGAGATGAACCGCGGCTACGGGGCGGCGATCCGTTCCTGCTTCGAGTACGCGCGCTTGAACGGGACCCAGGTCCTCGTAATCCTCGACGGGGATGGGCAACATCAACCCGACCACATCCCACGGGTAATCGAGCCCGTGCGGGATGGGACAGCCGACATCAGCATCGGTTCCCGCTTCATGGACCCGGAAGCAGTCGCGAACATTCCCGCGTACCGGCGATTCGGGATCAAGGTCCTCACAGGTCTCACCAACATGGCGACGCGCGTGGGCGCGAAGGTGAAGGATGCGCAGAGCGGCTTCCGCGCCTACTCCCGGCAGGCCGTCGACGCTCTCGATCCTCGGGAGAGCGACATGGGGGCGAGTGCGGAAATTCTCTGGGACGCGAACAAACGCGGCCTTCGAATCGTGGAGGTGCCGATCCAGGTGGACTACGATGAAGACTCCTCGTCGCAAGGGCCGATCCGCCACGCATTCGGCGTGATCGCGTCGATGTTGCGCTATCTTGAGACCGAGCATTCACTCCTGGCGTTCGGCGTTCCCGGCGTCACGCTGTTCCTAATCGGCTTGGCCGTTGGCTTCGACGTCATGAATCGATACTACGGCAGCCCGGCGCGGATCCTTCCCATTGGGCTGGCCCTGCTGACCGTGCTGCTCCTCGTCGCAGGGATGCTGCTCGCCTTCACCGGACTCATACTGCACGCCGTCATCAACGCGCATCGCCGGATGGGATGAGTACCAGCTCGCGCATCCTGCGGGAGGAAGAAGAACGAATGCACGCCCACGAACACGACTGGCCCCGCAGCGAATCAGCCAGCGCGAGCATTTCGGTCGTGATGCCCGTCAAGAACGAGGCGCGGCGGATCGCGGATTGCCTGACGGCCCTGCGATCCCAGACCGTCACGCCGAAAGAAGTCATCGTCGTCGACGGCCATTCAACGGATGAAACCGTCGAGATCGCGAAACGCTTCGGTGCGCGCATTCTTTACGAGCGATATGGGACGCGATCGGGCGCGTGCCAGGTCGGCGTGCTTGCCGCCGCGGGCGATCTCGTGGCATTCACTGACGCGGACTGCATTCCGGAACCGGAGTGGCTCGAGAGGCTCGCGGCCGGATTCGACGAAGGGATCGCCGGTGTCGGCGGACGAATCGTGAACGAGGGTGACTCATTCTGGGAACAGTCGATTGACGCGGCGCTTGACACGCTTGTCGGCAGCGCGAACTCCGTGCAAGGACGGATGTTCGCGGCACCTCGATACGTCTCGAGCATCAGCGGTTGCAACTCCATGTATCGGCGCGCGGATCTCATCGCCGTCGGCGGGTATCGGACGGATTTGATCACAACGGAGGATACGGAGCTCAACCACCGGATGTCGGAGAGGGGACGCCTGCTCTACGTCCCCGAGGCGATCGTCCACCACCGGCACCAGCGAGGCCTTCGCGATTTCGGGCGCCGGATGTTCCAGTACGGATACGGACGGGGGCAGAGCCTGCTCGTGGGACCGCCCCTCCTGATGCCGACCGCCGCCGTCGCGCTCTTGTTCGTGGTATGGCTGCGCCCATGGGCCGCCGTGCTTCTGCTGGCGGCATACGGCCTGGTACTGCTCCTGTCGTCCATTCGACCTGTCATCAGGCGCCGCGAGCCGAGGTACCTGATTGTCCTCCCGATCACTTTCCTCATCGAGCACGCGGCCTACGTCATGGGCTTCTGGGCGGGCCTCCTGAGGACGCACGTCCTGCGACGCAGGCCCGTCGGCATCGGAGGTGAGGCGGTCGAATGAGGATCGCCCATCTCGGCGTGGAGATCGTCCCTTCTGGCAACGGCGCTTTCGTCGGTGGCCTGGTGAAGAACGTCGCGACCCTCGGAGCCGCCCAAGTCGGCCGAGGTCACGAGGTCCATATCTTCACGACGGATGTGCGCGGACGTCTGTTCGACGGGCAAGCACTCTCCTACGGCCGGGTCCATCGAATCCGGACCGCGGGTGAATACGGATCGCTCCTTTTCGCGGCCACGTTCCTGGCGGGGGCCGCTCGCGAGATCCGACGCGTGCATCGGGACACGGCGTTCGATCTTATCCACGTGCACTCCGCCTACGCATCCCTCGGCCTCGTCGCGTCCTCGCTTCGTCGACTGGGCGTTCCGCTGGCATTCTCTTTGTACTCACCGAACTTCCGCGGGAGGCCGGGACACGACTGCAACGGGTCTCAAACGATTGTAGGCCGGACCCTGTCGCGCCGTTCCCTGCGGTCGTTCGGGGCGACGATCGTCCCGAGTCGCAATCTCCAATCTCGCGTGGTGCGACTTGGCCTCGCTGCCGACCGTGTTTCACGAATTCCTCCGGCAGTGGATCCAAGAATGTTCGAGGCGCTACCGACGCGCGAAGAATCGCGGAGTCGACTCGGCCTGCCCGCCGACGCGCCCATCGTGCTCTTCCTGGGCAACTACTCTCCCTGGAAGGGGGTCGAGAATCTCCTCAGGGCGATGGGCGAGGTCCACAGGGGGCGCCCCGATGCACTGCTCGTTACCGCGTGGGGCGAACCGTACGAATGGGTGGGGAACCGCCGGACGGAAGTGCTCACGCTGATTCATTCACTGAGCCTTGATTCTTCTGTCCACCAAGTCGGCATCGTCGATGACGTCCGGGTGCTGCTGCGCGCTGCCGACCTCCTGGTGTCCCCGTTCGAGTGCACCTGCAAAGTGCTCGACTATCCGCTCTCGATCCTCGAAGCGATGGCCTGCGAACGGCCCGTGATTTCGACGGCGGTCGGCGGAATTCCCGAGGTTCTCGACGGGGGCGAGCGCGGCGTCGCTGTCGCTCCCAAAGAACCCGGGAGGCTCGCAGAGGCGATCCTGGGCCTCCTCCGGGACCCGCGGAAGGCGGAAGCCATCGGAATGAACGGGGCCCAATGGGCGCGCGAAAATGCCCGACCCGCGGCGGTAGTCGCGGCTCTCGATTCCCTTTACGAAGACTTGTGCAGGAGAGGCGAGTCCCATGGGCCGGGCCGACGCACGAACAGAAGCTGACGGCCCACCCAAGCGAATCGTCGCCCTCGTCGGCGCAGACGGCGCAGGCAAGAGCACGCAGGCGGCGCGACTCGTCACCCAGCTGGAAGCGATGGGCTACCGAGCCGAACGGGTGCGGCCTCTTTTCCTCCTCTTCAACCCGTGGCGTCTTCACCCCCGCGGCAGCGCGGATTTGAGCCCACGATGGATCCGTTTGCGCCCTGACATGGATCGAGGGGGAGTCCGTGGCTTGGGTGCAGCGCTTCGGCTCGCGGTGGGATATCTATACGCGGTGCTATCCTATGCCTACATGAGGACGTCTCTGCGAGATGTGGACTACCTGGTGTGCGACCACTATTTCTACCAGTACTTCTACGACCTCGCGGGAGAATCCGCGCACCGTCTCGCACAATCCTTCCCAAAGCCCGACCTCGTGTTCTGGCTCGACGCGCCTCCGGCCATGCTGAGAGGGCGAATCGAGAAACTGCCGAACGGTCACGAACCCGAATCGTACCTTGAGTCCGTCGTCCAATTCTACCGTTCCATCGCCGTGGATTTACAATTCATCCGGATCGACGCGACCGAGGGCGAACGATCGGTTACCGCGACCATCTGGAAGAATCTCAGCCCGGAGGTGGGACGACGCGCGGCGTGAACGCGGACGCACTCTGGCTCCTCCTCTCCACAGTCGATTCGGGCGGACTCGTCGGGGAGTCAACGAAACCGGACCAGGTCGATCCGCGGACCCTTGAAGCCGCCCTCGACCTCGCGAAGGTGAACGGCCTCCACTATGCATTCGTGCAATCCTGGATCGCGGTGGGCGGCCAGCTCCCAGAGCGCGAAGCCTCCCGTCGGGCAGGGGATCGGCGCGCCATTGCTGGCCTCCAATCGTCGATCGACATACTTAATGACGTCTCGCAGGAATTGGGAATCGACTATGCAGTAATCAAGGATGTCCAGACGATCGACCATGTCCCCCGCGATCTCGACATTTTCGTGCCGGAAGCGGATCGCAAATCGTTCCTCGAAGGTCTTCTGTCGAGAGGCTATGCGTTCGTCTACAACGACGGCGCCGAGGTCGCCCTTGGGCGGCCGAGATCGATGCGGATCGACGTGTACAGCCGGATTCACTACCTCGGACGGGACTTCCTAGACGAAGCTTACCTCCTTGGTGCCTCGGCGGCCGAGGAGAGGCACGGCCGGACCTATCCGGGCCTCACGCCTGAAGCCGCCTTCCTGTTGGATTCCATCCATGGGATCTTCGGGCATGGGGCGATCTCGCTCCTGGACTTCCTCGAGCTCCGCAACTTGCGAATCCGTGCGGGCGACGATGGCCGCCTCCGGGTTCGGGCGGCGACGTTCGGATGGGCGGGCGTCTACGATCTCTGGCGGCAACGGCTCTCGGTCCTGAGCACCCGCGTCTTCATCCAGCGGATCCCCACAGAATTCCCTAACCGGATCGACGCCAGGTTTCTACTCGAGGCGGTTGGTCAGCTCGACGGCGACCGGTTCACGTCCCGCGACCGGATTGCCCTGCGCGCGTCCGTCGCGTGGGACCGAATCATCTTGCTAGGGGAGACGACGGGAATCCAAGACCGGTTGGTCCGGTCGGCCCTCGTACGGTCGCTCGCGAACGCCGCGGGCCACAGACTCCGAACTTTCCGCGGGGACCGGAAGAACGGCTTGCGGGCCATCAAGCGCGCGCGAGAGGGCGGGTAACATGCGGGTCCTGCTCGTGACGTCCATGTTCCCACCCTACGCCGGGGGTGGCGTGAGCTCCCACGTTCGCGACCTCGCGACGTCTCTGGCGAAGGAGGGACACGAAGTGTCAGTCCTGACAAGCCGGCGCAGGAAGGCCCCGGCCCCTGACGAATCGCGACACGTACCCGCCGGCGTCCAGGTCATCTACTGCGAGGACTTCCGGCGGATGGCGATGCGGATCGGGGCGCTTACGCGCGAGGTCCAATTCGACGTCGTCCACTTCCATGCGTTCAATTCCTTAGCGCTCGCCGCTCTCTGTGTCGGAGGTGCGGGCGCGATTGTGTTCACGCTGCACTCGGACAGCGCAAACTATCTTGCCTCCGTCCGGGGCTGGACATCCCATCATCCGGCGTACCGCGCGTTCCTCCTGTACGAACGCTTCGTGGCCCGCATCCCGGACGTCACGATCGCGGTCTCGAACCGCATGGCAGAGTATGGCCGCGGGATCGGTATCACCGGGATCGTCCGCATCCCGAATGCGGTAGACGCGAACTACTGGGCGACCGACCCCTCGGTCCCTCGAAATGGGAGCGGGCCGATGCTCCTTGTGCCGCGGATGCATGTGCCGAAGAACGGAATCGAATACGCGGCAGACGCGATGCGACAGATCGTCGAGTCGACGCACGACGCGACGATGCTCATCACCGGAGACGGCCCCCTTCGCTCCGTTCTGGAACGGAAGGCGCGGGAAATCGGGAGCGATCGCATCCGCCTCGTTGGGCTCGTCAGCCAGGAAGAGATGCGGGAGCTCTATCGAAGCGCGGACGTCGTCGTGATACCGTCCGTCACGACGTCAGGTACGCAGGAGAACACGAGCATCTCCGCCCTCGAGGCGATGGCCAGCGGGAAACCGGTCATCGCAACCGGAATCGGCGGGTTACTCGAGGTCATCCATGACGGAGAAGAGGGAATCCTCGTGCCGGAACGAGATGCCGACGCCATCGCCGCGGCCGCGATCCGTCTCGTGACCGACCGGAAGTTGGCGGAGTCAATTGGACGGCAAGGTCGAGCTCGAGTGGTGAAGGAGTTCAGCCTATCCGGGTGGACAAAGCGTGTTCTTGACGTGTATGCGTCGGCCTTGGCGTTGCGAGGCCGGACGACGGCATTCGATCCGGCGTGAGGCGCAGTCATGGCAATGCCGTTCGCACGATTGCTGGCGATGCTGACCTTCGGGGTCGCGACCACGATAACCGTAGTCCTGGTCCGCCTCCGTCTGTACTCGGTCATCTTCCTGGTGTCCGCGGCAGCGATTGCAGCCGCGTTGTTCCTCGTCCTATCGCGGGGAGGCAACATCGGTTCTGCGGCACAATCCACGCCGAGTCCGGTCGGGTCGAGGAAGAGGCTCTTGTCTCTGTCCACAACGCTGTTCTTCTTGTTCACGGCAGGAAGCCTCCTCGCGATCCGCACGGTCACGTACGACAAACCGATCGCCTACTTTGCCCTCGTCGCGGCGAGCGCCGGCGCTCTTGCACTCCGGATCGTGCTCCTGGAAAGCCCGAAAGGAGTACCGGGTTCCCTCGTCTTGGTCCTCATTCTCGCCGCGAATCTGTTCGGTTCGGACCAACTCGTGTTCCCACTCGGGCTCGGAGGGGCTGACGCGAGTGTCCATCTCCACTTCTTGGTCGAGCCGATTGTGATGACCGGGTTCATCCCCGCCACAGATCCCTGTGGCCTCGTGTACGGATCGTTCCCCGGTCACCACTTGCTCGTCGCGACGACCTCGATCCTCATCGCAGCGCCGCCGGAGAGGACGTACTATAGCCTCGGGCCGATCCTCATGCTCCTACCGGTCGCGGTGACCTTTCTGATCGCACGGTCATTGTTCGGCGGCCGGACCGCGCTCCTCGCGGCGCTCCTGCTGTCCGGATCCAGTTATTACGTGTTCTGGGCCTCGCATGCGGCCACCCTCACGTACGCGGTGCCGCTCATTGCGCTCTTAGTTTTCACCCTGGTGAAGTCTTTCGCGGGACGGAACGCTCGGATCCTCCTCGCGAGCGCGTTGCTCGCCCTCGCCCTGGTCATGACCCACCCGTATTCCACGGCTATCTTCGGCGTCATTCTGATCGGCCTTGTCGTCGGTCAGTTCGTGGCGCGGAAGAGGGCGGGCCCTTGGCCGTGGGGCACGCGGATCACCGGAGTCGCGTTCGGGTACACCCTGCTAATCTACTGGACGAACTTTTCGTGCCTCGTGACCAAGTCCCTCCATCTCGCCCAGGGATATGTCAACGCGTTCTTCGGGGAAGCCACGATTACCGCTCCCGCAGTCTATGACCGGCTTCCGCTGCAAACGATCTTCGTGAACACGGTCGGCGACGCGTTGCTGCAGTTCCTCGTCGTCCTCGGATTTTTATTCATTCTCTCCCGAGGCCTCTCTGCGCGCACGATGGCGATCCTCGGCCCCGCAATCACGCTCCTCTTGATTTCGGGGGTTGGGCTCGTGACCCCGCTCACGTACCTCGCGCCGAACCGGATTTACGTGTTCCTCCAGTTCCTCGGCTTCGCCCCACTCGCGGCCTTCGCCGTCCGGGAACTGGGTGTGCCTCGAGCGAGCTCGAAACAAGCCCGAAGAAGGGCGATCCGAATCGGCCTCGCCGCCTTCCTCGCGGCGCTTTTCGTCTTCGCGTCTACCGCGAGCACGATTGCGGGGTTTGAAACGAGCCCGCTCGTCGGCAACCAGCCGTTCGTCAAGCTGTACGAGACGCCCTCCGAGGAGGCATCCGCCGGGTGGCTCTGCAGTCACATCGCAAGTCCCACGTTGATCAATATGTCCCGGAGCATCTTCGGACTCGACCGGCATGAGGTCCGGGACTGCGTGACGCCCCTCACGCCGCTCGCGCCCGGAAAGGATGCACTCAATTACCTCCCCGCGCCACACAAAGGCGAAGTCAATGCGAGCTTGTTGCCATTTGGCTCCCTAGTCTGGTTCTCTCGGTACGACGAAAATCCTGGATTCCAAGCGGGAGAGAGCGGACCCGCGACCGGCGTCGGCCAAGGCGTCATTTTGCGTCTCAACCCGGATGCCGACGCGAGCTTCACCACGTTCGACCGACTCTACGACAACGGAGCCGTGCAAGTGTACCTCGTCAACGGCTAACGCTCAGCACAGCAGGAAGGTCCGTCCCCAGATGTGCCCGAACCCGCTCGAAGTGGCGCTGTTCTTCCCGCGCATCACGGTCCACAGCGGAGGCGTGGAACGGACCCTAAAGGTCATCGAGTACTCGGACCAGGTCGGCATCCGATTCACAGCGTTCATCAGTCCCGACGTGATTCGTTCGCCGGAGGTGATGCGGCGACTCGAGAGCCTCACGCAGTCGGACCGACTGAGGCTGCGAAGTCCTGGGTCGAATCGCTCCGATCCGGTCTCGTACGACGCAATCCTGATTCCGAGCGAATTCTGGCTCCCGGCGCTGAAACGGGCCCGGAAGGAGGGCATCAAGGCGCCGGTCTTCATCGAGTTCCACCAACTACCGTACATCGGAACGTTCGATGTCCTCAAGACGATCGGCGTGGACCAACCCGGAACCTTGGATCTATTCCGATTGCCGTTCGTCGCATCGAAGGTCCTGGGCGATGTCGTGCCGTTCTTCGCCTTCCAGACCTTCGCCTGCGTTTCGTCCGTCCGGTCGCTCTCTCGATTCCGCGACGGCCATGTGATGGCCGTGACGGGCGTCACATCGAAGAACCTCCAGGCGTTGGGATATGACGGAAGGCTCTTCGTGCCGAAGGTCCACGTCGGCATCGAGCCGGACTCGATTCGCCCTACAAACGGATCGAAGCCGGAGATCCAGTACGACGGTGTCTACGTCGGGAGGTTCCATCCGCACAAGGGGTTTCTCGACCTGCCTCGCATCGTCGCCCGCATGAAGAAGGCCCTTGGTCGGAAGGTGAACATCGCCGTCTGTGGCAGTCCCCAGTTCCCGCGGCACCTCGCCGCCTTCGAGAAGCGGGCGAAGGCTTTCGGGGTGGAGGAGAACTTGACGATGCTTCAATGGCTTCCGCGCGACGAACTCTACGCGACGATCCGACGATCGAGAGTGCTCCTTTATCCGAGCTATGTCGATGCATTTTCGATCACCGTGCTGGAGAGCCTGTGCCTCGGCGTGCCCGTACTCGCCTACGGCATCGACGCCCTGGAGATGATCTGGAGCGACAAGAGAGGGGTGTTCCTCTCGCCGGTGGGCGACACCGACGCGCTCGCGACGAAATACGCGGAGCTCGACCACGAATCCCGCTTCGAGGACGCGCGACGTGAAGCGCGGAAACAGGTGGGCCGCCTGGTCGAAGAGTTCTCCTGGGGGAGGGCCGTGGAAGAGGAACGGGTGTTCCTGGAGCGAGGATGACATGCGTGGAGAGCGTCCGTGGTCGAACTATGACATTCACGGTCTCGTCAATCTGCGAACGAACATCGCTTTCACGACGATCCCGAGTTACTTCCGCACGGGGAGCCTGACCCCGAACCTGGAGGTGACCTTAGTCGACCAGCTCGACGCACCGCCGGCGGAGAGCGTGAACCGCGAGGTGGGCTACACGGTCTACGAAATCGGCGATGGTGCGCTCGTCTACGAAACGGACATTCCGATCATGTACCTCGTCGGCTCCAAGGCCCGGTGGCGGTTCCGCGTGAGCGGGCTCGGGGGCGACCTGACGAAGGTCGAGACCTCCCTCCCGTTCTTCGGTTTCCTGCCGGTGCGATTCAAGGTGACCGAACTGACTTCTCGCCTCGTCCACCTGATCCTCGCGATTAAGCTGATTCGCAAGGGGTTCGCCTTCTGCCATGCGACGACGATTGCGAAGGGGGACGACGCGATCCTCCTCTTCGGCTACAGTGGCACGGGCAAGTCGATCCTCGCGAACGAGATGGTCCAATCGGGATACGGCTACATGTCCGAGGACTTCACGATCGTGGACGGAGCAGGGACCGTGTACTGCTACCCGGACATGCCGCCATCGAGATCGCGTGTTTCCCGCCTGCCCATCGCCCGCTACCTGCGGCTGCGACCGCTAAATCGAGGAATTGCGGGATCGATCAAAGATCGCGCGGACCTGCGGTCTATCGTCATCCTGGAGAAAGGCCGCGACGAGGTCGTCGAGCTCGATCGAGCGGAGGCATATCGCCGGTTGACGTTGTTGAACCTTGAGGAAATCTCGAAGCTCTGGAACAGCCCGATCTCCGTGATCCTGAATCACTATGCGTACTTCTACGGGGAACCGGACCTCGTGTCGATCGTCAAGACCTACAACTCTCTCTTCGCTTCCGTGGTCGACCACGCGGAGCGCTGCGTCAGCGTCCGATCGCGCTCGCCGAATTTCGAGAACCTCCGCCGACTCCTCCCGGACGCGTGATAGGACGAAAGGGGTCGTCGATGCTGCTCGACACTTCGCGAATCCCTCCACGCAGGTAGGGCCGAACGTGTCGTTCGCCGCGTCGGTCCGGGTCCTCCTCGGAAGCTGGCTCCTCGAGGGAGTTGGCTGGTTCGCCCTGACCGAAACGCTCCTCCGATTGTTCCTCGAAGGGACATTCGTCCTCGTCCTGTGGGGGCTCCGCACGCCGCTCGTACTCATCCTCGCGGGCTGGGTGGGTTTCCACACGGCCGCGTGGTTCCTGCTCTATGGCGGCTATGCGAAAGTCCGCTCGATGCGACAAGTCTCAACCCCGTTGGATCGGCTCCTTCGCTACCGAGATCGCGTGGCTTCACGGATCCGGCGTTCTCCGAGAATCCGAGCGGCCGTGCTCTATGGCAGCGGCGCGAGGGGAACGATGGGGACGCGTTCGGATGTCGACCTCCTCGTGGTCCCTGAGAGGCCCCGGCTTCTCGGCGTCCTGTCCGTCTGGGCGCTTCGAATGGATTCGGCGATGCGGCGAATGCCTCTCGAGGCGTATGCCATCGACATGGAGAGATACGTCCCGTTTCGATTGAGGAACGTGTCCTCGCTGTTCGTGAAACAACCCGCAAGCTCGAACGGGTGGGCGGAACAACTTCGCACGCGCGGCGTCCTTGTGAGTATCTCGGGAATCGACGGGTCGGGCAAGACGACCGTGGCCCGAGAGCTCATCCCGCTCCTCCGAGGCCAAGGTCGCGACGCGCTGTACTTCTACGGACACCGGCCGTTCTTCCGACGTGGAGAGACGCCTTCGCCGGCCTTGATCTTCAAGGCTCTGTGGAGGCGCCTCGGACGGACGAGCGACGACTTTTCACGGGAACCGAAGGCGAAGCTCCTCCTGGATCTGCTCACGCTGGTCGACTACATCCGAATTCAAGGAGCGTTGGCGCGGCTCATGCGGCCGGGGCGGATCGTCATCGCCGATCGGTACGTGGCCGATGTGATCGTCTACCTTCGGTCGTTCGGAAAGGGGCATCAAAGCGTCGAAGGCCTGATCGCCGGAATCTCCTTCGAGCCCGACCTCGCCTTCCTGTTCGAAATCGATCCACAGCGAGCTCACGAGAGAAAGGGCGAGGAGACGATTGATCTGCTCGAGCGCGTCACGAAGGAATACGAAGACCTCGCGCCGATCTTGCACCTGCGAAGTGTCGACGCGACCGGCTCCGTTCAAGACATCACGCGTGAAGTGCTCAGGCAGGTCGAAATGAATTTTCATCCGGAAGTCTGAGAACGCCGTACCTCTCGGGTAACCACGCCTTCTGCACAACGCTGGACTTACGCAGTTCCCGCAGACGCCTCGACCGCACGGCTCCTTCGCTTTTCGTAGATGTACAGCGGAATCGCGACGACTTGGCCCGCCACGAACCCGATGGCCACGCCGAGGATGCCTATGGTCGGAAGGAGGTAAAAGGCGGCGGCCAAGGTGACGGCGGACGAAATCGTCGTAATGGTGAAGATCGGCCGGACGCGCTTCGCGACGCGGAGGTCCGTCGTGTAAATCGATGTCAACAGGACGACGGGACTCGCGAGCACCATCAGGAGCAGGCTGTCGAATCCCTTGGCGTAATTCGGGCCGAACAGGTCGAGAATCGGTCGGCCCAGAGCGAACGTCCCAATCATGCCCGCGAGGAGGATGGGGATCGAGTAGCGCAGCGTGGCTCGAACGTCGTGCCGGTAGCTCGTGTCGGGATGGGAGCCCTCAACCAGAAGCGCGGTCGAAAAGGCGACCGGCACGAGATACAAGAGGCTCGCGAGGGAGTACGCCGCGTAGAAATATGCGGATCCTGCAGCGCCCCGCACGCTGAGGATCATCAAGGGCAACAGGAA
>DATGWB010000065.1:0-4101 GCA_035299725.1 Thermoplasmata archaeon
GGCCCGGCGATCTCGGCCCGGATCTTCATCGTGTTCCCTTTCTGCTCCAGGACCTTCTGGCTCAGGATCGACTCATGCTGATGGCTCTCGGGATCCTGGATATACTTCCAAATCTTCTCGATCGAGGCGTCGAAGACGCCGTCGTCTCTCACGTATACCATGCGTATCTCTTCTGGGACGCAGACGACGTCCCGGCGTGCCTATACTTAGTATACTATTTGAAGGCCGTAGGGAAGGATAGTATACCGCAGGCGTGGGAGTGTCCGTTTGAGTCCAATGCTCAATCCATGGTCCGTTGGGCGATGAACACGCGGAGCGGGAGAGCCCGGGCTTCTACTTTCGGAGATTGAGCATGCAAATCAGGTCATGCTGGGATCCCCAATTTCCACGTTGCGTCCGCAACGGCCTCGACCCTTAGAGAATTCGACCCGCTGCCGAGGAGTGCGGGATCGAATCGGATGACTTCGCCAGGTCGCCCGGCTCGAACGCGGGCGGCGAACCACTCTTCTCCCCATCCGTGCCGCGGACCATGATCCTTCCACGCGGCAAAGCCGAGTAGACGTGCCCCGCACTCTGGACAGAGCTCCTTCCGCCAGGTTTCGTCGTCCACATATTGAGCCGAAAGCACTTTCGACCGCGCCATCACCGCGAGCCAAGGTCGATGCTCTAGTAATATTCTTTTCGACGTTTAATCTCTAACGGAATATTCCCCAACGGATATTGCGGCACATGCCAAACGGTCCGAATAGGCTTATGTGGCGTCTCCCATGGGCGAGACGTCGGTCGCGCAGCCGCGAACATCCCGCGAATCAGTACGTCCGTTCGTTGGGGGCGACTTCCCATTCTTTTGTTTCGATGGTTTTCTGGAGTTTTCGAAGCGAGTCGCGGAAGTGCTCGACGAGTCGGGACTTTCCGGGGCTGTCGGGCAGCTCCTCGATCAGGTGGAGGAGACCTTCCATCTGCGGAATCTGACTGTATTTCATGATCAGCAGTTCTTTCTGATAGAGGGCGGAGGTGAGGAACTGATTCCGGACGGTCGCGACCGTCGTCTGGGCCGACCAGAACCGAAGGAACTTGTCCAAGTACAACCCGAACCCGAAGATGATCACGAGCACGACGGCGAGCAGGACCAGCAAGACCTCCGCCTCATCGAGGCCAAATCCCGCGAAGTACTGGTGCAAGACCAGGGTGAACACGCCGACAAACGTGAGAATCGTGAAGACGATCCCGAGGATGCTCATGCTCAGGTTCCATCGGTACAGCCATTCCGCGGCCCGGATCTTTTGACGTTCGGCGCTCATGCGGGTCCCTTCCACGCCGACATCGCATCGGAAGGGATATTCCCCACGGTTGGTGGCGCGAATCGGAGCGGGCGGATGCGCGTCGATGGGGACGTTCGACGACGGAGAGCGAGACGAACAAGCTCACTTCTGCATGTACCGGGTGCTCTCGAGTTGAATCGTCTCCTTCCGGGCCCGGTCCACCTGCGCGATCAAGTCGACCGCGTGCTTGAGGTTGCGGTTGTTCGCGGAGATCCCCCAGAGACCGAGCAGGATGAGGGCCACCGCGACCGAGAGCGCAAACGCCCCGCCCGCCACGGCGCCGGAGGCCCGTTGGATCGAGTCCTGAATTCCGGGAACGAGCACGAGGAGCCCGATCGTCACGCCGACGATCAGGAGCATCGTCCACAAAACCGTGAGGACGATCCGCCTTCCGACTCGGGCTTGCGTGCTCAGCGGCGCAGCCATGCAATTCGCCGACGCGCCTCGGCCTAAATAAAGGATTGGTCGCGGATTGCGGCTTGGGGCATAGGTTCAAGCGAGCGCCCCGACGTAGGCCGCGCGTGGCCGAGGGATGGAGGCGTCTCTGGTCATTCGTTGGACGGCTCCCGTGGTACCGGTTCGCCGCCGGCGTGCTCGCGGGTGGCGCGGGCCTCCTCGTCACGTTCCTCATGCGCGCCTTCGGCCTCGGCGTGTTCCTTCCAGAGATTGCCGTGGATTTCGTCGTCGGCCGAATCCCTGGCGGAATTGAATCGTTCTTCATCCGGACCCTCGGGGAAGGCGCGAAGCTCCTCGCGCTCCTTACGGCCGTCGCCGTCTTCCTCGTCCTCCCGGGAATCTATGCGACCCTGTTCCGACGGGTGCAACGGTGGCTAAAGAACCGTTGGCTCGTCATCGCCTTCTACACGTTCAGCTCCGCCGGAATCGTGCTGCTCGCGATCCTCCCTCTTCTCGACGCAGGATTCCTCGGGTCGAACACATCGGCGGGGGCCGGCTTCGCGGTGTTCAGCCAGCTCGTCGGATATTGGCTCTACGCGGCCATCCTGGACCACGTGCTGGTCGACGTCGCCGCTGAATATCCGGAAGGATTCAGCCTGAGTCGCCGGCAGTTTATCGCCGGGACGATCGGAGCAATCGCCGTCGCCGCATTGACCGTTTACGGCCTGGGTAGTCTCATCTCAAAGAAAGGCCGGCTTGTCTTTGCCTCGGTCGCGGAGATGTTCTCGAAGGAACAAACCCCGACGTCCGAGTTCTACGTGGTCACGAAGAATGTGATCGATCCGACCGTGGACGCGAGTCGATGGGCGCTCTCGATCGAGGGCCTGGTCTCGAGCCCGACGACCTACTCCTACGCGGACCTCCAGGCGCTCGCGACGGTCGACGAGTTCGTGACCCTGGAGTGCGTCAGCAACGAGGTGGGCGGGAACCTGATCAGCACGGCGGAGTGGACCGGCGTGCGCCTCGTGACCATCCTGCAATCGGCGGCTGCGGACCCCTCCGTAGATAATTGGGTCGTGTTCACCTGCGCCGACGGATACACAGCGGCCGTCCCGATCGCGAAGGCCATGGATCCAACCAGCCTAGTTGCGATTTACATGAATGGCGGTCCGCTAGCGACGGCTCACGGATACCCGGCTCGGATCATCGTACCCGGTTTGTACGGGATGTTTCACGCGAAGTGGATCACGAAGATCGAGGTCGTCCGAGGAGAATTCAGCGGATACTGGCAACAGAAGGGGTGGACGAACTCGAACTATGTGAATGGGATCGAGCAGGGCCTGATCCACACGGTTGCCATCATCGCCACACCTCCGGACAACGCAGTCGTTGGCGGGGCGGTCACGATCGGAGGCGTCGCTTTCGCGGGGGATCGCGGAATCTCACGGGTCGAGGTGAGCACCGATGGCGGTTCGACCTGGGCCGACGCGACTCTGAAGGTCCCGTTGTCGGCATTGACGTGGGTCCTGTGGACGTTCGATTGGACTCCGCCTCGCGGCGGTTCATTCCGGATCGTGGCCCGGGCCTACGATGGCGTCGGCGTACTCCAAAATCCTGCACCCATGCCTCCATTCTCTAGCGGCGCGTCCGGCGACGACGCAATCACGCTACTCGTCTCGCTGTGAACTTTTCAAGCGTGCTTCGCGGCGCGGCCTGACCAGATGCCCAGGCCGAGAATGCCGACCCCGATGAGGGCGGTAATTACGCCAATCCACAGCCACGTCGGGTCGTTCGACATGAACGAGCCGAGGAGGAAACCCGCGCCTTGGAGAGCCCAGACCGCTCCCGCCAGGGAGACGAGGACTCCGAGCACGACGAGGAGGATGCGCATGGAGAGCGCACCCGCGGGGGCCGTATAAGACTTGGCCTTGTGTTGTCCCATGACGCGAGGATGCGGCTTGCGCTCCGTGCGTCGAGTCGTCAGCCGCCCGTCGTCACGAGCGCTTCATGCGCTTGCCAACTCCGATACAGGTCTTCGATCTCGTAGGGCGGCGCGTGGCAGGACAAGTACCGAAGGCGCGCCTTGCCGACGTTCCGGATCCCATGCGTCGAGCCGGCCGGGAAGTACACCGCCGTGTCCGGTCCGAGGACCTTCCGTTCACGGCCCGACGTCACTTCGCCGCGGCCCTCGAGGATGTAGTACATCGACTCCACCGTACGATGTTCGTGGACGGGCGTGCTCCCGCCCGGACGGATGTCCACGACCGTGATTAGGAACTTCCGCGATCCGGCGTTGTCCGGGGTGATGACCTGATACGAGAGACTCTTGTCGCCCTTCAACGCCTTGGCGTCTTTGCGGTGCACGACCTTCATCCGTCCACCG
>DATGWB010000066.1:0-17482 GCA_035299725.1 Thermoplasmata archaeon
TGGGGGAAGCCCATGTCCTTGGCCGCCTTCACGATCTCCGGGAACTGCGGGTAGATCGTCGGCTCTCCGCCGGCGAACTGGATCGCCGCCACGGGAATCGGGCGCTGGGCCCGCAAGACCGCGAACTCGTACACGATCTGCTCGAACGTCGGCTCGAAGACATACCCAGCCGCGTTCGCGTTGGCGAAACAGATCGGGCACTTCAGGTTGCAGCGGTTCGTCAGGTCGATGTTGCAGAGCGAGGTTGCGGAGTAGTGGAGGTTGCACAAACCGCATTCGTACGGACACACCTTGGCGTCCACGATCTGCGGGTTCTCGAGGCCGACGCCGTCGAAGGCCCAGTTCTCGGCACGGAGGTACATCTCCGCGTCGGACCAGCACACCTCGTCGAACTCGCCGTGCTCCTTGCACGTCTTCTTCATCTTGAGCGCGCCGTCGCCGATGTACAGCGTCGCGGGGATGACCTTGAGACACTCAGGACAGAGGGATCCGGTTCGCCGGGGCAGGCCCTTCTGGAGCTTCGACGGCATGACGACCATGGCGTTGTCTTGCCGCGATTCCTTGTACATGTTGCGGACTGCGCCGATGGCGTAATCGGTGCCGCAGAGAGACATTTGTCATTCACTCCTTTCCCTCGCCTAATTTCTGAGGTCATGATAACCCTTTTGTAGTCTGTGCTACTACAAGATTCTCAGGCATTTCGTATGGAGAAAACAGACCTACTGATAATGAGAATCAGCCTGTTTTCGCGTTCGGATCTGCCGGCGCGAGCGCCTGAACGACCTCCCCGACGTTCCGGAACGTCTGACGGGGAAGCGCGGATAGGAGGCGAACCGCATGCGCTCGCGTGTGATCGTCCAGGTCGATCACCTTCCAGCCGTGCTGCCGCACGAGATCGTCCTTCGATGACGGGAAGCGTGCATCGGGAGCCAAGACCGCCTCGACCGACGACAGACCGCGCGACGGGGTGGCCTGCGGGAACGCGCCGGTCCTCTTGAACGTCAAGAACCGAGCCGCGTCCGAGTACATGCGGACGCCGTGGAAAGTAAAGGCCACCCGCACCGCGTCCCGTCCGCGGCGATCGATCTCCCGCAGCTCCTCGTCGTCGAACTCGTAGACGTTATGAGGTCCCGGGCCGAAGAGGCGGGTGTACTGGGTCTCGTCCCGGACGCGCGGTCTCGACTGAGACAGGTCAACGACATCCAGGACTCCGCCGCCTTCCATCGCGCGTCGAAGGGGAGCGGGCAGGTCTCTCCCCGAATAGGCACGTGCCTCCAGGCCTAACTGGGTCCCATGGGGGACCATCGCCGCGAGATCCCGCAGACCCTCCAGCTCAGCCGCATCAAATGGAAGCGAGGCCGGGGTCTCGAGGATCACGAACGAGGCACGCAGGAGCCCCGCGGTCCGAAGCGACTGGGCGAATGCCGCCCGAGCTTGGGCGGACGCCCGAAGCCGGTTGCCATGGGAGACGTCGCGGTGGGCCTTGACGGAGAACACGAAGTCCGCCGGGACCAGCGCGCGCCAGCGCCTCGCCGTCGCATCCGGGATTTGGCGGTAGAAGGAGGCATTCAGCTCGACGAATCGAAATGCCTGCGCGTAGGCCGCCAGGCCTCCCGAGAAGTATCCCCAACCGCCGGCGCCAACGAGCGACTCTGCCATTCTCGAATGCATCGGGCATCGCGGGCTTAAACCTCGAGGCAGGGGGCCCGCGAAACTGCGCCCATCCCGCCGCTTCCGGCTATACGATAATCTATCGCGGGCGCATTTGGGTTGCACCCATGGTCCGCCTCCGGTTCGGGTGCAGCGGCTGGGACTACCAGGAATGGATCGGCCCCGTCTATCGGAACGCGAGTGAGTCGAAGCTCCGCGCCTACTCCCGGATCTTCGACACGGCTGAGATCAACTCGACGTTCTATCGCGCCCCGTCCCCCGGCATGGTCATCGGGTGGGCTCGGTACACGCCGGATGAGTTCGTCTTTGCCGCCAAGGTGCCGCAGACCGTCACGCACGATCGGCTCCTCGACCTTGCCAAGGGCGCCGACAAGGATCTCCGCGCGTACTGCGAACTGATGCGGCCCCTCCTCGACGCGGGGAAACTGGGCCCGCTCCTCCTCCAGCTCCCGCCGCGCCTGCGGTTCCAGGAGCCGGTGATCCACCGCTTCCTGGACGTCTTGCCGCGAGACTTCACGTTCGCGCTCGAGCCGCGCAACAAGACCTGGATGACGATGGAGGCGTTTGATCTCTTGCGCGCGATTGGCGTCGCGTACACGATCGTCGATGAGCCTCTGCTCCCGCCGGACCTGCACGTGACGTCAGCGATGGCGTACCTGCGGTGGCACGGCCACGGCAAGGACCCGTGGTACAACTATCGCTACAGCGAGGAGGAGATCACCTCCTGGGTGCCCCGCGTGCAACAGGTCGCCTCCCAGGCGGAGACCGTCTACGGTTTCTTCAACAATCACTTCCACGGATATGCGCCGGAGAACTGTCTCCAGATCCTGCGAATGCTCGGGGTCCAGACCCAAGAGCAGGCGCGCGCGATGCAGCGGATCGAGGCGTTCCGGAAACAGACGAGTCCCGCGGACGTTCGCCTTCGATCGTTGACACTCGAAGACTTCGGGGCCGACGTGCCGAAGGACGCGCTCGTCGAGGTGGCGCTCGGACGGTTCATCGATGGGAGCCGGCTCGATCGGGCGAAGCGAATCGATTCGCGAGATGTCGAAATCTCGAGGGATGGAGGCGCGATCTTGGCGCGCGTCAAGAATTACCGCGTGGAGCTCGACCTCGGTGCGCGCACGATCGTGCACGACTGCGAAGACTGGGGCAGGCTCGTCGACCGAAAGGACTTCTGCAAACATGTCGGGAAGTTTTTCCTGAGCCTTCCGAAAGGAGAGGCCTTGACGCTCCTCGAAGCGATTGCGGCGAATCGAGATGCCTGGACGTTCTCGATCCCAGCCCAGTAGGCGGTTTCTGGTCACGCTCGAGGTCGGCGAGAAGCCATAACGCGCGATGCGGTAGGGGAATTCGGCCATGGGCGTCCTCCTCACGCCGATTGTCGCCCGCCACCCCACGAGCCTCGAGGCGTTGCGTGGGCGGAGCATCGCGATCGACGGAAACCTCGAATTGTACCAGTTCCTGTCGATCATGCGCACGCGCGACGGTCGTCCTCTCGAGGACTCGAAAGGCCGGATCACATCCCACCTGAATGGAATGGCCTTCCGGACGACTCGGCTCATCGCGGATTACGGCATCCGTCCCGCTTTCGTGTTCGACGGTCCGCCGCCGGATCTGAAAAGGGAAGAAATTCGCAAGCGGCGCGAGGCGCGCGAGAAGTCGATTCGGGAATACGAAGCCGCCGTAGCCTCCGGCGACACCGCGACCGCGTGGTCGAAAGCCGTGATGACTTCGCGCCTGACCCGAACGATGGTCGACGAGGCGAAGACCCTGTTGACGTTGCTCGGGATCCCATGGGTCCAGGCTCCGAGCGAGGGCGAAGCCCAGGCCGCGTTCCTCGCGCGTCGCGGCGACGTGTGGGCCGCGGGCTCCAAGGACTATGATTCCCTACTCTTCGGGGCCCCTCGACTCGTCCGGTTCCTCGCGGTTGCGTCGAGCGAGTTCCTGCCGAGCATCGGCCGATCGCGGGCCGTTCCACCCGAATTGCTCGACCTCGAGGAGAACCTCCGGATCCTCGGCCTCTCCCGCGAACAGCTCATCGACGTCGCGATTCTGGTCGGCACGGACTTTGATGATGGGGTGAAAGGAATTGGCCCGAAGACTGCCGTCAAACGAATTCGGGAATGGGGATCGCTCGACCGATCGCCCGCGGAGATCCGTGCGCAATTGCCGGACCACCTCGAGGCGATCCGAGCATTCTTTTCGAATCCTCCCGTGACCGAGGACGTGGACCTGACCGTCGGAGCGCTCGATTCTGCCGGGGTGCTGCGCTTCCTCTGCGACGAGCGCGATTTCTCGCCACAACGAGTCAAGTCGGTGCTCGACCGATTGCGAGCCGCCAGGAGTCCGGCGCGACGTCTCGAGGATTTCGGATGAGTCGGACACCAGTCGAACCGCACAGTCTCGAAACGGTTAACTACGGGTACTCGGATTCCCTGACGTCGTGCCCGTAGATTTCTCGGGCAGCACCGGGAGGAGAGGCCTGTGAAGCGAAGTATACTGATTGCCATCGTCGTTGTGATTGTGATTGTGATCATCGGGGCCGCAGTCGCCGTGGTCCTCCTCACGGCGCCACCGAGGACCCTCAAGATCGATCTGTGGTACAACAGCACGGAACACTATGGGCCTACGGAACCCGCCGTCGCGCAGGTGCTCAAGAGTTCCCTCGAGGCCACCGGCAAACTCACGGTGAACCTGCGGTCCGAACCCTGGACGACCTACACGGACGACTTCGGAAACCAGCGCCTCCCGTTCTTCCTCCTGGGCTGGTATCCGGACTACTTCGATTCTGACGACTACGTCTCTCCGTTCTTGAGTACCTCCGGCGCCGCATCGCTCGGCTCAGGCTACAACGATTCCCAGATGAATACCTGGCTGGCTCAGGAAGCCGCGTCGACGGACGACACGGTGCGCGCAGGCATCTTCCAGCAGATTCAGAACAAGCTCGCGACCGACGTCCCGTACATCCCGCTATGGCAGAACCCGTCGGACGTCGAATACTCGAACACGGTGTCGGACGTCTTCCTCCATCCGGTCAGTGTCAAGTGGTTCGTGATGAACAAGACCGGCGCGACCGCCATCACCGGGGGGACGACGGACAGCATCACGTCGATGGATCCGGCGTCGGCATACGACTACTTCTCGATCGAGATGATCAACCAGCTGTTCGACACCCTGCTCGTGTACGACACGCAGGCGACCACGCTGGTCCCCGGTCTCGCCACGGTGGTCCCCACGGTAGCCAACGGCGGCATCTCAACGGATGGAATGACCTTCACGTATCACCTGCGTCCGAACGTGAAATTCGCCGACGGGACGGATTTCAACTCGACCGTCATGAAGTGGTCCATTGACCGCGCGATCAAGCTGAACATCCCTGGCAGCGCCGCGTTCTTGCTGTACGACGTCGGAGCGCTCGGTCGGTCTCAGGCCAACGGGAACAACACGCCGGTCGGAGCCATCACGACCCCGGACCCGGCCACGATTGTGTTCCACCTGAGCCGGCCGGTCGGCTTCTTCAACGGGCTCATGGCCTTTTCCGTGTCAGCTCCGGTTTCCATGAAGGCGTACAACAACACGGGCCAGCAGCTCGACGCCGTCGGAAAGGTCGTTGGGACGGGGCCGTACAACCTGACCTCATACACCCCGAGCCAGCAAGTGATCATGACCGCCAACCCGAACTACTACCAGCCCGGCTTGTACGCGGCGCGGGGCATCCCGAGGATCCCGGTGCTCAATCAGGTGACGCTCACCCTGAGCTATACCGCCCAGACCCTGAAGCAGGCGATCGAGACCCACGCGATCGACGTTGCGTACCGGTCCTTGCTCCCGGCGGACATCCTCGACCTCAAGAACCGGGCCACGAGCCTGAATCTCAAAGTCGACATTGGGACGAATCCCCGGATTCGCTACCTGGTCTTCAACGTCCACACGGCCCCCTTCAATGACGTACGCCTCCGACAGGCGATCGCGTACGCGGTGGACCGCCAAGTGATCAACACGACCGTCTTCGGGGGGTTGTCGGTCCCGATCTACAGCATGGTGCCGGCGGCGATGCCCTACTCGCTCCCGGTGTTCCAGACGGTCTACGGATCCTCGCCGAACCTCGCACAGGCGAAGAGTCTCCTGGCCCAGCTTGGCTACTTTATGAGTCCAGGGATCCTCATCGCAAGGGACCGGGAGTAGGACTGTCGGTCCCCCAACCCTTTATTCCCTCTGGGGGGATAGCTGAAGCGAGCGGGTGACATGGCGAAACGCTCGTCCTTGTTGGCTTACACGCTGTCCCGGCTGCTCCTGGCTCTCCCCATGCTTTTCATCCTGCTGACGGCCGTGTTTGTCGTGCTCCGGATTCTGCCGGGCGATCCGATCACGGCCCTCTACGGCGGCCGTGCCCCTCCGGACGTCGTCGCCGACGCGCGCGCCCGATACGGCCTGGACAAGCCGTATTGGGACCAGTACGTGATCTACATCCGGCAAGTGCTCACCCTCAACTTCGGGACCTCGCTGACGGACCCGTACCGAGGAAAGGGAATCCTCGACACGATCGTCCAGAAGCTGCCCGGGACCATTGAACTCTCGATCGGTGCGATGGCGGTTGCGACGACGGTCGGAGTGCTTGCCGGCCTCGTCGGCGGGGTCAACCGAGACAAGCCCATCGACGTCGCCGCCCGCCTCTACGGCACCGTCATCTTCGCGATTCCGATTTTCTGGCTCGGCCTCATGTTCCAGCTCGTCTTCGGGGTGCAACTCCACTTACTCCCGACGAGTCAGCGGTTCTCCCTGACCCCGCCAACCCAAGTGACGGGCCTCCTGACAATCGATTCGATCCTCGCCGGGAGTTGGCCGAACTTCGTCGACGCAATCCGGCATCTGGTCCTCCCGTGCCTGACCCTGGGTCTGTACCTCAGCGGTTTCTTCACCAAGACCGTGCGCGCGAACCTCCTCCTGACCGTCGAGTCGGACTACGCGGAGGCCGCGAAAGCCCGGGGGGTCCGCTGGCGTTCGATCGTCTACCGCTATGCGTTCCGCAACGCGCTGATCCCCGTGATCACGGTCCTGGGACTGCAGTTCGCGATCCTGTTCAGCGGCGCGGTCATCACCGAGCGCACGTTCGCTTGGGATGGGATCGGGACCCTCCTCCTGAACTCGATCAACTCGAAGGACTATCCGATGATCCAGGGGACGATCGTCGTGTACGCGTTCATCATCATCCTCGTCTCGATGGTCATCGACATCATCAACGGCCTCATCGACCCGAGAGTTCGATATTGACATGGCGACCGAAACGAAGTCACGGTCGTCGAGCGAGATCACGTGGGAGTCGCTCCTCGGGCCGCACACGTTCTTCGGACGGATCCTCAACCCGATGATCCGGAAGCGCCGGACCTTGGCGGGGGCCATGACGTGGATCGGGCTGTTCCTGCTGATCGCGTTCGTCCTCATTGCGTTCCTCGCCCCGCTCTTCACCCTCGCGGGCCTCCTGCGCGACCCGGAGCAGGCCCTCTGCGGGTCGGACTACCACTACTGTTTCGTCGGAGAGACCCGACTCGTCAACCAGGCGCCCGGCGGCCTCGCGCTCATGGGGACCGACTACCTCGGCCGGGACATCTTCAGCCGTGTCCTCTTCGGGACCCGCACGAGCCTCGAGATCATGTCCATCGGCGTGTTCCTCGCCCTCCTGATTGGCTTCCCGGTTGGATTGTACTCCGGGTATACGGGAGGCCGGCTCGACCGCGTCTTCGTGCTCGTGATGGACTCGATCTACGCGTTCCCCTCGTTGCTCCTCGCCGCCATCATCGCGGTCATCCTTGGGAAAGGCGTGTTCAACATCGGCATTGCAATCACCGTGATCTACGTCCCCTTGTATTTCCGTGTGACTCGCAATCACACCTTGTCGATCAAACAAGAGACGTATGTCGAGGCCGCGAGGGCGCTCGGCGCGAAACCGTGGACCGTGATGTGGTCCTACATCGCCTACAACGTCATCGTCGCGATCCCCGTAATCTTCGCGCTCAGCGCGGCGGACGCGATCCTGACGGCGGCGGGCCTGAGCTACCTGGGTTACGGAATCGAACGGCCGACCCCTGATTGGGGACTCGACCTGAGCGACGCGCAGACCTTCAGCAACGCGATGTGGTGGACCACGCTGTTCCCGGGAGTAATGATCGTCCTCTTGACCGTCGGTTTGAGCTTCCTGGGAGAAGGCCTGAATGATCTGGTGAACCCGTTGCTGAAGAAGGAGCGGATGTAGGCGCAGCCCGTCCTCGAGGTTCGGCACCTCACGGTGCACTATGCGACGGACCGCGGGGCGGTCAACGCGCTCGACGATGTGAGCCTGAGCCTGTCCGCCGGGGAGACGCTCGGCATCGTCGGCGAGACAGGATGCGGCAAGTCGACCTTGGGGAAGGCGATCCTCGGCGTCATGCCGGGGAACGCCCGGGTCCGGGGGCAGGTCGTGTTCGGCGGCAAAGACCTCCTCACCCTGGACGACGAATCATTCCGCCGCCTCCGCGGAAAAGACATCGCCCTGATCTTCCAGGATCCGATGACCCGGTTGAATCCGCTCCTCACGATCGAGGACCACTTCACCGAGGAAATCCGCGCTCATGAGGCCGTGTCCCGGGACGCGGCGAGGACGCGGGCTCGCACCGCGTTGGAGTCCATGGGCATCCCGGAATCCCGCATGCGGAACTTTCCCCACGAGTTCAGCGGGGGGATGCGCCAGCGCATCATGATCGCGCTCGCCCTCGTGATGCGGCCGTCCGTGCTCATCGCGGACGAACCGACCACTTCGTTGGACGTCATCGTCGAGGCGCAGATCCTCGAGATCCTGGAAGACCTGCGGAAAGCGTACCAGATGGCCCTCCTCCTCATCACGCACAACCTCGGGATCGTCGCCGAGGCCTGCGACCGGGTCGCGGTCTTGTACGCCGGAAAGATCGCGGAGATCGGACCGGTCCGGGAGATCTTCGCGAAGCCCATCCATCCGTACACACAGGGCCTCCTCAAGTCCGTCATCCACTTGGAGACGAAGGAGCTCTCGTCGATCGACGGATCGCCGCCCGACCTCGTGGACCCGCCGACCGGGTGCCGCTTCCACCCGCGGTGCCCGTACGCGCAGGACATCTGCACGCGGGAGGTCCCCGCCCTGCTCGAGTACCGCGAACATCAGGCCGCCGCCTGCCACTTCGGGAAGGACTTCGTGTGATCGCGGAGTCGGCGCCCTCCGACGCCCCCGCGTCCCTGCTCGAGGTCGAAGACCTGGTGGTCCACTACCCGGTGAAGATGCCGTTCCTCCAGAGCCTCGTCTTCCGGGACAAGCCCGTCGTCCATGCGGTCGACGGTGTGAGCTTCGTGCTCCAACCCGGAGAGATCCTCGGTCTCGTCGGGGAGTCAGGGTGCGGCAAGACGACGGTCGGCCGGACCGTCCTTCGCCTCACCGAGCCGACGTCGGGCCACATCCGTTTCGAGGGCGTGGACATCACGACGCTGAAGGAGAAACAAATCCGCCCCTTGAGGACGAAGATCCAGATCATCTTCCAGGACCCTCACGCATCCCTGAATCCCGCGATGTCGATCGGCCGTGCGATCGGCCACCCGCTTGAGGTCCATGGGATTTCCGACGATCCCCAGGAGATTCGAGAGGCCGTCCTCGCGATCATGCGCGAGGTGGGACTGACGCCCGCGGAACTGCTGTACCATCAGTATCCGGGCGACCTGAGCGGGGGGCAGAAGCAGCGGGCCGTCATTGCGCGAGCGATGATCCTTCGGCCCCGGCTCCTCGTGGCGGACGAACCGGTTGCAATGCTCGACATGTCAATCCGGGCAAAAGTGCTGGAGCTCATGCTCGACCTGAAGGCCCGCCACAATTTGACGTACCTCTTCATCACGCACGACCTTGCGACCGCGAAGTTCGTGTGCGATCGTATCGCAATCATGTACCTCGGGAGGATCGTCGAAATCGGCTCTGCGAAAGAGATCTATGCGGATCCGAAGCATCCGTACACGCGCGCACTCCTCGCGGCAATCCCGGTGCCGGACCCGACGAAGCGTGGTCCGAAGGTCCTTCCCCGGGGCGAGGTCCCGGATGCGATCCGACCACCCGCGGGCTGCCGGTTCCACCCGCGGTGCCGCTCAGTCCTGGCGACGTGTGGTTGGGAGGGCCGCGACTTCGTCGAGTTCCTCGAAGAACGGTGGCTCGATGAAAAGATCGCTCAGGCAGAAGCGAATCTGGGCCCAATCGACGAGTGGGCGTACCAAGGGCTCGAAGCCCGCCGCGCGGCACCGCAGAACGTCGCGGGCATCGCGGAAACCATCCGTCGGATCTTGGAGAACGGTCTTCCGGCCTTCGCGGCCGCCGTGAGCTCGATCGGGGTCGAAGAAGGCGAAATCGTCGTCCGCTTTCGAACGGCCGACGACCTGCGGCCGAAGTTGGTCGAGGGTCGGACGGTCGAATGCCTGCTCTACTGAGACCAATGCCTTAAGGAGGTTCCGCGCATCGGGAGCGCGATGGAAGATCTCGCGGGCTTTGCGTCCGCGCATCCGGCATTTTGCGATCCGAAACTTGTGCGCGTCCCGGGATATGGGCCGGTGCCCTCGCTCGATGGAGCTCGGGCGTTCGAGCTCAGCGCCGACAATCTGTCGGCGTTCCGAATCGCGGCGCCCAAGGATCCGAACACGCTCCCGAACATGCTCAAGATGGGGCCGGAGGCCGTCGCGTTCTACGTGAGCTTCCGGTTGGTCCCCGATCGATGGGGCATCTACGTCCGCGAAGGCGCGCTCCGGGCGTTGAAAGAGGAATACCACCGGATCATCTGGCGGGACCTCGGCAAGTACGCGGATCGGAACGTCGACGACGTGGCCGAGAAGGTGGAGACCACCCTCGTCCTCGACTACCTCCTGGCGCACAACCGGATCCATTTCCTCGTCGACCGCGCCGCGGCGGAATGGGAGACGCAGGAAGGAGCCGCGAAATACGCGCCGTATCAGGCCGCCTGGTACAATGCGCCACCGAAGCCCGTGCTAAATCCAGAAGACGTCGGAAACATCGAGGAGGCGTTGGCGAATCTCGAGTCGTTCCGACAGTACATCAATCCGACGTACGCCGACGGCGTCGCGAAACTCGTGGAGGGCCGACTCGACGAACGGAACGTGAACGAGTGGAAGGCGTTCTTCATCGGAGGACGGTTCGCGGTCGAGATGGCGAACGTCCTCTCGCGGCAGCCGCCGGGGTGGAAGGACTTCGGGAAGTTCCTCAACCGCAAGACGTCCGTGGGCGCGACGAACTACGTACGCATCCAGTATTCATACAACCCGGAGATGCTAGCGCGCGGCCAGGTGGAACTGAGCCGACGTCTCTCGGGACGAACCGGTGAAGTCCCGAACCTGTTCAAGGCCGAGGTACCCGACTTCCCGAACGTCTACCTCCTGTGAACCGGCGACGGCCTCGCATGCCGGGCGTATCTTTTTATCGCGCCTGCCACTTCCGCGGATATGGCGTTCCGGGGCCGGCTTGACCGGGGCTGGACCCTGCACGCCTCGTTGATCCTCCTCATCCTGTTCTGGGGGCTCGCGTTCGTCGCGATCAAGCAGGCCCTCGCGTCGATGTCGTGGATCACCCTCACCTTCCTCCGATTCGCGATCGCAGATGTGCTCTTCGCCGGATATCTGGTGGCGACCCGCCAGGTGCGTCATCCGCCGGCACGGGGCGACGTCCCGATGCTCGTCATCCTCGCCTTCTTCGGATTCACCGGCTATCATCTCTTCCTGAACCTGGGGGAGACGGATCCGAACGTCAGCGCGGGCACGGCGGCCCTGATCATCGCCTCGGCCCCGGCGTTCATCGCGATTTTCGCGATCCCCCTCCTGAAGGAGCGGATCGGGCGCTGGCAATCCGCAGGGATCGCCCTCGCCTTCGCGGGCCTCGCAGTCATGATCTTCTTCGTTCGGCCGGAGAGTCAGTTCACGTTCCGCGCTTCCGAAGGTGCGCTGACGGTCGTCCCGCCCGCGATTTTCTCGGCCCTGTATGCGGTCCTCGGCAAGAGCTACCTCCGCCGGTACCCCCCCTTCACGTTCGTCGCGTGGACCCTCCTAATCGGAACCGTCCTGCTGGTGCCGCTCTTGATTGCGACAGGAAACAGCGTCGTGGCCGATTTGCAAACGATGGGCCTCGCGGGCTGGATTCCGGTGCTGTACCTAGGCATCTTCCCGACGTTTATCGGGTACGGAATCTGGTTCCGCGCGCTGGAGCGAATCCCTGCGGCCTCGGCGGGCGCGTACATCTACGCCAGCACGCTCGTCGCGGTCGTCGGCGGAATCGTGATCCTCGGAGAGTCCCTGACGCTCGGCGCGATCGCTGGCGGAGCGATGGTCATCGCCGGCGTGGTGCTCGCCCAGCAGCTCCGGAAACGGTCGACATGACAGGAGCGGGGCTCACCGGATTCGTTCGAGCTGGAACGAGCCGATTATCAGCGCCTTGTTCGTGAACTTGTACGGGACCCAGTCGTGGGTCTGGACCTCGCCCAGGCCGACGACCTGCAGCATCGTCTTCTGCTTATCGGATTTGAAGTGGATCGCGCCGTCGACCATGTGCTCGAGCGCCTCGAGGGTCTGGTCCGTGTGCATGCCGCGCTCCAAGGCGATGACGGAGACGGCCTTCGTCTGCCGAAGTCGGTTCACGAGGCGCTGCACGAAGCTCATCGCCTCGCGCTCGTCGGCTTGCGTGATCGACGAGCTCAGCGTCAGATAGGCCAGCCGGAAGTACGGATGCTTCTTCTTGAACTCCTCATCCAGTTGGCCGACGAGCTGGTAAATGCTGTCGAAGTCCGTCGGGCCGTTCACCCGCCAGACGTTCTTCTCTTTGACCGGCTTCCCGGAGATCGGAGAGGTGCAGTCGATCCACCGCACGAGGCCGAGCTGGTCGTACTCGTCGAACGTCGGGAGGATCGGAGCGATGTCCTTCGCAATGTCGATCGGCAGTTTGGTGGTGGTGATGATGATGACGGGGATGCCCTTCTTCAGGCCCTCCGCGATGAAGTTCAGGAGGGCGAGCTCCTTCCCCACGAAGGCGGGACCGACGAACAGGACGTTGGAATTGAACGGAATGCCGCCGTACAGGAGGTCGTCGAGGCGCGGAGTGCCGGTCTTGACCCGCTCGGCTTTCTTCTCGACCGCGAGGGCCTCTTCCGCTTCGGCTTCACCCTGCGGCGTCGTGATGCGCGCCTTGACGGCGCCTTCCCGCATCTCCATCTCTTTGTCTTTCTGATACGACCGGCGTTTGAATTCTTCCTCGCGCTCGCGGAGCCGGCGTTCCCATTCCTCGAGCTGTGACTCGCGGTCCATGTCCCGCATGCCGGGTGCGCGTCCCTCCCGGGTCTTGTTTTCCATCTCGAGCGACTTGAGTTGAATGTCCGACTCGCGCTCCTCAAGCTCCTTCGCCTTCTCGAGGAGGTTGCGGTTCTCCTCGTTCAGCCGCTTGATCTCCGACTGGAGGTTCGTCTGCATCTCGTGGAGCTTGCGTTCCCGGGAATCGAGGGCTTCCTTCTGCCGCCGGGTGTCCGCCTCATTCGATCCCGCGACGGCCTCCTTCATCTTCGCGTCTTTGAACAGCTCGGCGTACTTCTTCGTCTTGTCGTCGAGCTGATGTTGGGCTTCCTCGACCGCGGACGCCTGGCGCTCGACCTCGGCGGACCGTTCGCGGAGCGCGGCTTCCTGGTCGGAGATCTTCTTTTCCCGCGATACGTACTCCGATTCGCGGTCGTCGAACATCCTCCGCTGGCCCTGGAACTGCTTCTCGACCCGGGTCGCGTTCTCGTATCGCTCCTTGAGACGGGTTTCCATCGTCCGGAGTTCGACCTCCTGCTTCCCGAGTTCCTTCTCCTTCGCGAGGATCTTCTTTTCCCACTCCTTCAGTTCGCGAATCCGGGTCGCGTCGGCTCCGGGGGACGTGGCCTCGACCTGCTCGCCTTTCAGACGTAGCTCACTATCCTTCAGCTCGAGTTCCTTCTCCTTCTTCAGCAAGGATGTGCGCTTTGAGTCGAACGACTTCTCGAGTTCTTGCAGGCGGGACTCGCGCTCCTCGACCGACTTGACCTTCGCCTCGGACGAGCGGAGCTGGGAGGTGAGCTCGATCGACGTGCGTTTGACTTCTTTCTCGCGCTCCGCGAGCGAGGCCTCGCGCGCGTTGAGCGTCTGGCGCATCTTCTCGTGTTCGGTCTTCAGGGTCGAGATGTCCGCGTCGCGGAGGCGGATCTCCTCGGCCTTCGCCTCGATCTCTGCGCGCGCGGAGGCGACCTTCCGGTCGATGTCCCGCAGCTCCCGCGTCCCTTTCTCGATCGCATTCTCTCGCGCGCTGACGTCGGAGAACTTCGTCTTCAGCTCCTTCGCCTGGTCTTCCAGCTCCTGCTGCAGCGCCTCCAGGTGGGCCTCGCGGCCGCGGAGCGCCCGTTCCTTGTAGTCGAGCGCCTCCCGCTTCTTCTGGTAGTCCTGCTGGATCAGCGCGACCTTCGAGTTGTCCGCCTTCAGGATCTCCCGCTGGTACACGGAAGTCGACGAAGCGATGATGTGGAGGAGGGATCCCGCGAACTCCGTCGCGAGGGCGCCGATCAGGAGCGTGACCACGTACAGCGACGGGCCCGCGGGATCGGCCAGGGAGATGTGGCCGAACGGGAGGAAGAGCGCGAGGACCGGGGTGATGGCCGCGAGGACGAAACTGCCCGCCTTCCGCAGCCCGAGGCCTTGCCAGGTCATCCCCATCGAGATGATCGTCAGCGGCACCCCGGCGACCGCGATCGGGTAGATCCAACCGGGGTCGAGCCAGCTCGGGAACTGCTGCCAGATCATGAGGACGATCGCCAGCGCTGTCACGAAGAAGAGGACCATGCCGGCCGTCGACATCGCGAAGTGGCTGGACTCGTAGTGACGCCGGTACGGTTCGCGTTTCAGCCGGACCGCGTCCCAGGACGCGACGGCGCCCGCCACGGACGGGAGGAGCCAGACGAGGAAGTCGAACCGGACCCCCCGCGGGAGGAAGGGGGCCTGGATTCCGATGTACAGGATCAGGATCGCATCGAGGAGGAACGCCGCAGCCCCGACGAAGCCGTAGCCATGGGCATGCCGAGCAAAGGTGAGCTGCAAGAGACCTTGCTGGGCCGCCCCCGCCGCATCGGATGCCGACAACGCGCGGCTGGACTTCGCCTTCCCGTTGGGCGATCGGGCCGACGGCTTCGGCAGCGTCAACGCCGGCTTTCGAGAAGACGCCTTGCGGGCCATGATATGCCTGTTCGCACCTGCGGCTAGGAGGGCTAATCAAAACGAACCGGCTCCGTTTACATAAAGGATACGTTGAGAAATACCAGACTTGATACTATATGGGACAGAGACGCGCCCTGCGGTCCTCGCCCGGACGATTCGCCGAATCGGTGACGTTAAATTGCGCGGAGGCGTGGACGGTCTCGGTGTCACGATGTTGGAGGTAGGCGAACGAGCGCCGGACTTCACATTGCCCGCGGACGATGGCCGCAAGGTCTCCTTGAAAGACTTCCGCGGCAAGAAAGTGGTCCTGTACTTCTACCCGAAAGACGACACGACCGGTTGCACGAAGGAAGCATGCAGCTTCCGAGACAACCTCGGACGCGTCACGTCCAAGGGAGCGGTCGTCCTCGGGGTAAGCCGCGACGATACGAAGAGCCACGTGAAATTCAAGGACAAGTACCATCTGAACTTCCCGCTGCTCAGCGATGATGACGGACGCGTGACGACCGCGTACGACGTATGGAAACGCAAGAACATGTACGGCCGAGAGTATTTCGGGATCGAGCGGTCGACGTTCCTGATCGACGAGGCCGGATCGATCGCGAAGGTCTGGCGCAAGGTCAAGGTCGAAGGCCACACGGACGAGATCCTCGCCGCCCTTTGACCAGAAAGCTTCATCTTCGTTCGTCGATTCCGACGCCGCGAACCGATGATCCCGCCAAACGCAGCGCCACCGAAGACGATCGTCATTGCGTATCCGGGCGCTGAGGAGAAGCTCCGCAAGCAGTACGTCTACCAGACCTACCTGTCCTCGCGGGAGCACGATCGGATCGCCCTCGTCCCAGGGAACCGACTCGTGGTCAAGTTCAAGGACGAGGTCGTCGGGGAAGGCCAGGCGATCCTCGTCGAGCGGACCACCCTGGACCGTCTCTCCTCGTACGACGCGATGTCCGCCGGGTATGAAACGGCGGACGCTCAGCGGAAGCACGTCGAGACGACGGTCCTCGCGGGCGTCCGCAAGCCCGAGAAGGTTGAGTTCTGGAAAGTGCTCTTCCGTTGGCTCTAGCGCGTCGAGAACCGACTAGACCTTGCTGCGAAGCAATGGCCGCCAGGATCCTGTGCCGTCCGGGAGCTCCTTCCGCTCGAAGTCTTGGAAGAGCAGAGGAAAGTCTTTCTTGCAGATCTGGGCGACCTGATCGAACACCAGGCGGATTTCAACCTCGGCGGAGGGATCGGTTCGCATCTCGATGACCCAGCGCAACGTCCGGAAATTTGCGGTCCAGACGACGTTCGTCGCGATGCCGTCGAAGAGGATTCGCCGCAACGCGGATGTGAGCCGTTTCTTCGTGTCCATCGGAAGTTCGGCCCACGGGACGGACTTCTCGAGCTCGCGGTAGGCGTCCTCGGTCCGCTCCGCCACCTTGACCATTGCCTCTCTGAGTTGCGGATCGAGGTCGTCGGGCAACCACATCTGAATCTCTTTCGGTCGAACATACCGGAGAGACTCCTGGCTGATGGCGATCCCGACCCGATGTCGTGCAAGCTCATGAGTAAAGATTCGCGAGACGCCGAGAAATGCAAAGCTTGCCGATCCGTGTTCGCTGACACTGCCGTCGCCCTTCATCAGAAGATTCTTGAAGTAGTCTTTGGAATCCTCGCGGATCTTCGTCACGTTTGGGTTCAGACCGATTTCGAACGATTGGTAGCACATCCGGCCGGCGAGTTCGCAGAGCGTTTCGCCGCTATCGGCCATTCGCGAGAAGCGTTCCTCGCCCTTTTTTGACACTCCTAGTGCTTCGAGCATGGCATGCATGCCATCCCGGTCGACTCGGGTCTCTGCGATCTTGATGACCTTCGGTTTTGTGAGTTGCATTGCGTGTCCCACCCATAACCCGTTTCAAGATAAGTCAATGCTCCGTTCCGTATTCACCCGGTCGCCACGAGAGCGCACATCCGGTCGTTTCAGGGAGCCGCCGTCAGGACCGACTAGGCCCGGCCCACGATTCGCTCTACGATTTCTGCGAAATCGCGAGTGGAGAACTTGGGAGGTGCTCCCAATAATTCGCGAATCCCGACGCTCGTCAGGAGACACCACCCCGCACCTTCGATGGAGGTCCGCGCGGCCAAGGCCTGCTCCGACTTGCTCGCCACGGTGTTCCAATTCATGCCGAACTCATACACCGCGTTCAGGAGCCGTTTGAACTGGCCGGAGTCCAGGTAGCCCTTCGGTTCTAAGAAGTCCGCGAGCTTACTCGTGTACGTCTCGAAATCGACTTTTCCGCTCTCCCATTCTTGGACGAACTCGAAGCAGCCCGCGTTCGCGCAAACTCCGATGCTCGCGCTGGAGATGACCTCCTTCGCGCGTTCCGCGGCACCTCGGTAGTTGCCCTTCGAGTGGAAGATGGTCGCAGCCCCGAGCCCCCATGAATGGTCGAGCAACTCGAACAGCGACTCCCCGTTGCCCGAGGAGGGCAGATTCTTCAGGAGCGATTCCGCGTTCTTGCGAAGACGACCGCCCAAACGCAGGAATGCATCGGCGTCTCGGGCGTTTCGGTGG
>DATGWB010000067.1:0-2205 GCA_035299725.1 Thermoplasmata archaeon
TCGCGTTCGCACAGGGGTGGATGCCACGAAGATTGCGCTCTTCACGGATAGCTACCTGCCCACCGTCGACGGCGTCGTGACGTCCGTCTTGACGACGCGCCGGCAGCTCGAGGCCAACGGCCACGAGGTCGTCGTCTTCGCACCCGAAGATCCTCGCGGACGGGGGAAGCGGGAGGCCGGGACGATCTACGTGCGGGCGAAGGAGTTTGCGCATTACCCGGGCTATCGGCTCGCGATGTTCCCCGGGCGCGAATCGGACCTGATCAAGGAGATGGGGATCGACGTGATCCACATCCACGGGGTCGGGTTCGTCGGGATCAAGGGGATCTGGGCCTCCTGGCAGGCGAAGGTGCCCCGCGTCTCGACGTTCCACACGATGATCCACGAGACGCTGGCCTTCTATTCCCCGTTCGGCTTGAACCTCCATCTCCTCGAGCGCGGGTTGCGCTTCTACCTCCGCGTCTTCCTGCGCAAGACCCACGGCGTCGTCGTCCCGAGCCGCGCGATCCTCGACGAGATCATGGCCCTTTCTCCGGCCGCGAAGATCGCGGACGTGATCCCGACCGGCGTCGACACGGAGCGATTCCGTCCCGGCACCCCCGGTCAAGGCATCCGGACGAAATGGGGGTTGAATGGCCACGACGTCATCCTGCACGTCGGCCGCGTCGCGCCGGAAAAGAACCTGACGACGCTCATCCAGGCGTTCCCACGGGTCCTCGAGGCGAACCCGGACACGAAACTGATGATCGTCGGCACCGGGCCGTATATGGAGAAGTACTACGATCTCGTCCGGCACCTCGGCCTCGCTGGCGACGTGATCTTCACAGGATTCGTCCCGGACGTGGACCTGCCGAAGTACTACGCGGCGGCGGACGCGTTCGCGATCGCGTCGAAGTTCGAGACCCAGGGACTCGTCGTCCTGGAGGCGCTCGCGTCCGGGCGGCCGGTCGCCGGCGCGAACTACCGCGCGATCCCGGAGTTCGTGCACGAGGGCGTCAACGGCGCCCTCTTCGAGCCGAACGACGTGCGGGGCTGCGCGGCCGCGATCCTCCGCTGCTTGCGCGAACCCGACGGGATGCGTGAGGCCGCCCGGGAAACCGCCCTCCGGTATTCGGTCGAACGGTGCACGCGGCGCCTCGAGCGGGTGTACGATCGCCTCGTGGCCGCGTGACGGCCATGGCTGAGCCCGTCGGGGCCTACGCCGCGGTCGGCCGCGATGCGGCGCCTCGGATCTCTGTCATCGTGCCGACCTGGGACGAAGCGAAGTATCTGCCGGCGCTTTTCGAATCGTTGCGGCGCCAGACCGTCCCGCCGGACGAGGTGATCGTCGCGGATTCGGGCAGCTCGGACGGCACCGCGGACGTCGCCCGCACGGCGGGGGCCGTCGTCCTGGAGGGGGAGCGACGGGGGCCCGGGGAGGGCCGGAATCGGGGGGCCGCCGTCGCGGTCGGAGACGTGCTCCTGTTCGTCGACGCGGACTGCCTCCTGCCACCCGACCTCATCGAGTCCGTCTTCCTGGCCCTCGGAGACCCCGCCGTCGTGGGAGGGGCGACCGGCTTCGCGCCCGCAAGCGGACGCCGGATCGAGCGGTCCATCTTCTACCTCGCGAACGCGTATCAGCGGGCGATGACGATCTGGGGCATCCCGCACAACGCGGGCTACTGCTTCTTCTTCCGCAAGGTGGCGTTCGAAAGGCTCGGCGGGATTCGGGAGGATCTGGTCCTGAACGAGACGCACGACCTGGCGATCCGGTCTCGGACCATCGGACGCTTTGTGCTCCTCCCCATCATCGTCGAGACGTCGATGCGCCGCTTCCGCACGTATGGATATCTACGGACGATCCTTCAGGAGTACGTTGCGTCGACGATCTTGTATTACGCCACCGGGCGGAGTCCTCGAGAGCTCTTTCGTCCCGCGCCCGCGCGCTGACCGTCAGGGCGGCGGGGCCGTCGACGTCTCGATGCGCCGGCTTCGGAACCACGATGCGACGAACGACAAGGCGACCACAATCGCGACGAGGGCCAGGGTAATCCACCGTGCCGTCTGAACATCATAGGCGAGCCTGATCGCGAACACGATGTACAGGAGGACGGCGTACTTCGCGAGGCCGCCCGCGGCCACGTACGCCATGGACCGTCGATAGTTCCACCCGAGCGTCGCGATGAACGCCCCCACCATCGGGATGACGGGCACCGCGCGGTTCAT
>DATGWB010000068.1:0-2858 GCA_035299725.1 Thermoplasmata archaeon
TGGTTCGAGTTCTTCGATCTGGACGAGGGCGGGACGACGTTGTGCAAAGACCTCTCGAAAGGGACGCGACAGAAGTTGATGCTCGCCGCGGCGTTCATCCACGAGCCAGCGCTCGTCTTCCTGGACGAGCCGTTCATCAACCTCGATCCGATCTACCAACGCAAGCTCAAGGGGTTTCTGACGGAGTACATCGCCGGTGGAGGGACGGCGTTCATGGCGTCCCATCTCCTCGACATCGCCTCGAAGCTGTGCCATCGAGTCGCGGTGATCCGGAGCGGATCGATCATCGCGACGGGGACCGTCGACCAGATCCGGGCCCACGACGCAGACCTGGAGTCCGCGTTCCTCCGGCTGGTCGGGGCGTGACGATGAGCTGGCTGCTTCGCCTGATGCTGAAAGAGGAATTCCGCGTCCATGCGAGCTATTCCGGTCAGACGATGTTCGTGTCGTTCCCGTTCATCATCACGATTTTCAGCCTTTCAATCGCCGTCACGAGCGGACGGCTGTTCGCATACACCCCGCTCCCGGACGCGATCCTCCTTCTGCACGTCAGCGTCTTCCTCTACGGCCTGAGCGTCGGCGCGTTCGGATTTCTCGGTCGACAGTACCTCGAGCGGACGACCGGGACACGCAATTACCTGGTCGCGATGCCCGGGATTCTCCCGATGCGGTTCCGTCGAACGTTCCTGGGCATGTTCGTCCGCGACGCGATCTTCTACATGGTCCTGCTCCTCGTCCCCGCGACCGTCGGCTTGGCCCTGTCGATTCCCGTGACGCACTTCCGACTCACGAGCATCGGCGTGCTCTTCGGGGCCGCGCTGCTGTCGTTCCTCCTCGGTATGTCGCTGAGTTTCTTCGTCTCGACGGTGTACATGCGAAGCCGTGTGGGATTCGTCATGGCGGCCGCCGGCGTTTCCGCACTGTTTGCGGCGGCGGGAGCCGCCCACGTGATTCCATTCTCCTGGATCCTCCCGAGCCTCGCCGCCCACGAACTCCTGCCGCCCCTGGGTGCGGATGTCAGAGGAGCCGCGGCACTCCTCTCGCTCGGGCTGGCGATCGTGGCGGCCCTGATCGCAGGAGCCGTCGGCCTCGTCCCGGAGCAGTTCGAACCGCCGAGTGTGGCCGCACGCAACGAACTCCCAGGAATCATCGCGCGGCTCGACCGATTCGAGGGTTACAGCGCGCTCCTCGGGAAGGAATTCCTCGATTTTCAGCGGAGCGGGACCTACGCGAAGATGTTCTTCTCATTCGTGACGCCGCTCCTCCTGCTGTCTTTCACGGCGTGGTTCGTTCGGTATGGTCTCCAGGTGCCGGTGGGCTTCAACACGGTCTTCTATGCGGGCATGGTCGGCTTCTTCGGGGTCATCCTATACAATTGGATGAACAACGTCGACGCGACGGATTACCTTTCGACGATACCGGTCTCCGTTCCTCAGGTGATCCGGACAAAGCTGATCGCGTTCCTTCTCATGACGACCTGGATCGGCGTCGGGTTCGTCGTGATGATCGCATGGTTGAACGCGGACACGCGATTGCTGTGGCTCGCGATTCCGATCGTCCTCGTCACCTCGCTGTACATCGTCGTGATGACGGCCTACCTGACGGGCCTCCGGACCAACTCGTTCCTCTTCGACCCCGGCGTGCTCGCGCGGTTCAGCGTGATGTCGATGCTCCCGGATTTCGGGCTAACGATCCTGTCCTTCACAATCGATCGGGACCTTCGGCTGTCGGCCATCGGCATCGGCATCGTCCTCACAATCCTGGGCGCGATAACGTATATCTTGCTCAAGGGCATTGACGCGAAATGGCGCGGCACGGAATTCGGCGAGTGATGGCCGCGGGGTCAACACCATGGACGGCAACGCCGCCTTCCGTCGAGCCATGCATATCGTCTCGCCGGTCTTTCTGTCGTACTATCTGCTGCCAGAGGATCTCAGACCCGGCAGCGGCGTCACCCGCACCAGCGTCACGCTCCTCTTTCTGGGGACCGCAGCGTGCATCGAGATCGCACGAATGGCACTCGGCGTTCGGCTGTTCGGCATGCGGCCGTACGAGGGCAGACGGGTTTCGGCATACGCGCAGGGGGCGCTCGGCCTGGGGCTCGCGCTTTTCCTGTTCGGAGACCTCCTCGGGAGCCGCGCACCCTATTTTGTTGTCCCGGTATTCCTCGGGATGGCGTGGATCGATCCCATCGCGGCGCTCGCCCGGAGACGATCGTGGCCTCGGTCCGCGGTCATCGCGGCGTATTTCGCGCTCTTCCTCGCGACGGAATATGCGATGCTCGGAACTCGCGCGTGGAGCTGGCAGTTCGTCTTCGCGGTGCTCGCGACCGGCTCCGCGATGATCGTCGAAGGTCCGAAGCACCGTCAGCTGGACGATGATCTGCTCATGCTCGTCGTGCCGCTAGCGGTCCTCACCGCGGTCGTGATCCTCTTCGCGCCGCCGGCCCTACCGTAGGACCTCGAGCTTCCCGTACCGGCCCGCGCTGACCTGCATGTTGCCCCGCCACTCGCGGACCCATCCGTTCGTGATGCGGATGCGGTCGTTCGTCTGGACCCGTTCGATCTCGTCGTTCCAGAGGCTGACCGAGACCTCCGTGCCCTCGTCATCGACCGCTTTGGCGTCCGCCACCTTCCCCGTCGAGCCGCTCCGGCTCGAGAAATCCCGCGCGTCGCCCTTCTGCCGGATCGTCAGCTCGATGACGTCGACCTTGCTCTCCGGGCGGAGTTCCTTGACTTTCATTCGACCTGAGTGGCGAACGTCCCGGTTCGCTTAAACATTTCCGCATGCGACCGGGACGGGAAATCATGGAGAGGGAGCGGCTTGTCCATCGAGCGGAAGCGAAGGTCGTTCCGCTG
>DATGWB010000069.1:0-21584 GCA_035299725.1 Thermoplasmata archaeon
CGCGATCCTGGGAGACGCGGGCATCAACATCGATGCGATCGGCGCCGAATCTGCGGGCGGGCGATCATACGTCAGCCTGATCGTCAACCAGCCGATGCAGGCGCGGGAGGCGATGATGAAGAGCGGATACGCCTGCTCGAGCCGGACCGTCCTCGTCGTCCGGCTTGATGACAAACCGGGCGCGCTGGCCGCCCTCGCCCGGAAGCTGGGAGACGCCGGCGTCGACGTCGTCAGCGCGATTCACCTCGGCACCGTAGGCGGTCATGCCCAGGTCGCGCTCGGCGTCGACAACTTGGAACGGGCACGGTCTTTGGTGTGAGCACCGGAGAGAGCCGGGGACGACGCGGTTCCTGGGATGCATTCGGCTCCCCTTCTCACAACCGATAACCAAAGCCCGTTTCTTAAATAAGGAGCGGGCCGCTCGATTTCTCCGTACTCGAACCGCGAGGCGATGCCCTCGCGACCTAGGCGGCCAGCGTATGCAAGGGGCGATCGAAGCTCTGCTTTCCGGACTCGTACTGCGAGGCCTCGGCCCGGCCGTGTCCGGAATCCTCATGGCCGCTCCACTGAAGAAAGTCGCCCGGGCGCAGCTCAAGAAGATCTACGTCCTCGATGAGCGCGGCGAGATGTCCGGAGAGTACATCCTCGACCAGGATTGCCCGATCGACTACAACGACTTCCTGAAGGTCTTGCCCGACGAAGGGATCGGCGATCGCGATTCCCTGTTCGTGGGCGAATATGTCTTCACGGCGTTCCAGAGTGGCAAGTTCGTGTTCGTCCTCCTGTCGCGCGGCCAACTTGCGCCCGAGGATGTCAACTGGACCGCCCTCCTCCTCACGGCCGCGGACACGCATCTCGCCTCCGCGGCGAATCGTCCTGCGCCCCCCCGTGCGGCCGAACCGAAACCGGACGTCGACAAGGGAATCGCGGAACGCGATGCGCGGCTCCAAGCGAAAGAAAAGTCCCTCGCAGAGCTCGAGGCAAAGCTCAAGGCGGAGGCGGCGAACTTAAGTGGACGGCAAGAGGAGCTGGACCGCCAGAAGGCGAGGCTTGCGGCCCTCGCGGACTATTCCACCCAATTGCAGGACGCGGTGTCGAAGGGCGCCTCCCGATCGGCGAAGACCTTGGAGATCGCAGAACAGCTCGCAACGAGCTCCAATGAAGAATCGAGGAAGGCCGAGTCGAAGGCTAGTTCGGACGCGCGACAAGCATTCGAGCAGGAGCGGAAAGCGCTCGTCGCCGCGAAAACCGACCTGGAGACTCGGTACCAAGAGGCTACCGTTCGAATCGCCCAACTTGAGAAGGACGCGAAGGACTCGATTGCCCTTGTCGAAAAGGAACGGGCGGAGACGGCCTCGCGGTCGGCGGAAGAAGAGAAGACCCGCCGCGAAATCGAGAGCCGAGTGGCCGACCTGAGTCAGCGTTTTACCTCGATGGCGAAAGAGCGGCTCGTCGCCTCGCATCGCCCTCCCGGCGAGGTCTCGGATGAAGTTCGGAAGGCGATGGAAGGCGAGAAAGCGGAGCTCGCACGGGAGCGCAAGTTCCTCCAACGTCGGGCGATCGAGCTCTTGGACCGCGAAGAGCGGGTCCGGGACCGCGAAGCACGGGTCGACGAACGAGACCGTGAATTCGGTCGACGAGAGAAGGATCTCTCTGCCCGCGAAGAGGATCTGGACCGGCAAAGGACGCTCTTGGCGCAAGCGAAACCTCTGGCGCCCGAGATCCGCGCCGAGCCGGACGAAGCGAAGAAGGACATCGAGCGGCGCGTGAAGATCATCCAGCAGAAGGCGTTGGAGCTGCTGGACCGGGAAGAGAAACTCCGGAGGCGCGCGGCCGAGCTCGAAGCGATGGAAGCCCGGCTCTCCGGCCGGGTGACAGTCGAGTGAACTGGTTTCCCTCCCAGAAGGAATCAGGTCAGATAACCACCAAACGGCGCTTAAATAGGTCCGAACGGAACCCGCTGTAACGCCACGCAGACGCTCGCCAGAGTCGTGACGGCTTTGAACGTCTCATGTGCAGAACTGCCAGGTTCCAACCACGACGTCGCACGAGGTGACTCAACCGGAATCCCCGGGCCTTCCGCCGCGTCGGTGAGCGCCAGCGCCGCTTCGTCCGGCCGTTCCGTCCCAGCCCGCGCCGTGGTGTTTTCGTGAAGGCGCGAATCGCGTTCCTCTTCGCCTTCGTCATCCTTGCAACGGCCGTCCTGGTGGTCGTAAGCCAGTCGATGCCCGACCCGCTTGCGAAATTCAGAACCGCCGATGGTCGGCTCACGATTCCGGGGCATGCGTTGACCCCGGAGCTGCAACGGCTGCTGTTCCATGGGAATGATCTGCAGCCTTCCACCAACATCACCTTCCTTCTCCCGGTCCGATCTTCGTATCCGACGGAGCGGCTCGTGGCCGTCTCATTTGCATCTCCAAATCTCAACGTCTTCGTTCATCCGCGTCAAGCGCCGGAAACGTGGGGCAGCGCCATCGATCACGTCCTCCGAGTGTGGTTCCCTCCTGTCGACTGGCACCAGGTGGGAATCGGAATTCGAGACTCGATCCGGGACGGCGTCGGATGGTTTTTCGATCTCTTCACGATGAACGCCAAGGCCGACACATTGACGGTGGATTCGACCACCGTCGCAATCGTTGACCCCGCCGCCGCAACCTGCACGACCTCCCAATCGGCGGCCGCGGGGGACAATGCCGTGCTCGTGATGCTCAGTAATCGAGGGCCCACCGCATACACGAGCGTCACGTACGGCTCCGTGAGTCTAGCCCTAATCCCGGGGACGGCTTCCAGCGGCACCGGATTTGTGCGGACTGAGATGTGGTTCTACCAAGGCGTCATCCCGGGCGGCGCTCAAACGATGACAGCGACGCTAGCGAGCGGCACCGCGAAACACGTCTGTGCGACAGTCCTCCTGGGCGGCGTCTGGGCTACGACTCCGACTGCGGGAGGAACGACCGCCAGCGCGTCGAGCACGAATCCGAACATTGCAATCGCTCCCGCATCCGCGGGCGAACTTGCGTTCGCGGTCCTCGCGATCCGAGGAACCACTGCGCCCACTGCCGTCACCGGCACGGGGGCGGCGGCGACGAGTCTCTACGGAATCGCACCGACCCAGTGCACCGCCGGCGGCACCAGTCTCTGCGGAGCGGGCGCGGACATGCCGAATCCGGGAACCGTGATTACCTGGACCGATGGCGCGAATACCGATTGGGTTGTGGCAGCGGTTCGCGTGCTACCGGTCCCGAACTGTGGTGTCGCCGCAGGGAACTGCTACCGAATCGGCGCAGGCGGGACGTGGGCCACGGGCGCCAACTGGTCGAACGCGTCCGGCGGGGCGGCGTGTGGCTGCACTCCCGTCGCAACGAATAATGCAATCTTCAACGCGAGCCCCACGGGCACCACGACTCTCGCGGCGGCCACCACGATCGCCGGCATCGACATGACGGGATTCACGGGCACGCTCGACACGACTGCATCGAACTGGAGCCTCACGGTGAACGGCTCGTTCGCCATCCAAGGCACCCTCCTGGCGCGGAATTCCACAGTCAACATCACCGGCGGTGTGAACGTGCTCACCGCGGGGACAATCGTCAATCTCGGCGCGTCGGCGTGGACGATCAATGGCGCGTGGACAAACCTTTCCACCTCCGCCTCCTGGGTCGCGGGGACGGGCACGGTGACGATTCGAGATCCTGCGAGCGGGACCCTGACATTCGCCGCACTGGCCGGCGGCACGAACGAGTTCAACAATCTCACGCTCGATGCCAGTGTGACCACCAGCATCACCTATACGATGGCGGTCAACGCGCTCAGGATGGGAGCGACGCTCACGATCCTCAACTCGACCGGCGGGGCGACGGGACCGACCATCTTGACGACGTCGGCGTTGAACCTCGGCATCACCGCAGGGGCGCTCGCCCTCGCGACCTTCGGAAGCTTGACGGCGAATGGGTCCGCCGTCGTGGTCAACGGCAACGTGAACGTCAGCGCCGCGAACGGCTACGTCGTGATGGGTTCGTCGACTTGGACCGTCACGGGGACGTGGACGAACGCTTCGACGTCCGCCTCATGGAGTGCCGGAACCAGCACCGTCACATTCACCAGCGCGACCGGCGGGACCATGACGTTCGCCGGAACGAATCTCCCAGGGAACGAATTCAACAACGTTTCGCTGACATCGTCGGCAGGGTCCGCCCAGACGTTCACGATGGCGACGAGAGCCCTGATCTGGGGCGGGACGCTCACGATCTCGGACGGTTCTTCGACGACGGCGCTCGCAACGGCCAATCTCGGTCTGACCGGCGGCGCACTCAGCGTCGGCAACGGCGGCATCCTCACTGCGAACGCCTCCACGGTAACCGTGTCGAGCGTCGCGATGACCGGGGGAACGAGCGGAACGATCACGCTCACGACCAGCTCGTTCACCAGCACCGGCAACTGGGACACGAGTGGAGCCGGCTCCGTGTTCACGAAGGGCACGAGCACGGTGACGATGAGCGGGGTGGCCAACATCGCGATTCTGAACGCCGCCAATAACTTCAACAACCTCGTCATCTCGGCAGCGGGAACGGTCACCCAAACCGGCCTCGTGGACGTCTCCGGGACCTTGACGGTGAATGCCGGCTCAGTCCTCGCGAGCGGCACCTTCACGCTGACCGTGGCAACCCTCGCAGCGAACATGGCGGGTGGAATTACCGGGGGAGCGGCGGGCGCGAAGACGTTCACCGGGAACGTCAGCGTCGCCGCCTCGGGGTACTTCAGCTTCGGTGCAACGACGTGGACTTACGGCGGATCGTGGACGAATTCCTCGACGAGCGGATCGTGGTCCGCCGGAACAAGCACGGTCGTCTTCAATTCCGGCTCGTCTCGCACGATGACCTTCGCCAGCTTGGGAGTCTCGGAGTTCAACAACGTGCAGTTCAGTCCGACGGCCGCCGCGACGTTCACGATGGCCACGAACGGCCTCCGCTGGGGAGGCACGTTGACCCTCAACAACAATGCGACCCTCGCGACGGCGAACCTCGCCTTGACGAGCCCGGGAGGCAACCTCACCGTGAACAACGGGGCCACCTTGACCGCGGGCACGTCCGCCGTGAGCGTGACCAACGTGACGATGACTGGCGGGACCTCCGGGACGATCACGGCCTCGGGCTCGTGGACCGTCGCAGGGAACTGGGACACGTCCGGAGCGGGCTCCGTCTTCACGGCGGCTTCGAGCACCGTCACGATGAGTGGAGCCGCGAAGACGGTCAGGATCCTGAACGCCTCCAACGGCTTCGGCGCACTCACGATCAGCGGCACCGTCTCCGCGGCATCGGCCATCACCCTCGCCGGCCTCCTGACGGTCAGCGGCACCTTCGACACGACCGCGACCAACTATGGCCTGTCCGTCGGCGGAGGGCTGACGGTCAGCGGTGCCGCGGGAATCCTTCGGTCAAATGGATCGACCGTCTCGGTGGCCGGGAATGTTTCCGTGAACAATGCGGGCGGCTACATCACGTCCGGCGGCGCCGGTTCATGGACCGTCTCCGGATCCTGGACGAATGCGTCTACGTCCGCGTCCTGGAGTTTCGCGTCTCCCATCACGTTCAACGCATCGGCCTCCCAGACGATGACCTTCGCCGTCCTCCCGGGGGCAGCCGCCGAGTTCAACGACATCGCGTTCAACGGCGGCGCGTCGACCGTCACGTTCACCATGGCGACGAATCGCCTCATCTGGTCGGGGACTTTGTCGGTCCAGGGTGGGGCGGGAACCACGACCCTCGCGACGAGCAACCTGGGCCTCACCGGCGGCGCACTCACCATCGGCGATGCGGGCATTCTGACGGCGAATGCATCCACCGTGAGTGTATCGAACGTCACGATGACCGGCGGTGCGTCGGGTACGCTGACGCTGACCACCGGTGCGTGGACCGTAACCGGTAATTGGGACACATCTGGCGCGGGCTCGACGCTCACAGGCGGAGCCAGCACGGTGACGATGACCGGAGCGGGCACGACCGTCAAGATCCTCAACGCATCGAACGCGTTCGCCGCTCTCACCGTCAGCGGCACCGTCTCGGCTGCCGCGGCTCTCACGACGGCGGGACTGGTGACCGTGAGTGGTACGCTCGACACGACGGCCGCGAACTACGGCCTCACGATCGGCGGCGGACTCACCGTCAGCGGTGCGAGCGGGGTCCTCCGCACGAATGCGTCAATCGTCTCGGTGGCCGGGAACGTGAGCGTCAACAACGTCGCCGGCTACATCACGTCGACGGCCGGTGGTTCTTGGACGGCATCCGGGTCATGGACGAACTCCTCGACATCGGCTTCGTGGAGTTTTGTCGCCCCGATCACCTTCAACTCGTCGGCCTCACGGACGATGACCTTCGGCAACCCGATCCTGGAATTCGGGGGAAGCGTCACGTTCAACTCCGGCGCCTCGACGGTCACTTTCACAATGGCCGCGAACAGCTTGGACGTCGGGGGGACGCTCACAATCGCGGGCGGCGCCGGAACGACGACGCTGAACACGAGTGGTTCAAACCTCGCCATCAACGCGGTCACCTTTGTCGTGAATGCGGGAGGAGCCCTCACAGCCAATGGGTCCACGATCACCGTTACGTCGATGGACACCCACCTCGGGACATTCGCGGTCGGCGCCTCGACCGTCGTTGTGAACGCATCGGGCGGCTCCATTAACATCACCCAGACCGTGAACAATCTGACGGTCAGTCCTGCCGTCTCGACGACGTTCGCCGGATCCCTCACATGGACAGGAACGCTCGCCTTCACAAGCGCCGGGACCGTCGCATTCGGAACGAACAGCCTGACCTCCAGTGGCGCCGCGACGTTCACGTTCGGATCGGCGACGATCACGATGAGCTCGGGGAGCTGGGATACGTCCTCGGCCACGACCTTCACGGCGACGAGTTCGACGGTTACATTCTCGGGGACCGGGAACCTTCGAATCGGGGGGAGTGCCTCCTTCGGTGCGCTCACGGTCAGCGGCGGCACCCGGACTCTCCTGAGCCAACTCACGACGGCGGGGCTACTGACCCTTTCAGGGGGCGCCATCGCTAAGGGGACGAACGCGCTCACCGCCAATGCCGGACTCACGATGACCGGAGGGGCGCTCACCTCCACGTCCGGCGTGGTCAGCATCACCGGCAATGTATCGATCGCGGCCGCGTCCTACATCGTATTCGGCTCCGAGACTTGGACCGTGAGTGGCTCGTGGACGGACAATTCCACATCGGCGAGTTGGTCGATTGGAACCGCGACCGTCGCCTTCAACGCGTCCTCGGCACAGACGATGACGTTCGCGGCGCTGCCGGGGAACGCACCCGAGTTCAACAACGTGACCTTCAACAGCGGCGCGTCGACGGTCACATTCACAATGGCGACGAACGCCCTGGCTTGGTCCGGAACGCTCACGGTTCAAGGCGGGGGCGGGACGACGACGCTCGCCACGAGCAATCTCGGACTCACCGGAGGCGCCATCGCCGTCGGCAATGCGGGAGGCCTCGCTGCGAACGCCTCCGGGGTGTCCGTCTCCGGATTGACGATGATCGGAGGAGCGAGCGGCACGTTGACCCTGACGACCGGTTCATGGGCCGTCTCCGGCAACTGGAACACAACCGGGGCGGGCTCGGTATTCTCGAAGGGAACATCGACGGTCACTTTGACTGGGGCCGGGCAGACGGTGTCCATCCGCAACGCTTCGAACGGGTTCTACAACCTCACGGCCTCGGGCACCATCACTCAGTCCACCGCCATCGATGTGTCCAATTCCTTGACGGTGAGCGGAACGCTGACCACCGGAGGGTTCAACATTACGGGCGGTTCGAACCTCTTCGTCCCGGATGGTGGCATCCTGGCGACGGGCACCTCGACGTCCACGTTCACGAATGTCACGATGACCGGGGCGGTCTCGGGAACGATCACCCTGACCGGAACCTGGACGGTGAGCGGTTCTTGGGACAGCACGGGCGCAGGCTCGGTCCTGAACTCCGGGGCATCGACCGTTACATTCACCGGGACCTCTCAGACAATCAGCCTCGCGTCGGGCCAGATGTTCTACAATCTCACAATCGGTGGCACGGTTTCCATCAACTCGCTGGTGACCGCGGCGGCGACTCTGACGGTGAACAATGGCGCTGTCCTCACAAAGACCGGCCAGACCATCGCCTTCAACACATTGGCAGAGATCGGGACCGGGAGCATCGTCGACGGAGCGATCACCGTCGTGAACTTCTCCGTCACGAACAGCGATGGAACGAATCTCACGGCCATCAGCGTGTTCACGACGTGGACAATCGACGCGGACTACCGGTGGACCCATTCATCCACGGTCGCGACCTCAACGATCACCTTCACCATCGGAGGGAACACAACCGGGCAACGATTCAATGTGACGAAGGACGCCGTGGACTTCACGAATGGGCTCGTGAACGGTTCCGGGCAAATCATCTTCACGATGCTCGGCTCGGACCCGGTCGTCGACGTCCGCCTTACATCGCCTTGCGGAGGCAGTCGATATTGGATTGGCGGGACGGGTAGCTGGTCCCAGACGGGCCACTGGGCGGACTCGTCCGGCGGGGTGAACGGATGCTCCGTGCCGAGCTCTTCGAATCCGGTCTTCTTTGATGCGAACTCTGGAGGCGGAACCGTCACGATTAGTCTGAATGTAGCCGCGGCTTCGCTCAACACGTCCGGGTGGACCGGGACGATCGCGATTGGATCGTTCGATCTTGCGGTGAGCGGCGACATCATCCATGCCGCGGGAGTCATTTCGATTGGCGCCTCCTCGAATGCCGGCCTGACGGCCACCGGGACGCTCACCCTCTCGGGTTCCGCAGTCCTCGACGGGTCCGGCGGGGCGTCTCTGATGACGATCGCCGGTGACACGTCAATCACGAGTATGTCGGCCTACTTCCGGATGGGCAGCGGCACCTGGACATTCGCAGGCTCCTGGTCGAACAGCAGCACCTCGACGAACTGGGTCGCAGGAACCGGCGTCGTGATCTTCGATTCTCCGTCTTCGCGAACGTTGACTTTTGCGAATCTCGCGGGCGACGAATTCCACGATGTGACATTCCAGTCCACGGCGAGCAGCGGCGCAATCACCTTCTCGATGGCGGCGAACGGCTTGCGCTGGAGCGGACTCTTGCTCATCCAAGATTCCGCGGGATCGACGACCACGCTGGCGACATCGAATCTCTCCCTCACCGGCGGATCCCTTGCCGTCGGCAACTCGGGGGTCCTCATCGCGAACGCGTCAAGCGTCGCCGTGGTCGACGTCGCGATGATCGGCGGCGCGTCGGGAACGCTGACCCTCACGAGCGGGTCTTGGACCGTGAGGGGGCAGTGGAACACGTCGGGCGCTGGTTCGACATTCGCTCGGGGCACTAGCACGGTCACGATGTCGGGCACGTCGGCGAGCGTCGCGACCCTCGATGCGACCAATGGATTCAACAATCTGGTCATCTCCGGCACGATCACCCAGAACACCGCACTCGAGGTGCGCGGCACTCTGTCCGTCACGGGCAGGCTCACCACATCGGGAAGTAACATCACCGGCGGCGCCAACCTCACGATCTCCGGAGGCGGGAGCCTGATCGGGACCGCGTCTTCGATCGTCGTCTCCGGGGTGACGATGAACGACACTGGGACGAATTCCATTTCCATGACGACCGGCTCGATTTCCGCGTCGGGCTCATGGGACACCTCCGGATCGTCCTCGGCTTTCACGGCCGGCTCGTCCACGGTGACCCTCACCGCCGCCTCCGGAACGATCACACTCGGGCCCGCTCAAGCGCTCGGGTCGTTGATCATCGCGGGGAACGTCTCGTTGGCATCTCCGGTGACGGTCTCCTCCCTCACCATCTCCTCGGGTGGACTCGTCAACGGCCCGCACGCGCTCTCGGTGAACGGGAGCGTGACGTTGGCCGGTGGCTTCCTCACATCGACATCGGGGTCCGTCTCAATCGCGGGAAACGTGAACGTCTCTTCGGCGTCGTCCTACATCGCGTTTGGCTCGGGAACCTGGATCATCTCCGGGAGTTGGACGAACGCGTCGACCTCGGCATCTTGGTCCGCAGGATCTGCCGTTGTCACATTCAACGCGACGACGGATCAGATCATGACGTTCGCTGGAGCCAACTTGGCCGGCAACGAATTCAGCACGATTGAATTTGACAGCGGTTCCTCGACCACCACGTTCACGATGGCCTCGGGCAGCCTCGTGGCGCAGACGGTCGCAATACAAGGTGGCCCCGGGACGACCACGTTGACGACCTCGGGCGCGAGTCTCCCGATTATCGCGAACGCCCTGACGGTGGGTGTCGGTGGATCGCTCACCGCGAACGCGAGCATCCTGACGATTCGGTCGCTGAGCACAGCCGCCGGCGCGTTCGCTGCCGGGACCTCGACCGTCGTCGTCAACATGTCCGGCGGCTCCATCAACGTCCCGCAGACTCTGCACGACCTCGTCGTGAGCCCCGGCATCAGCACGACCTTTGCCTCGAGCATCACTTGGTCCGGGGCGCTGACGCTCACGAGTTCCGCGTCCGTCTTTGACGGCAATCTGACTTCGAACGGCCCTTCCGTCCTCAACCTCGGAACCGCCACGGTCTCGATCGCAGGATCATGGGACACCTCCACCGCGGCGACCCTCATGTCGATCGGCTCCGCAGTGACCTTCACCGGCGGCAGTGGCTCGATCACCCTTGGGGCGGGCCAGCGGTTCGCCATGCTAACCATCGCCGGGACCGTCGCTCTCGCGTCCGACCTGACTGCGGACTCCCTGACCGTGACAAGCTCGAACGTACTGACGATGACGAGCTACCGCATCGTATTCAACAGCCTGACCGTCAACGGGACGATTGCCGACGGAACTGTGAACGTGACCGACCTTACGGTCACGAACAGCGATACGACCGCTTTGGTCACCATCGCGGGGTTCACCGAGTGGTCCCGAGGTTCCTCGTACGCTTGGACCCATACCTCCACCGAATCGTCGCAGACGATCACGTGGTCGATCGGTGGAAATGCCGCGGGCATCCCGTACACGGTGACCAAAGACGCCTCGTCGTTCGCGACCGGAACCGTCAACAGTTCTGGTCAGGTCGTCTTCACGATGCTCGGGTCCGACCCCGCCATGCAGGTGACGGTGCACAATCCGATTCCGCCGCCGTGGTGGCAGTCCTCCTACATGCTTGCGATCTTTCCCATTGGAATCTTGTTGGGTGTTGCAATGTTCGCGCAACGACAGCGCTGGAGGCCCGCAAAGGCCTTCCTCGTGGACGACAACAATCGAATGCTCAGGGAATTCACCCTGGACCCGTCTTGCCAGGTCACATACGACCAAGCGGTGCAGGCGGGCATCTTGGACGCGATCGAGAAGCCGATCAAGGTCACGAAGTACCACGGCCAAACGGTCCGCGGGGACGCACTGGCCGTCGTGCTCCTCGCCTACGGACCGGTCACGCTGGAGCACGTCGAGTTCGCTCGGGAGATGCTCGTCCAGATTCAGGACAAGTTCGAGGACGCGGTCAAGCAACGCCTGGAAGAAGCCCGCGCCCAAGAGGCCAACGTAGCGACTCAGATGGACGACCTCGCGAACCGCCGGACCGAGGTCGACGCGCGAGCAGCCGAAGTCCAAACGCTGGCCCAGCAATCGGAAGTCCTCCAAGCGAAAATCACCGCGGACACCGAGGCCATCGAGGCGAAGGAGCAGGATCTTCGACGAAGAGAAGAGGAGCTGGCGAACAACCGCAAGGCCGTTGATGCGCTGGCCCGCCAAATCGAAGAGGACCGTAGTTCCCTCGACCGACACACCGGGGAACTTCAAGACCGGGCGGCCGAAATCGCCGCGAAGTCCGAGGCGGTCCAGACTCGAGAGGAAGCGGTTAGCGCGCTCGAGCGGACCCTTCGGGACCGAGACGAGACCCTCGCGACGGGAGAAGCGGGCCTTCAGGAAATCCGGGAGCGCCTCGCGACCGATACATCGGCGATGCAAGTGAGACTCGAAGAGACCAAACAACGTGAGGAAGCCCTCGGTCGCGATCAAGCGAACCTCTCGAATGCCCGCGAGAAGTTCGAGGCGGAGCAGCGAGAGCTGCTCGAGTTCAAGCGTTCCATCGACAGCCGGGTCAGCGCCGTTGAGGAGAAGGAGAACGAGATGGACCGTCTGTCGAAGGACCTCGCCGCGCGCGAGGTCCGCATTGTGCCCGAGGAGGCACGGCTCGCGGAGCGGACGAACGTTGCAGGCCAGAAGGAAGCCGATCTGAAAGCTCGCGAGTACGAGCTGACAACGAGAATCCAGACGCTCGACGGGCGCGAGCAGGAGCTGGCCAGCCGCGAAATCGCGGTCAACGAGGATCGCGTGGTGCTCCAGGAAGCGCGCGGGGCGTTCGAGTCCGGTCGAAGAGAGTTCGAGGAGCGCAAGAGCCAGCACGACGAAGAGGCGCGCCGACGTCGGGACGACCTGGACGGTCAAGCCAAGACGGTCGGCGAGAGTCAGCTTCGCTTGGCCCAGGAGAAAGAAACTCTCGATGTTGCGCACAGCGAGAGGAGTCAGGCCATCCTGTCCCGGGAGATCGACCTCGAGGCCCGCGAACAGTCCCTCCGAGAGAAGGAGGAGGCCATCCGAACGCAGGCGGACGAAAACACGAGGCGCTTCTCAGAACTGACCGGTCGGGAGGAGTCCCTCGAAATCGAGGCGGCGAAGGCCGACAAGATCCGGAGCGAGCTCGATGCCCGGAAAGCCGATCTCACGAGCCGCGCCAAAGAACTCGAAGACGAGGCGGCTCGATTGAGGGGCGAGGAGACGAAGGCGGCCGAGGAGAGACGGACCTGGCAGACGACCTTGCAGTCCGAGCAAGCGTTGCTCAAGGACCAGCGAGACGCGTTCGAGCAGGAGGCCGCTTCGGCGCGTGCCTCGTGGGCCGATCGGGTAATGCGGATCGAGGCGCGCGAAATCGACGTCGAGGAAAAGGAAGAAAAGGTCCGGACCGACGTCGACTGGATCGCTCGAAGCGACGAGGACCTCAAGCGTCGTGAGAAGGTCGTCGAGGAGGCCGGGCGGTCCGCGGCGCAGGTGCAGGCGAGCGCCGAACGCGCGACGAAAGAGGCCGAACAGCGATTCCTCGAGATCGAGTCGCGCGAACGCGCTCTTCGGGAAGAGGCCGCACACGAAGCGATCGAACTCAGCAAGCGGACAGAGGCGTTGAAGCAATTCGAGACCGATCTGAACTCGAAACAGGCCGACTTCGAGCAGGACCGGACGGCACGGACCCAGCGGCTCCAGGAGACCGAGACCGAACTCCATTCAAGAGCCGACACCCTTGACGCGAAACGCCGCGAACTCGAGGAACGAGAGAGCCGCATCGCGGTGACGGAGGAGTCTCTCCGTCAGAGCGACCAACGACTTCAGCAGGAACGCGCCGACCTCCAGGCGGCGGCGAAGCAGCTCGAATCTCAGCAGCTCGAACTCGCGCAGCTCAAAGACCGATACGAGTCGGAAGCGGCGCGGGTTCGCAGTGAAGCGGAGGGCTTGCGGCAATCCGTAGCAACGAAGGAGTCCGAACTGCAGGCGGAGCGCGAGCGGATCGAACGCGATTCGTCCGCCCTCCAAGAGACCCTCGGCGCGAAGGCGAAGGAGATGTCGGTCCGGGAACGAGCGCTCACCGCGCGCGAGGCGGAGCTCCAAACCGAAGAGCAAGAGCTCGAGGCCCGCGGACGAGAGCTCGAATCAAAAGAACGCCAGGCCGAGGCTCACCTGACCGAGATGTCCGCGCAGGCAATGGCCCTCATCCGGCGAGAGCAGGACCTGAACGACCGAGGGACCCAGCTCGAACAGACCGTGCGTGGGTTCGAGTCGGAAGCGACGGAGAAACGCCGCGAGTGGGAGTCCCTTCAGACGAGCCTGAGGTCGCAGCAAACCCAATTCACTGTGTCGTCGGAATCTCGGGCCGGCGAGCTCGCGAAGAAAACGGAAGAACTCGAGGGACGGGATCGCAGCCTGCGCGCGGCTTCGGCCCAGTTGGAGGTCGAACGATCCAAACTCGATGCTGAAGCGAAAACCCAATCCGCCAAAAGCGCAGAAGCCGATGCGGCCTGGCGACGATCGGAAGCCCGTCTCGTGGAACTCAAGGCGAAGGAAGACGAGTTGCTCCGTGCCCGCCAGTCGTTCGAATCCGACCGCTCCACCTGGTCCGCCCGACGAACCGAGGAGCTGAAGCAACTCGAGGCGACGCGCGATGCGGCCGCGCAACAAGCCCAGCAGGCGGAGCGGCTCGTCGCCGAGTCCCAGCGCAGGGCCCTCGTCGCAGAAGAAGCGGAACGCGCCGAAAAACGCCAGAGTGCCGACCTCGCTGCTCAAGAGGCGCGCTTGGAGGGTCGCCGGGCCGAAGCCGAGAAGGCGGAGCGCGATGCGCAGGGTCACCTAGCACAGTTGCAGGAGGCCTCGCGGAATTTGGCCGTGAGAGACATGGAAATCGCTACGGCCGTCAAGGATCTCGAGACGCGGCAGTCGAAGCTTGCGGCCGCGGAGAGGGATTCCGCGGCGATCCAAGCGGAGTTGCGCTCCCAAAAAACGACCTTGGACCAAGAGACCGCGCGAATCAGCGCGTCGTCGGACCAGCTAACGATGCGCCAAAGGGATCTGGAGTCACGGACGGCCTCTCTCGAAACCAAAGTGGCCCAGGCCTCTACGAAAGAGCAGGCCCTCGCGACAGAACTCCAACGGGCGGACAACCTCATGGAGGACCTCACCAAGAAGGACCACGACCTTCGCGCCCGCGAAGAGACCACGAAGACTTCCGAGAAGACCTTGGCGGCACGCGAGGCGACCCTCGTCGCACGCGATGCCGAGGTCCGGGAAGGGATGCGGGGCCTCGAAAAGCTCCGCAAGGAAATCGAGGGCCAGCGCGGCGCCACCGAGGAAGACCGTCAAACGGCGAAGACCACCCGAGAGGAAGCGGAAGCAACGAAGCGCGAGGCGGACAAGATCCGGGCTCAGGCTGACGAAATGCAGTCGGAGGTGAACAAGAACCTCCGGTTCCTCCAGAAGAAAGCCCTCGACGTGTTGGATCAGGAGGAGAAAATCCGAGCCCGCGTCGCCGCGATCGAAGGGCAGGATAAATCGCTCGACACCCGGGCGGAAATCCTCGAAGGGAAAGAGCGGGCTCTCGAAGCGGACCAGGCCGCGCTCGACTCCAAGGTTGCGAAGCTCCAAGCCGAGATCGATCGGCTGCGCGGGAGCATCGCCGATGCGGAGAAATCCGGAGGCCCGACGACGGCTGCGATGGAAGAGTGGAAGAAGGACGTCGAGAATCGCGTGAAGATCATCCAGAAGAAGGCCATGGACCTGCTGGACCGCGAGGAGAAACTCCGGAAGAAAGAGGAGGAGCTCCGCGCGCTCGCCAGCCAGCTCGGCGTGAAGCCGTGATCCACGTCGGATGTCCGAGACCGGACGGCCTCCTCTTCGACGTCTAGCGCACGGCCTTGCGGATCGCCTGGGCGAAATCCTCCATCAGGTCGTCCGTATCCTCGAGGCCGACGCTGACCCGCACGAGCCCCTCGGTGATGCCGCTCGTCTTCCGCTCCGACTCCGTGAGCGGACCGTGGGTCATCGAGGCGGGGTGCTGGACGAGGGTCTCCGTCCCTCCCAGGCTCACGGCGAGCGTCGCCACCTTCACGGACTCCACGAACCGCCGGCCCGCGCGATGGCCTCCCTTCAACTCGAAGCTCAGCATCGCGCCGAACCCGGACATCTGCTTCCGCGCGAGCGCATGCTGCGGAAACGACGTGAGGCCGGGGTAATGGACGACCCGCACGGCCGCGTGGTCCTCGAGGGACTCGGCGAGGACCTGCGCACTCGCGGCCTGGGCCTGCATGCGGATCGGGAGCGTTTTCAACCCGCGTCGGACCAAGAACGCCTCGAACGGGCCGAGGGCCGGTCCCAACATCGTGTAGGTGAACCAGATGCGGTCGAATAGCCGAGAGGTCGCGGTGACGACGGCACCCGCGATGACATCGCTGTGACCGCCGAGGTATTTCGTCGCGCTATGGAGGGCGGCGTCGATCCCAAACTCGAGAGGACGTTGGTTGATGGGCGATGCAAACGTGTTGTCCGCCAACGTCGTTGCGCCAACCGACTTGGCGGCTTCGACCGCTTCCCTCAAATCCGTGATGATCATCGTGGGGTTCGCCGGAGTCTCGACGTACACCAACCGCGTTCCGCTCCGCACCGCCTCGCTCCAGGCCCCCGCTTTCCGCGGGTCGACGAAGCTCGTCGACACTCCGAAGCGCGGCAAGAGGCGGGTGAAAATCTCCGTGGTCGCGGCGTAGAGGCTCGCTCCCGCGACGACGTGATCTCCGGCGTCCACGCACGCGAGGATCGCCGACGCGATCGCGCCCATCCCGGATCCGGTCACGAGCGCACGGGCGCCACCTTCGAGGTCCGCGAGCGCGTCCTCGAGTTCTCGGAGGGTGGGATTCCCCCACCGCGTGTAGTACGCCTCCGGGGCCGTCGCCCTTGCAAACTCCGCGCCTTCGCGGGCGGATTCGAGGGCCCACGTAGAACTCGCGTAGATCGGCGTGACGAGCGGACCCCGCCTCTTCCCACGCCGTCCGTGGACCGCGCGGGTCCGAGGTCCGAGGCGCTTCGCCATGGACCACGACACCGTCGGGTTGCCGAAATAAGTTTCGAAGTCCGAAGAAAACGCACAATGGGACGAGGGCGAGACACGCGCGCATCGCTTGGATGAAAAGTTAAACCGGAAAGGTCAAAAAGGGGGGGTGTATAACAACCCTCCGCCCGGTCGCTGTGTCACGGCCGGGCGACCCCGTCTAGGGAGGCAACTCGATGTCTCGTGAAGTGGACTTCGCCGCGAAACCGATCGACCCCGACTTCATGAACAAGCCGGATGAATACCCCGAGACCGGGACCCACTTCGACCACAAGGTATACGCCGACGGCGTCGAGCGGCTCGATGCCGACGGGAATCCATACCCGACGAAACTCGGAATCCACGGTCTCCACGTCGCCGTCGACTTCGATGGCTGCGTCGCCGACGGCGTCTGCATGGACGTCTGCCCGGTCGACGTGTTCGAGTGGCTTCTAGCTCCCGGCAAGAAGGGGACGGGAAACGACAAGATCATCGAGAAGGGCGGCGAAGAGTGGGACAAATATCGATGCGACAAGTCCGACATGATCCGAGAGTCGGACTGCATTGACTGCATGGCGTGCGAGACCGCCTGCCCGACGAAGGTCATCAAGATCAACCCGTAGCCCTCCTTCGATCGACGTTGCGACGCCGGGGCGTTTCCTCCCGTTTGATTCGACCCAAGGATTATCTATAACAGCGTTATGCGAGCCGCGAAACGGGTGCTTCGTTGACCGATGTGCTCTACGCCGGGTTTCTCGGTCTGATCGCAGGACTCGTGCCGGTGTACATCGGCCTGGCTCCGTTGTGGATCTTCAAGCGGCTCTCAATCGGATGGCGAACCGCGCTCGTGAGTTTCTCGGCGGGCATCCTCTTGTTTCTGTTCGCCGACGTCACGCACGAAGGCGTAGAACTCTCGCAGGTGGTCGGGAGTACGCCGGCGCTCTTTGTGTTGGGCCTGGGGCTGGGCCTCCTCGGACCCGTGGCGATTACGCACATGCGGCGAAGGAAGATGGCTTCACAAGCCCAGGCGTTGCCATCGGACGCGCCGTCGACACCGATCATCAGCGCGAAACTCTTCACCGCCCAAATGATCGCCTTAGGCATCGGGCTTCACAACCTCGGGGAAGGACTTGCAATCGGAGCGGCCTACGCGGCGGGGGTCTTCGGCCTCACGAACCTCCTCGTCATTGGTTTCGCTCTCCACAATTCCACCGAGGGGATGGGAATCTCGGGTCCGATCGCATCCACCAACATCGGTGCTCGGGACGCGCTCATCCTCGGATTCCTCGCGGGCTCCCCAACCATCCTCGGCAGCATGATCGGCTCGCTCGCTTACTCCGCGGCGCTCGGGACCCTGTTTTTCTCAGCCGCGGCGGGGGCGTTGCTCTACGTGATCGTCGAGCTTGTCAAGGTCACTTCCACGCCGGAGCCCAGCAAAACCGTCTTCGTCGGAATCGTGATCGGCATCGTCCTGATGTTCGTGACCGGCCTTCTGGTTCGGTGAGACAACCGAGGATCCCGACCGACGTGTGATTCACCGGAGATCCTCGTTCATCGAGCCGCTCCGGTACCCGCGAAGATCGACCGTCACATGTACGAACCCGGCATTCCGGACCGCCTCCACCACTTGCTCGGCCATCGCGGTCTCCGTCATTCGTGGAAGATCCTCCCGAGGCACTTCGATCCGCGCAATCCCGTCATGGGCGCGCACGCGCACGACCCGGAAGCCTAACGCGCGAATCGCTCCCTCCGCCGCCTCGACACGCTGTAGCTTCTCCATCGTAATCACCTCGCCGTATGCAATCCGAGAAGACAGACACGCGTTGCTCGGCTTATCGAAAAAGCTGAGGCGCAACTCGTGAGCGAGCGCTCGCACATCCGCTTTCCGGAAGCCGAATTCGACCAGGGGATGCCAGAAACCCGCCTCGTTCATCGCTTGGATCCCTGGCCGATGGTCGCCCAGGTCTGAGACGTTGACGCCATCCGCGATCGCCGCGAACCCCTGCTTCGCCGCCACGGGCTTTAACGCCGCCCCGAGCTCTTGGCGGCAAAAGTAGCATCGATTGGCCGGATTCGCGACGTACCGATCGTTGGCCAGCTCGGAAACGCGGACGGTCTCGAGGCGAATCCCAATCTCCGCGGCTTCCGAGATCGCCTCGGAGAGCTCCCAACGGGCCAGAGATTCCGCGTCCGCGAGGACCGCCAGGGCATCGTCCCCGAGCGCGTCGTGCGCGACGCGTGCGACGAGGCCGCTGTCGACCCCTCCGGAGAATGCAACGAGGACGCGGCCCCGGGACCGCATCGCGGCGGCCATCCGATCGTGCGCATCCCGCAGGTCGAACGAGCGACTCGCGGTCTCCATCGCCTCATCGAACGCGGCATCGGGGATAAAGCCATCGCGCGTGACAAAACGTAATGGCCACTGGCGAGATGACGGCGCGTGCGCCCCGCCTTCCTGGAATGCACCACGTGCTCGAAGCACCACGCGCTCCGGCTCCTCAACACCTGCGACTGCGGCGGTCCCTTGTTTGCCCGCTACGACTGGAAGGACATCCGCCGCGAGGACCTGCTGCCCCGGAGGGATCTCTGGCGGTACGCGCCGCTGCTCCCGTTGGAGCCCGGCGAGATCCGATCGCGCGGCGAAGGAGGAACGCCCCTTCACCAACTCGAGCGAATCGGCTCGGGTGGCCGAGTTGCGCGTCTCAAGGTCGCGTCGTTGCACCTCAAGGACGAAGGACTGAATCCGACCCGCACGTTCAAGGCGCGCGGCATGGCGGTCGCGGTCCCGATGGCCTGCGCCATGGGGGCGACGACCTTGGCCGTCCCGACCGCCGGAAACGCGGGCGCCGCGCTGGCGGCGTATGCGGCCACGTACGGCGCACGCGCCATCATAATTATGGCGAGCGACGGTCCCCCGTCTCAAGCCCGCGACGCGATCGCATACGGAGCCGAGGTGCTCCGCGTCGACGAGGACATCGCGGATGCCGCGCGCATCGTCACCGAACTCTCGACCACGACCGAGCTGTTCAGCGTCGCGACGTTGCGGGAACCTTATCGTGTCGAAGGCAAGAAGACGATGCTCTACGAAATCTGGGAGGCGCTCGGCGGCATGCCGGACTGGATCCTCGTCCCAACGGGAGGTGGTACGGGAATCGTGGGGATGTGGAAGGCGCTTCACGAACTGCGCGAGCTCGGTTGGTACGAGGGACCGTGGCCGCGTTTCGGGATCGTCCAGGCCGAAGGATGCGCGCCGCTTGTGAAAGCCTGGAAGGCGGGCCGGGAGACGGCCGAGCCGTGGCCGATGCCGCACACCCAGGCGGCCGGGCTTCGGGTTCCGGCGACCCTCGCCGACCGAATGGTGCTTCAGGCAATCCGTGAGACGCGCGGCGCGGCGGTCGCGGTTTCAGACGAGGCGATGAAAGTCGCGGCATTGAGTCTCGCCGTCCTCGAAGGGATCGGCGCGTGCCTCGAAGGGGCGGCGACCCTCGCCGGTCTCCGGCGCCTCTACGACGACGGCACGATCACGCCGGAGGACCGGGTCGTGCTGATGAACACCGGCGCGACCGACGGCGGGACCGTCCCTTCCGTCGATGTCCCGGAAGTGAAGACGGCGGAACAGGTCCGGCAGTACCTCGGGCTCACGCCGCGTGCTTCTTGACTTCCTCGAGAATTCTCGCATGGTCCGGTGGGACCTTTGGATCTTCCGTGACCCACTTGTACCGGATGATTCCGTTCGCGTCGAGGACGAAGACCGACCGTTTCGTCACGCCTTGCAAGCCGAAACTTCCGAACCGATCGTAAAGCACCCCGTACGCCTCGCTGACCTTCTTGTTCCAATCGCTGAGCAATGGGTAGTTGAGGTGGTTCTGTTCCTTGAAGACGCGATGGCTGTGGTGACTGTCCGTGCTGATGCCGAACACCTTCGCACCCCACTTCTGGAGGTCTCCCATCGAGTCGCGCATCGCGCAGAGCTGACCCTGGCACACGTTCGTGAAGTCCCACACGTAGAAGGACAAGATCACCGGCCCTCTGCCGAGTTCGTTCGAGAGGGTGACGGGCTTGCCTTCGTCGCTCAGGACCGTGAAGTCTGGCGCCTTCTCGCCGAGGTCTGCCATGGAGGTTCCCGGCCGTCGAGAGGTACGCCGGAGATAACCCTTTCGCTTCGATACTGCGCGAAGGCGCGATGCCGCATGACGGAACGTATATCTAACGGGTGGAGCCCATTATGGGCCTCGCCTGTCCAGAGGCAATGCTGAACTAGACCGAACGCATCGCTTGGGGGAACAACGGCTAGGGGGAACGAATGGCGAAGTACGTGCTCGCCGCCGATTACACACTCATGACGGACTACCGCAATGTCCCTCTGGCGACGTTCTTCAGCTGCATTCCAACGGACTACTGGCACTCCCGCCTCGTGTTTCGCATCCTGGCGGACCCGCCGAAGCTCGACCCGGAGGGGCGGCCGATCCGGGTGCCGTACGGCCTTCGGAAAGTCGAGGCATCGCTCGTTCGCGCGTACGGGCGCGACGCGGTCGTCATCGCCGACCCTCGGAACATCGATCGATACATCGATGACGAGACGGAGGTGGTTGGACTGAGCCCGATGGATCCCCTCGGCCTCGGTCCCGTCAGCATGTCCTTCACGATGGGCGGGGTCCTCACACCGTTTACGAAGGCGATGTTCCTCGAGCTTGTCCGGCGCGTCCAGCGACCGAACCGGAAATACAAGGTCGTCCTCGGCGGGCCGGGCGCGTGGCATTTCGACTATCGCCCGGAAATGCAGGCATCCCTCGGCATCGACCACATCGTCCATGGCGAGGTCGACCACCTCGTCCCGGAGATTTTCGATCGGATCGTGAACGATCATGCGCCCCCGGTCATGCGCTTCACCAACGCGACCGCCCCGACGGTCGACCAAATCCCGAA
>DATGWB010000070.1:0-3058 GCA_035299725.1 Thermoplasmata archaeon
GTTCCGCTCGAACTCGTAGCCGCCGAGGCGGAAGGTCTTGTACCCCAGGTCGTTCGCCCGCCCGGACTCCACCAACGCTTTCTGTTGCGTGACCATCGTCACTCCTCCGTAAGACAGATCTCTTCCCATGCGTACGTCAGCCATTCGCTGTGCTTTGTTTGGAGCAGGACCAGGGACTTCTTCGGAGCGCGCATCCGGTACGCCACCCGGGCCGGCAACGAGGCCAGGCTGCCGTCGCGCAGGACCATGTGACCCATGTCCGTGCCCGTGACGTTCTTGTGCGGTCCGGGCTTCAGCTGGTCGCGCGGCTCGATGTAGTCGACGCGCACCTCGCCTTCGACGAGCAAGAGGTATTCGTCGTGCGGCATGTACCACCACGACGCGTCCTCGCCTTCGGCGCGGAAGCACGCGAGGACGTAGGGCCCGTTCTTGCCGATCACGACCCGGTCGTACGCCTTCGGCCACGTCGCCCCGATCTCGTAGATGTTCGACATCGCGTACCGGATCGGCCGGTCGTCGATCAGGAGCAGGCTGCCCTTCGTGTACTTCGCCATGCTCCCCGTCATCACCATGTCGTTTCCTCCCTCGCATATGCAGCGTAGGCAGGCTTCTTTAACCTTGCGCCGACTCGCCGCGTCGGTTTACATGGAGGGCGCGATGTGTCGTGCGGTCGCGGACTTTATTAGCTTCAAGATGTCTCGCGCGGTTTGATGGAACCGCCATCCTCCCGAACTCGACTGGTCGTTGCCGAGAGTAATCTGCGGGGTTTTCGCGGTCTCACCGTCGACGCGTTCGGTTGCCTCCTGCGCGGGGGTCCTGGTCAACTTCCAAACGCGCTACGAAAAATCGTCGGGGAACGCAAAGGAAATCGGAACGTGCGGTCGCCCGAAGATCTCTGGCGAGACACCTTTCGGAAGTACATCCGAGCGAATCCGTTCCTCTCGTTCCGAGAGGTCCACCGGAAGACGATTCAAGATTTTTTCCGGGCCTTTGGGATCGCGAATGACGTCGACGGATGCATCGATGCGGTGTTCGATGAATATCGGAGCTCGAGCGCATACCCGGAGGTATCGGCAGTCCTTCGGGACCTCGAGCAAGAGGTGCCGGTCGCGGTGGTCTCGAACATGGACACCACCGCGTTGTTGGGAGCACTGCAGCGGAACGGTCTCACGTTCACATTCATCATCACATCGGACGAGGAGCAGCGGTACAAGCCGGACCCCTCCCTGTTCCAGAGGGCGGTCCGCTACTTGGGTCTCCCCGCTGCGAACGTCCTTCACGTCGGAAGTTCGTACGCGGAGGACATCGTCGGCGCTTCGTTGACCGGAATGCCTTCCCTCTTGATGCAACGGCCCGGAGCGCCGGAAGAGCCGAGAGGCGAAGCGAAAGGGACCGTTCAGAATCTCGAGCAAGTGCGCGACTTCATCCAGGGTTCTTGGAAAGGATCGTAGCTCCCGGGGCGCTCCGGCGATTGCGAAAGATTACCATGCAGCCTCCAGAATCTGCAGGGCATCTCCGGCGTCGCGCAGCGGGCGCGGGTTGTGGCGGACCGATTGACTTTGGAGCGCGTCTGCGGCAACCGCGGGCAAGTCGCTCTTCGGGATCCCGAGTTCCCGGAGCCGGTAAGGCAGCCGGAACTGACGAATGAAGTCCGTCACCGCCCGGCAGACAGCTTGTCCCGTCCTCGGTGAATCCGCGGCCTTCAACCCGAACACGGGTGCCAACTGCGCGTAGGCCGGTCCCGCGACCGGGAGGTTGAACCGCATCGCGTGAGGGAGGATGATGGCATTCAACATTCCATGCGGCGCGTTGTACCGCCCGCCGAGTACGTGGCAGAGTCCGTGGTGGACGCCCATTCCCGCCCGCGCGAGCACCAACCCCGCGAGCATCGATCCCTCGAACAGATGGTAGCGATGCGCGAGGTCCTCTGGCCGCGCGAACGCTTTTGGCAGATGCTCCACGAGAAGGGTCGCCGCGCGGACGGCCATGGCCCGCTCTTCGTCGCCCGCGTCGTTCGAGTACAGGCCCTCGACGCAATGGGCGAGCGCGTTGATTCCGGTGCCCGCGGTCAGATCGGGCGGGGTATCGACGGCCAGCTCCGGATCGTAAAGGACCAGCCGAGGGCGGATTCCGGGATTCCGGACGACCTCTTTGCGACCGTGCGCGACATCGGTCGTGCCGAAGACGGGGGTGACCTCGGATCCCGAGTACGTGGTCGGAATCGCCGCGACCATCCAACGACCATCGCGGGGCGTAACACCTCCCGCCAAGCGGGAGACGGCGGCTTTCGCGGTCCCGATCGGACTTCCTCCACCTAGGCCGATGATCACGTCCGCGTTCAGCGATCGCACCTCGTTCGCGACCTGCTCCGCGGTCTCGACGGGAACGTGCGGACGGGCCCCCGAGAATATTCCGACCATCATCGACCCGAGCTCGCTGCGGATTCTCTGCCCAACGCGTCCGGAGGCGAGGCTCGAACCGGTCACGACGTACGCTCGCTTGCGACCGAGTCGCCCCAGTTGGGAGGCGACCTCGTCGACGCATCCGGGAGCGAGCACGATGAACGTGTCGGCGTCCTGACGGGTTACGCGCGGAAGATCGGTGCTCGAGGTCCCACTCATCGCCAGGCCCGCTGACCGGTACGAATTGGACAACCTCGGACGGTCTTATGGCTTACGTTTCCGAACTAACGCATAGATGCCGACCAGAAGGGCTACCACGGCGACGCCCAGCGCGGCGTAGCTCACGGTCAGGACCGTGCTCGACGTGTCGACCACGGCCGGCTCGACGATGACCGTCCCGACCATCCCGGCCCAGGAACTGCCGACTTGGTATGCGTGGACCTTACAGAGGTACGTGAAGGTCCCCGCGGTGCTGAACGTGTGATTGAACGTTGCGCCGGGGGTGATCAAAACGGGCGGCGGCGCGGGCGGGTTGAAGTTCGGGCTCGAATCCCATGCGAGGACTCCGCCCGGGGCCGGTCCGGTGATCGTATGGGGCTCCGTGGGGTTCGCGAGTCGCCATTCGACGAGCGTTCCCCGGACGACGGTCATGTTCT
>DATGWB010000071.1:0-7409 GCA_035299725.1 Thermoplasmata archaeon
GTGCGATTGCTCCAGTCGAAGGGCTACAACGTGCGGTGACGGCGGCCCTTATCTAGGACCGCTCCGTTTCGCCGCCGTCGCGCAGGTGGTACGCTGAAGGCGGTTGTCGTGCCCCGCTTCGGCGGGCCCGAAGTCCTCGAGCTCGATCAGGACCACCCGGATCCCGTCCCCGGTCCGGATCAGGTCGTCGTGCGGGTGCACGCCGCCTCGCTGAACCACCTGGACCTCGCGGTGCGCGACGGCATCCCGACCCTCAAGCTGACGCTCCCCCACATCCTCGGCTGCGACGCCGCCGGCGACATCGCCGAGGTCGGCTCCGACGTCACGGACGTCGAGGTGGGCGACCGCGTCGTCGTGAATCCGGGCATCTCGTGCGGGCGGTGCGAGTACTGCCTGCGGGGCGAGGACTCCGAGTGCGCGGAGTACAAGATCCTCGGGGAGCACCTCCCCGGAACGTACGCGGAGAAGGTCGCGGTCCCCGCCCGGAACGTCCTGACGATCCCGACGGACATGGAGTTCCCTCAGGCCGCCGCGGTCCCCTTGGCGTTCATGACCGCATGGCGCATGCTGATCACCCGCGCGAAGGTGAGACCTGGCGAGGACGTCTTGATCCTCGGGGCCGGGTCCGGCGTGTCGACGGCCGCGATCCAGGTCGCGAAGCTCGCCGGCTGCACCGTCTTCACGACGAGTTCGAGCGATGCGAAACTCGAGAAGGCGAAGGCGCTCGGCGCGGACGTCTTGGTGAATTACAAGGCCATGCCCTGGTCGAAGGCCATCTGGGAACTCACGGGGAAGCGCGGGGTCGATGTCGTCGTGGACCACGTCGGCGAGGCGACCTTCAAAGACTCGGTTCGAAGCCTCCGGAAGGGCGGTCGCATCGTGGTCCCGGGGGCGACGACCGGTCCGATGCTCGAACTCGACGCGCGATATTTGTTCTGGCGACAGCTCTCCGTGCTCGGTTCGACGATGGCGAATCAGCGGGAGTTCGAGGAGGTCATGAAGCTCGTGTTCATGGGCCGCCTCAAGCCGGTCGTGGACCGGATCTTCCCGCTCGAGCAGGCCCGCCAGGCCCACGAGTACCTCGGGAGGGGCGAGCAATTCGGGAAAGTCGTCCTCTCGATCGATTCGCCGGCCTGAGCCGTGAACCTAGAGGACCCTCTCTCGCCACGTCGCGCGGTACACGAGACCGGACTCGACTGGCCCACCGGGTGTCTCCCGCACGGCCTTGACCCAGGCCCCTAGCCGGCGCACGAGGCGCGTTGCACCCGCGACCCGAACGCGCCAGGACCTCGGCGTCCGGCGTCTCCGGATGGACCGGATCACGCTCGATCGGTCCGCGGGACGGTATTCCCACCGGACGTACTCGGCCAAATCGGGGTTCCGGACGTACTCGTTCACAAGTTCGCTCGCATCGAGGATCGGATATGTGGTTCCGAACATGCAACGGAGAACGACGCGGTCGATGAGGGATTTTGACCCGCCATAGACGGCCGTCAAACGACGGGTCGATGAAGACCCCCGTAGGGCGAGGATCACGCTTTCTTACGAGCCTTGCGCGGCTTGACCCGAGCCCGAATCTCTTGGATCAGCTCGGTCGACTCGGGGAACCGGTTCGTCTTCTCGAGCGAAAACACGACCGTGTCGTCGACCGCGACGTCATAGACGCCGTGGTCGCCCGGTACGAGGCGAAGGGCGGAGAGGCTCTCGCCGAATTCCTTCAAAATCGCGTCCGCGTCTTGGATCGCTTTAGGAAGATAGCGGCACGGAGAGCAATAGCGAATCGTGACTTCCGCCATCCCTTCCTGGGACGGGGCCGTCCGATAAAAAGGTGCGCCGCCTCTACGGGCACTGGGTGTCGTCGTGACCGTGCACGTCGAAGGCGGCGAAACCGCGGAAGGAGTTCAGGAAGTACCGCAGCCGCAACCCGAGCGACCGGGTCGCGCGCTTCTTCGGCGCAGGCCGGGAGGCCTTCACCGAGGCAAGGATCCACCCGACGTCCGAGCGGCCGTATTCGAGGCGGCTGTACTCCCGGAGGGTGAAGTTGCGGTTGCTGTCCGTCCAAATCCGTGTGCTGTCTGGTGCGATCAGATACATGTCTTGTACCTCGAACGGGTAAAAGGCCCCCGCGACGAACCTCTTTGACCCGCCTTTGGCGGCCGTCGAATGACGGCACCACCTATATCCCCCGGGACCGTAATGGGCTGTCCATGAGCCTCTGGGAGATCTCGTTTCGGACCCAGTACGACTACCCGTTCATGAAAATCTCCGCGCAACATCCCGGTCTTCCAATCTCGATGTGGTGCATCTGGAATCGAGAGATGATCCAGGTTCCGACCCGGGATGAGGACGTGCTCGAGCACATCGCGAAGGAGATTCGGAAGGCAGGCAAGTGCATCGACCAATGGGCCGAGGCCGGGGACTCCCGGATCTACATGCTCAAGTGCACCTGCGCGAGCTGGGACAGCCCGTGGAACGTGTGGGAACCCCATGAGGCCGTGGACGCGCCTCCGGCGATTTTCCAGGATGGCTGGGGGTATTTCCGACTGATTGCCTTCGACGAGGTCCGCACGCGAGACCTGTTCAAGGACTTCAACAAGCGCGGACCGACGGAGCTGATCCGGAAACGGGAACTTCCGCTCAGCGTCCTGCCGTCGAGCATCTGGGTCAACAGCCTCTTCGGGGATCTCACGTCGAAGCAATCGGACGCGCTCCTGAAGGCGCACCGCTATGGATACTACAGCTCCCCGCGCGACGTGACCACGGAGAACATCGCGCGGAGCCTCGGGGTGAGCCGATCGACCTACGAGGAGCACCTGCGGAAGGCGGAGAACCGGATCATGGGCAACCTGATCCCGTACCTCCAACTGTTCTCGTCCGGCGAAAAGAGGCCGGACAAGATGCCGCTCAAAGAGACGCCGGTCGAACCGAACGTCGAGGCCTGAGGCTCACGGACCCGGCGCGGCCGGAGGTTTCGGCGGCGAAACGGGAGGAGCCGGCGTGGTTGCCGGCGGCGTTGCGGTGGTGGCTGGCGTCACCGGTTTCTCCGGTGGCGGGAGCGGCCCGGGATGGGTCTGGCCGATGACCTTCCCCCGCACCACGGCGCCCTTGTCAACGTAAAGACGGCCGCCCTCGTTGACGACGTCTCCCTGGACCATCCCATAGACCTCGAGATCCCCGCCGGCGGCTTTGGCGGCTTTTGTGACGAGTCCCCGGAGGACCGCCTTCCCCGTCCGCTCCGCGAGGAGGTTTCCAGACACCATCCCGGTCACGTCGCACACGCTGCTGTCACGCACGAAAAGATCGCCGCGGACAAGCCCGGTCATCGTCGTCGGCCGCGGCCCGATTACGACTACCGAACCTTCGAACCGCTCGTCGAGCACGCCGCCCCGGAAGATGCGCACCATTCGAGGGTCCCTCCGTGCCTAACGGTCGAATCAACTTCAAGATTTCGGAACGCTCAGGCGTTAGATTGTGAGAGCCATCGTTCTGCGTCGAGTGCCGCCATGGAGCCAAAACCCGCCGCCGTCACGGCCTGTCGGTAACGGAAGTCGTGAACGTCTCCCGCGGCGAACACGCCGTCCACGGATGTTGCTGTGGACAGGCCGTCGTGCGGTCGGAGGACCACATAGCCCTTGTCGAGCTTCAACTGGTCCCGCAAGATTTCGGTCGCGGGCTCGTGGCCGATCGCAAGGAACAATCCTTGAGCCTTGAGGTCGGAGGTCTGGCCCGTTTTCTTGTTCTTGATTCGGACGCCCTCGACCTTCGCGTCCCCGATGACATCGACGACTTCAGAGTCCCAGATGACCTTGACATTCGGCGTTTTGAACAGGCGGTCCTGCATGATCTTGCTCGCGCGGAACTGCTGTCGCCGATGGACAACCATTACAGCCTTGCAGAGCTTCGAGAGGAAGAGGCTCTCCTCCATCGCCGTGTCGCCGCCGCCAACAACTACCACGTCGAGCCCCTTGAAGAAGAACCCGTCGCATACTGCGCATGCGCTTACCCCCCGGCCTTTGAGTCGCTCCTCGTTCGGGAGGCCGAGGTACTTGGCGTTCGCGCCGGTCGCGATGATCACCGAGCGGCCTTCGTGCATTCCCTCGGACGTCCAGATCTTGAACGGACGTTTCGAAAAATCCACCTTCGACACGTTGTCGTCCACGAAGTCCGCCTTGAACCGTTCGGCCTGTTGACGCCAGAGATCCATGAGCTCCGGGCCTTGGACGCCTCTCGGGAAGCCGGGATAGTTCTCGACGTCGGTCGTGATCATGAGCTGACCGCCCGCGACGGCGCCGGCGATGACGAGTGTCTTGAGGTTCGATCGCGTCGCATAGATGGCGGCGGTCAGGCCCGCGGGGCCCGAGCCGATGATGATGATATCGTAGAGAGGCATGACCATTGTCGAAGGTCCCGGTTCCCCATAAGAGTTGCTCTGTCACCGGACCCGCAACCTAAAAGCGTCCGCGACCTTTCCTTCGGCGCTTGGCATCCAGAGACCTCGAACGGCTGTTCGCCCTCCTGCCCACGTTCGAGCACCAAAAGGGGATTCGCCTCTTCGACGACCTCGCGAAAGATCCCGCGAACGCGGCGCCGATTCTCGAGGGACTGCTGCTCGTCGCGTCGAATCATGACGATCCTCAACTGCACACGCCGCACGGCCTGTTGACGCTCCAAGCGGGCCGCGATCTCCTACGGCTCACGCGTCCTCCCGGTGGCCTCGGCCTGTTGCGGTTCTTGGTCCTGTACAATTTCAGCCTGCAAAAGCGCACGCTGACATTGGCCGGGGTCGACGCGGAGGCGCGCGCGGTTCCCGGCGCAAGGCAGGAGGACATGGAGCGGGCCTATCGAAAGGTCGTCCACGATCACGCCGGACCCAAAGCGGCGGCTCTCCTGCCCCGGATTGGCCTGGACCATGGGATTGAGGTAGCTTCTCACCTGGCGATCCGCACATCGCTCGATGACCCGGGACGTCTGGGTCACAATCTCGCGACGGCCGTCGCATATGGCGAGGTCGCAACGACGCTCGGCCTTCCGCGCGGCCTCGTTCCGCTCTCGAATCTCGGGCATGTCCAGGCCGTCAGCCTGCAAGGCGTCCCTCCGATCGAGATCCCGAGTCTCGCGGGGTCGGGGCCCGGAAAGCCCGACGTCGAGCTGCTCGGCCGGCTCCTCGAGGACTGGGAGTTCGAGCGGGTCGAGGAGATCCTCCGGGCGCTCGCGTTCGAGGGCAGCGCCGACTCGGCGTACAGTCCACTCCTCATCGCCGCGAGCGCCGATCCGGGCTTCCTGGGTCACACGTTGAGCGAGGTCCACGCCGCGCGTCTCGCGAGTCGCTACCTGACGCCGTCCGAGAACGCGTGGCTCCTGTGGAAGTTGTATCGCACCTTGACGACGAAATTCGGCTATCCGGACTTTCTCCGGCTCGGCGAGACGACCTCGACCGACGGGTCTTCCCTCCTCGCGGCCCTCGAGTCGAGCCTGCGATACAAGTCACCTCCCGCGGAGGAGACCGTGCGCCATGCACTCGAGGCAGGTCTCCCACTCGACGATCTCCTCGCGGCGATCGTGGATTTCTACGGTCAATGGACCGTGGGCGAGAAGGAGCACACGATCAGCTACCTGAACTCGGTCTTGCAGACCGCGAAGTTCCTCGGAAGGGAGGAAGCCCTCCTTCCGCTCGCGATCGGCCTGAGCAAGCTGCCCTTCTGATGGGCCGATGCTTAACCAGTCTCGCTGGCGTCGAGTCGGGGCGAATGCGATTCGACCGATTCGACTTTCGCGGCGACGTCCTGGAACTGCTCCTTCTCCGTGGAGCCCACCATCGCGAGGGTCGACGCATCTCCGCCCGTGATCACCTGGGCGATTTCATCGAAGTAAGCAGTCCCGACGAACGTCTGATGCTCGAATGCGTGGTAGCCCTCCGCTTTTGCGTCGGACTCGGCGTCCTGGAGCTCGGCATAGGCGGTCAGGCCTCTTTCCTGATAGCCCCGCGCCAGCTTGAACATGGAGAGATTCAGCGCATGGAAGCCCGCGAGGGTCACGAACTGGAACCGGTACCCCATGTCGGCGAGCTCTCGCTGGAACTGCGCGATCGTCTCCCGGTCGAGCTTCTTCCTCCAGTTGAACGAGGACGAGCAGTTGTACGCGAGCATCTTCCCCGGGAATCGCGCATGGACGGCGTCGGCGAAGGTCCGGGCCTCGTCGAGGTCGGGACCCGACGTCTCGCACCACAGGAGATCGGCATACGGCGCGTACGCGAGTCCGCGGGCAATCGACGCATCGATGCCCCCGCGGAGCCGGTGGAAGCCCTCGGTCGTCCGTTCCGCGTCGATGATGAAGGGCTGGTCGCGCGGGTCGACGTCGGTCGTGATGAGCTTCGCGGAATTCGCGTCCGTGCGGGCGATCAGGATGGTCGGGACGTCACACAGGTCCGAGGCGAGACGCGCCGCCACGAGCTTCTGGAGGAAGACGCCGGTCGAGACGAGCACCTTGCCTCCGAGGTGGCCGCATTTCTTGGCACTCGCGAGCTGATCCTCGAAGTGCACGGCGCTCGCGCCGGCCTCGATCAGCGCCTTCGTCAACTCGAAAGCGTTCAGGGGGCCGCCGAATCCCGCCTCCCCGTCGGCCACGATCGGGGCGAACCAGTTCACGCGGGACCCGCCCGCGGCCGTGTGCTTCTCGTCCTCCCGCACGAAGGCGTTGTTCACTCGGCGCACGACATTCGGGACGCTGTCCGACGGGTACAGACTCTGGTCGGGATACATCTGGCCCGCGTCGTTCGCATCGGCGGCGACCTGCCAACCGCTCAGATAAATCACGGCTAGGCCCGCGTGGACCTGCTGGATCGCCTGGTTGCCGGTCAGGGCGCCGAGGGCGGTCACCGGATCCTCCGCGCGAAAGAGGGACCACAGGCGTTCCGCGCCGATCCGCGCGAGGGTGTGCTCGATCCCGATCGATCCGCGAAGCCGCACCACGTCCTCGCCTCGGTACGGCCGGATGATGCCGGCCCACCGTTCGTCCTGCCTCCAGCTCGCGTTCAGTTCCTCAGCGGTCCGCATCGCCGTTCCACCCCTCCAATTCCAACGATGATTCGGAAGCGGCCGCGGATGCCAAGCGAATGGGCGCTCGACCTCGCCGCCGTCCCATGTTCGACGTAGATTTCGACCTACTTAATGGTTCTTGCAACGCCCGGACGAGATGCGACTTCCCTCCGGAAAAGGGCCAGGTCGTCAGCGCGCTTCGGTCTTTCCCGCGGCCTTCGGTCCCGTGACGTTCGGACGATGAAGTTCGAAGACGTCCTGCGTGCGACAGTACCGCGACCCGCCGAGCCGACCGATCGGCTTCGCCTTGTGGACGTCCACGGTTCCGTTGGTCAGCACCGCGTCGTCCACGTGCAATCGAATGGCTTCACCGAA